>NZ_JBVHXY010000054.1:0-3399 GCF_055569215.1 Kitasatospora sp. NPDC029312 | reverse complement strand
GAAAAGACAAAAAAAAACACTCAACCACACCCCCCCCCCCCCCCCCCCCCCCCCCCCCTCCCCCCCCCCCCCCCCCCCCCCCCCCCCCCCCCCCCCCCCCCCGGCCGCCTCCGGCACGCTGCTCCTGGGCTACGTGATCGTGGTGCTGATCGGTGTCGCGGGCCCGGCGACCACCGTCTGGTGGTCATCCGACCCCATGAGCCGCTGCCGGCCGACCCTGCACTTGCTGGCCGCCACCCACGCGTTACTGGTACCCGTCCTCCTGGCCTTGATCGCGCCGATCGCCGCAGGACAGTCTGCGCCAGTCGGGGCGCGGTGGTGGGCCGGAACAACCGCCGCCGTCCTGGCAGCCCTGGCGGTCGCGAAGGCTCGGGCGACGAACGGCAACGCCTGCCAGGGACTCCTTCAGGGGAGCGGCCCGACCCTCGTGCAGGCCCTTGCCGCGCTCGCCACTTGGGCGGAGCAGTTCGCCGCACCGTGGCCCCGAGCCGCAAGCCTGCTCTACGCGGCAACCACCCTGTGCTCCGGGGCCCTTGCGATCCGTTTCCTTCGCACAGCCTCCCGTGCCGCCCCATGACCGCACCGCTCCCGCGCCGCCGGCGCGTTGCGAGTCACGGATGCCCAGCGCGATGGCGGCCCGGTGACAAGACGGGCGTGTGTTCGGCGGGGTGTCGCCGGCCCGGTTTCACATGCGAGTGGGCGTTCGCGTACCGGATCCCTGGAGGCGGACACGCAGGGCCGCGGCGAAGTCCTCCGCTCGCGCGAGCTGGGTACGGAGCTTGTCGATCTGCTCGGCGGCGGCATGCTCGTACCTGCGGATGCGCTCCAGCAGGGCTTCGCGGTCGTGGGGGCCCAGGTCGTCACCGGCGTCGAGCCGGTCGGTCACGTCGAGCAGGTCACGCATCTGGTCGAGGGTGAAGCCGAGGGGCTTCATGCGGCGGATGACCATGAGGCGGGCGACATCGTTCTCGGTGTAGAGGCGGAACCCGCCCTGGGAACGAGCGGAGGGGACGACGAGTCCGGTCTCCTCGTAGTGGCGGATGGTGCGCAGGGACAGCTCGGTCCGTGCGGCGACTTCGCCGATCTGCATGTGCTCGCCGTTCACGCCCGGTCGCTCCAGTCCGTCCCGTTCCTGGCGGATGTCGCCGCAGCGGGCAACCTCCACTCTCTACCCTAACGTTAGGGTAGAGTTGCTGTGGCCGAGGCGGCCCTCGCTGCCCGCCGTTGCCGTACCGGGGCCGGTGCCGCCCCCGGCGGAGATCCGATTCTCGCAGGAGATACGCGTGCGCGAGCCCATGACGCCCGGCGCCGCCGCCTGCCCGCCGTGACCCACCGCCGCCAGGGACGAACGCTGGGCCGCGCTGTCGACTCGGCCGGTGGCCGCTCCTCCCATACTTGGGGCCGGCACATCTCGGTCCGCCCGCGGGGTGCCGTCCGCACCTCGCACCCTTCCCCCGCGCGCCCGGTGTACCGGCAGGGCGTGCCCGAGCACGACAGGTTCCCTCCTTGCCCTCTCCCGCCGTGTCCCCGGCCGCGCACCTGCGCGCTCTCAAGCCCGACTGGCTGTCCGACCCCAAGGTCTGGCGCACCGAGGTCCTGGCCGGCCTGATGGTCGCCCTCGCGTTGATCCCCGAGGCGATCTCGTTCTCGGTCATCGCCGGGGTCGACCCGAAGATCGGCCTGTTCGCCTCGTTCACCATGGCGGTGACCATCTCGCTCGTCGGCGGTCGGCGCGCAATGATCTCCGCCGCGACCGGCGCGGTGGCCCTGGTGATCGGGCCGCTGAACCGCGAGCACGGCCTCGGCTACCTGGTCGCCTGTGTCATCCTCGCCGGCGCCTTCCAGATCGCGCTCGGCGCGCTCGGGGTGGCGAAGCTGATGCGATTCGTGCCCCGGTCGGTGATGGTCGGCTTCGTCAACGCCCTCGCGATCCTGATCTTCATGGCCCAGGTCCCGGAGATGGCACACGTGCCGTGGCCGGTCTACCCGCTCATCGCCGGCGGACTCGCGCTGATGGTGTTCTTCCCGAAGATCACCACCGCGGTGCCGGCGCCGCTGGTGTCCATCGTCATCCTCACCGCCGTCACCGTCGGCGCCGGAATCGCCGTGCCCACCGTCGGAGACAAGGGCGCGCTGCCGTCCTCCCTGCCCGTACCGGGCCTGCCGGACGTGCCGCTTACCCTGGACACGTTGACGACCATCGCCCCCTACGCCCTCGCGATGGCGCTGGTCGGTCTGATGGAGTCGCTGATGACGGCCAAGCTCGTCGACGAGATCACCGACACCCGCTCGAACAAGACCCGGGAGTCGATCGGTCAGGGCATCGCCAACATCGTCACCGGCTTCTTCGGCGGCATGGGCGGCTGCGCGATGATCGGCCAGACCATGATCAACGTGAAGGTGTCCGGAGCCCGCACCCGCCTCTCCACTTTCCTCGCCGGCGCGTTCCTGATGGTGCTGTGCATCGTTTTCGGCCCCCTTGTCTCGGACATCCCGATGGCCGCCCTGGTCGCCGTCATGGTCATGGTGTCCTTCGCGACCTTCGACTGGCACTCCATCGCCCCCAAGACGCTGAAGCGGATGCCCGTCGGCGAGATCGTCGTCATGGTGATCACCGTTGCCGTCGTCGTCGCCACCTCCAACCTCGCCATCGGCGTCGTCATCGGATCCGTCACCGCCATGGTCGTCTTCGCCAAGCGCGTCGCCCACCTCGCCGACGTCACGGCCGTCACCGACCCAGACGGCGGCCAGGTCGTCTACGCCGTCACCGGCGAGCTGTTCTTCGCCTCCAGCAACGACCTGATCGGCCGGTTCGACTACGCGGGCGACCCGGAGAAGATCGTCATCGACCTCAGCCGCGCCCATATCTGGGACGCCTCCTCCATCGCCACCCTCGACGCCATCGAGACCAAGTACGCCCAGCGCGGCAAGACCGTCGAGATCACCGGCCTCAACGCGCCCAGCGCCGACCTCCACCGCCGCCTCTCCGGCGAACTCGCGGCAAAGCACTGAGTCCGCACACCGCTGCAGGCGCCCTCTCCGGGGCTCAAACCGTCCGGACAGATTCGTCCCCGCCCCGCGGCGCTGGTCACGACAACCGTCGGGACGGCCCAGGGCAAAGTTTGGACCCCCGGTAGCTGGCCGCAGCCGAGCCCGCGAATCTGATGCCGTTCGTGCACCTGACCAGGCGGCGACCATCTTCCTCCAGAACGCAGCGTGGGATCTGGGTGGATCGGGCGCACTCTGGTGGGTGAAGAGATACCGATTCGAGGTGCAGTACCTCTTCCCCTACATGCGCCGACCGATTACGTGGGCACTCAACCGGAATGCCTACAATGCGGTCTACTCCGCGCTCGGCTGGGCGCTTGACATGATCTAGCTCCGCTGACTGATCCGGGT
>NZ_JBVHXY010000053.1:22662-50742 GCF_055569215.1 Kitasatospora sp. NPDC029312 | reverse complement strand
TCCACGTTCCACCAAAAGAAGAACCCGTGGTCAGAGGGGAGACCAACCCACCTCCCCTCCCCCTGGGGCGAAACAGCAGAGCGCAGCGTCGCCTCCTCCCCCCCCCCCCCCCCCCCCGCCTCTTGGCGTCCTCCGGGGGTCCCGCGAGCCGGGCGGCTACCGCTGAGGCCCGCGCGGGATGTTCGACACCCGGGCGGCGTTCCGGGCACGGCCACCCCCGCCCCCAGCAGTGGAGATGAGGAGCCCGGTGCCACCGCGGACGGGCATCACGCCGTAGCCCGCGGCTCTCGCTGGCTGCAAGGCCGGGGAAGGGCAGTTGACGGCGGCTCACCGCAGGGCCGTCTCGGCGCCGCTCGGCCCGTCCGCCCGGGCCAGGTGGGCGAGGTGGTCGGCCTCGCTGTCCAGGGCGCGGGGCGTTTCGGTGTCGGCGGCCGGGTGCGGTGTCGAACGGGCGCGGCAGTTCCAGCTGTTCGGCCATCCGCCGACAGCGCCGCAGTGCCGACCGGTAGCCCGGCCCCGCCGCAGGTCGTCCCATACGCCGAGCTCCCCGCCGCCGTCCCCACCCCCGCGGGCGCACCCGTGCCGGGCGCACCCCCAGGGCGTGCCGTCCCCCGGATGTCCCGACCGCTCAGAGGGAGGAGCGCCGGCGCGAGGCGTCCCGGCGGACGATGACGTCCACCAGCTCGCTGACGGTGTCCAGACCCTCCAGCGACAGCCCCATCGCCCGCAGCGCCAGGCTGCGCACGCCCGCGTCGCGCAGCGCGCCCAGCAGCGCCAGCTCCTTGGCGATCTCGGCGGCCTGCCGTTCGTCGAAGAAGTAGGCGGGCGGGACCTGGAAGAACTGGGCCAGCGCCTCCAGGTGCCGCTTGGTCGGGTTGTCCCGGCGCCCGGTGCGCAGCTGCCACAGGTAGGTGGTGGAGAAGGACTCCCCGGTCGCCTCGCGGCAGGCCCGGGCCACCTCCTCGTTGGTGTACTGCTCCCGGTCGGGGCGGCGGATGGTGTGGAACAGCGCCTCGATCCGGGCCGCGAGCCCGTCCGGCTCCCCAGACCTGCTCGGCTCCCCGGAGCCGCTCATCTCGCCAGACCCGCTCGTCTCTCCGCATCCGTTCGGCTCCCCGGACGCGCCCTGCCCGCCCTGCGGCCGCACCTGAACGACGTCCCCCGTGGACTCCGTCATGCCCCCACCTTCCTCACCCCGGGCCCCGCGCGTCGCGTTCCCGTCGGACGGGCAGGGCCGGCCAGGTCACGATAGCCGAACACCATCAGCAGGCGTGTACCCGAAGGTATCCGCCATCCACGCCAGTTGACCCGCGCCGTGTCGGCTGACGCCCCGGAGAACGGGCCAGCAGGCGCGACCATCCGTCCTGACGTGACCTCAGATCAGTTTACTGACACCGTACTTGGCGCGTGCCGCACCGGTCCGTCCGAGCCCGCCACGGCCACCGGCGGCACCGAACGGAAATGAAGGGGGCACCACCCGTGGACACCGCGGCGCCGCGCCGGCGGCAAGACCCGCACACCGTACGGCTAACCCTCCTGTGGCGGGCCGCGGGAGCACCCCTCGGCTGCGCCCCTTGCCACCACGAGCGACGGGCTGCCACACGGCACCGAACCCCGCCACCCGGCCGAGCCGTTCGACGTGCCGCGCCGCCACGGCGTCCCCCGGGAGGACCCCGCTACGCCGGCCTCGTCCTCACCGCGCACGGCTACCCGCCGCTCACCCCGGCCGCCTGACCCCGCTTCTGATCCGCCATGCGTGCCACGCACGTTGACCTCATCGGGGCGCGCCCGCGCAGGCGGCGCGCCGCGCGGACGGGAAGCGAACGTGCTCAGGTTCTCGGGGCGTGGCGGATCACCGTGGTCGGCCGCACCGCCGACTTCGAACAGCGCGCGGTCGCCCGCTGCCGGTACGGCACCCGGATCCTGCCCGGACGGCCCGGCGCCACCCTGAACGCGAACCCCGTCACGGACGCGTACGGGGGCGAGGGCGGCTGGACGCTGCCCCTGGAACACCACCGTCCCGGCCGCAGCTGGCAGCCCAACCTGCGCACCACCCCCGGCCCGCTCACCGAACGCGACGGCGCGCGCAGCCGGCTCCTCCTCAGCAACGACTGCCACCGGCCGGGCAAACCGCCGGACTACGTCAACGTCGTGCTGCGCCTGGACCAGCTGCCGGCCCCCGCGTCCCGGACCCCGCCCCGGCGCGGAGAGTGCGCATCGTCTCCCCGGGCCCGCCCGGGCCCGGCGGCACCGGCGAGGGGCTGACCTGGCCGACCGGACGTCCTGGGGGCAGCGTTAAAGTCCCAGGTGAGCACCCCGAGCCCGCCCGAGGAGACCCCGCCGTGCCGACCGAGCCCGCCACCGACCCCGCCCCCGCTGCCCGTCCGCACCCCGCGCGCCTGGGCCTGGGCACCGCGGCCGTGGGCCGGCCCGGCTACATCAACCTCGGCCGCGAGGGCGACCTGCCCGCCGACCGCACCGTCGAGGCGCTGCGCGAGCGCACCCACGCCCTCCTCGACGCCGCCTACGCGGCCGGCGTGCGCTACCTCGACACCGCCCGCTCCTACGGCCGTGCCGAGGAGTTCCTCGCCCAGTGGCTCGCGACACGCCCCGAGGCGGCGGCCGAGGTGACCGTCGGCAGCAAGTGGGGCTACACCTACACGGCCGACTGGCGCACCAGCGGGGTCGCCGCCCACGAGGTGAAGGAACACTCGACGCGGGTGTTCGACCGCCAGATCCGCGAGACCCGCGCCCTGCTGGGCTCCCACCTGGACGTCTACCTGGTGCACTCCGTCGTCCCCGACAGCCCCGCCCTCACCGATCCCGCCCTGCACGGGCGCCTGGCCGCCCTGGCCGCCGAGGGCGTGCGGGTGGGGCTGTCCACCAGCGGCCCCGGCCAGGGCGACACCATCCGCCGGGCCCTGGACATCACCGTGGCGGGCCGCCCGCTGTTCACCGCCGTCCAGGCCACCTGGAACCTGCTGGAGACCTCCGCCGCGCCCGCCCTCGCCGAGGCCCACGCGGCGGGCTGGCTGGTCGTGGTCAAGGAGGCGATGGCCAACGGCCGCCTGGCCGGCCGCAACGCCACCGGCCCCGACACCGCCGCCCTGCGCACCCTCGCCACCCGCACCGCCACCACCTCCGACGCGCTCGCCCTCGCCGCGGCCGCCGCCCAGCCCTGGGCCGACATCGTCCTGTCCGGCGCCGCCACCCTCGACCAGCTCGCCTCCAACCTGACGGCGGCCCAGGTGATCCTTACACCCGGGGATCTGAAGGCCCTCGCCGCCCTGGCCGAGCCCGCCGAGATCTACTGGCGCACCCGGGCCTCCCTGCCCTGGGCCTGACCAGTCGCCCCTGCTACCCCCGCGGCACACGGTGCCAGCAGGCGCCGCACCGTCTGGCCACCGCCCGAGCAGGAAGTCGGCCCGGCCGACTTCCTGCGCCCGAGCCCGAGGGAGCTGAACGTGCCGAGCGGCGCCGAGTGCTGCTGCCAGCTGCGCCGAACCCGCTTCCCGCCTGACCCGCACGGTGGAGCGGAAAGTCGGCAAGTCCGACTTCCTGCGCACGCCGCCGCCCCGGCCGGTGCGGCGGCGCACAAGCTCAGTCGGTACCGAGTGCACCGGTGCGGACGGCGGTGACGAAGGCCTGCCAGGCGTCGGCGGGGAACACGAGGGCCGGACCGTCGGGGTCCTTGGAGTCGCGGACCGGGACGACGCCGGGGATGCCGTCGGCGACCTCCACACAGCCGTTCGATCCGCCGCTGTAGGTGCTCTTGCGCCAGGCGATGCGGGTGTTGATGTCCATGGCAGGTCCCCTCCCGCTTGAGCGGTGAAGTAGGAGGTCGGCGGGGCCGACTCCTTGCGCGCGGGTTTGGGAGTTGAACTTGTCGGACAGGTAGAGAAGGCCCGCCGCCCCGGGGCGGCGGGGCCGGAGGCTGCTGTCAGTGGGCGTCGAACTCGCCGGTGCGGACGGCGGCGATGAAGGTCTGCCAGGAGGCGACGGAGAGGATGAGGGCAGGCCCGTTGGGGTCCTTGGAGTCACGAACCGGGACGATGCCCGGGAAGCCGTCTGCCACCTCGATGCATTCGCCGCCCTGACCGCTGAACGTGCTCTTGCGCCAGCGAGCGCCGGATAGGTCAAGGTGCACTTTCAAATTCCTTCCGTACTACGCGGATCAGCTCAAGCGACGCGGCCAGCGGCAGCGCCTCAGCTTGCAGCCGATCGTACTCCCTGGCCCAGCCCGCGAGGGTTTCGGCGTCGCGCTCCAGAAAGCCGCGTTGGTGGCTCTCCGAATAGCCGAGAAGCGAACGATTCGGCATGGTGAGGATCGTCACCGGGTGCGCGAATGGACGGTTCTCTCCAAGATCGATAGGGGCGACCTGGACGGTCATGTTCGGCCGACCGGCTAGCTCCTCCAGATAGGCCAACTGGCCAACCATCACGCCTGGTCCACCGATCGGTCGCCGCAGACACCATTCGTCCAGCACGGCATGGACGTAGGGTGGAGAGGGCTGAGCGAGCCGTTGTTGCCGAGCGAGTAGGAACCGCATGCGCTCGTCGGCCTGCTGCTGCGTTACGGTCCCACGCCTGACAGGTGCCTGTTCATAGGCAGCTGCATACTCGGGCGTCTGCAGAAGCCCTGAGACGACTCCGATCTGGAAGAACCGGAGCGCCGTCGCTTCGGCCTCCCGCTCGGCGTACTCGGGGAATCCCTCTATCAAGATGCTGTGTTCGAGCTGGTCGAGCATCAGGGCGAGCGTCCCGCCGGTGTTGAGGTACTCGTCCACGAGCTCCACGAATCGCCGGCTCGGCCGGCGGACGCCGCGCTCGATGCTGGAGATGTAGGCATCGGAGTACGAGATGGCCTCGCCGAGCTCGGACTGAGTCATCTCAAGCGCGTCACGGAAGCGGCGCAGCTGAATCCCTAGAGACGCGTACGGCGATGACGCGGGGTCAAGGTCCTTACGGTTCACGATGCTTCCCAACTGAACCACGCTGAACTGGCGACTTCAGATGCTTCCCTACGAGGGGGCTCATCCGCAACCCTTTCCCCACAGAACGTGAACGCTCGACTGCGGAAGGTATTCTCATGGCCCAAGACCAAGCGCCCCGGCTCCACGGCTACGGCGTCCTGTGGGACACCGGCGCCCAGCGCTACCGGGTGCGCAACGAGATGACGGGGGAGTGGCTGCGTACCCCGGCCACCGGGGAGTTGGCCGCCTTCACCTCCTTCACCGACGCATGGGGCGCCTGGAAGGTGTTCGAGGTACACAAGCGGCCGGGGGAGAAGTGATGTCCTCCACCCTCTCCCGTGTCACCGCCGAGCAGCGGCGTGAGGCCACCTCCGTCGTCGAGGACCTGATCTCCGTGCTCGCGCTCGGCGGAGTCACATTGCCCTCCGTCGAAGTGGACTGGGAGCACGGGCGGTTGACCGGGTGCTACCTCGTCCAGCTCGGCTCGGCGCGCACGCTCGAACTCCTGCGGATCGTCGACCTGTTGCGCAAGGGGCTGCGCTACGAGCGCCTCACGTATGACGACTGAACTCCTCGCCCGTCTGCTGTGGTGGGCGGGCTTCTCCCTCCTGCTCCATGCCGCTCGCAGAAAGTAGAACCACCCGATGCGCGACCCCCGCCTGCCCGCCAAGCCGCCCGTGACCCGGCTCGGCTGCCACGTCCTCGTCCGCAACCGGCGCGGTGACGTCCTGCTCGTGGACCCCGACTACATGGACGGCATGATCCTGCCCGGCGGGGCCGCCCGCGCCAACGAGCCGCCGCACCGCGCCGCCGCCCGCCACCTCCACGCCGAGACCGGCCTGCACTTGCTCCTGACCGACATCCTGGCCGTCGACTTCACTCCCGCCGACCGCTACCTGGAACGCCTCAACCTCGTCTTCGACGGCGGCACCGTCCGCGACCACACCCCGCTCACCGTCCCGCCACAGCACCAGAGCGGCCTGCTCGGCGCACGCTTCGTCCCCGTGCGCGAGCTGCCCGGCACCATGGCGCCCGCCCAGTTCGCCCGCGTCGCCGAGGCGCTCGCCAACCGCACGCTGCCCGTCCTCCTCCACGGCCAACGCGCCGCCTGACCGCCTGTCCCGGCCCCGCGCCCGCTGCCGTCAGTACTCGGCGCTGGGGGCGGCCGTGGTCGGGCCCAGGTCCGGCTGGTCGCGCAACTCCACCACCTCGCCGTGGAGTTCGAGTTCGAGGACCAGCACCTCGTTGTCCCCCGCGCGCCACAGCGGCGCGGGGGCGTAGAGGGTGCGCTGGGGGCCGTCGGCGCGGTAGCGGCCGAGGAGGAAGCCGTTGACCCACAGCAGTCCGCGGCCCCAGCCGGGCAGGGCGAGGAACGCGTCGGCGGGGGAGTCGAGGCGGGCCGTGAAGCGGTGGAACACCGGCTCGCCGTCCGCCGCCTCCCCCTCCTCCGTGAAGTCGAGGGCGGCGAGGGCGGCGGGGTCGGTCAGCGGCAGCGGCCGGATCTGCCAGCCGAACAGCCGCTGGTCCCCGTGCGAGACGCCGCGGGTGATGCCCTTGCGGTCGTCCATCTGCGGTCCGTAGTTCACCCGGCCCAGCGCCTCGACCAGGATGTCCAGCCGCACCCCGTCCTGCCCGGTGGACAGCGCCAGCGTGGCGCCGGGGTCGTTGCGCTCCAGCGTCCCGAGCGGCCGCCCATCGGCGAACACCTGCGCGCGGTCGGCCAACCCGTCGATGCGCAGCGGCAGTTCGGGGCGCGGGCCGGGCACGCGGGTGCGGTAGTGGATCAGGCCTCGGTCCTGCCCGAGGGCCTCCATCGGCAGCGGCGCCGCCCGCTCCACCGGCTGCGACAGCGCGTCCAGGCCCGCCAGCAGCGCCGCCCGCCCCTGGGCGCGCTCCAGCCGCTGCGGGGCCACCCGCGGCAGCGGGGGCGGCAGTTCACCCTCCGGCAGGTCCAGGTAGCGGCCGATGATCTCGCGCAGCGCGTGGAACTTGTCGGTCAGCTCGCCCGCCTCGCCGATCGGCGCGTCGTAGTCGTAGCTGGTGACGGTCGGCTCGTACCCGGCGTCGTACGGGTGGGCGCCGGAGTGGTTGGCGCCGGCCCACAGGCCGAAGTTGGTGCCGCCGTGCGCCATGTAGAGGTTCACGGAGGCGCCGGTGGCCAGCAGTTCGTCCAGCGAGGCGGCCGTCTCCTTCGCGTCGCGGACGTGGTGCGGGCGCCCCCACTGGTCGAACCAGCCGATCCAGAACTCCATCGCCGCCAGCGGCCCGTCCGCCTGGTGGCGGCGCAGCAGCGCCAGGCGTTCGGGCGCGCGCGAGCCGAACGTCGCGGTGGCCAGGTGCCCGGGGATCGAGCCGCCCTGCTGCATGGTGTCGTGGGCGCCGTCGGTGGTGAACAGCAGGCAGTCCACGCCGCGCCGTACCAGGCCGTCGCGCAGGTGGCGCAGGTACGCGGCGTCGTCACCGTAACTGCCGTACTCGTTCTCCACCTGCACCGCCACCACCGGCCCGCCCCGGCTCGCCAGCAGCGGCAGCACCTCGGGCACCAGAGCGTCGAACCAGCCGTCCACCTCGGCCAGGTACGCCGCGTCCGCGCACCGCAGCCGCAGCCCCTCCACCGCCAGCAGCCGGGCCGGCAGGCCGCCGAACTCCCACTCCGCGCAGATGTACGGGCCCGGGCGCAGGATCACGTCCATGCCCAGCTCCCCGGCCAGCCGCACGAACCGCCCCACGTCGCGCCACCCGGTGAAGTCCACGTGCCCGGCCCGCAGTTCGTGGAAGTTCCACGGCACGTACGTGTCCACCGTGTTCACCCCCAGCGCCCGCACCCGCCGCAGCCGGTCCTCCCACAGCTGCGGGTGCACCCGGAAGTAGTGCACCGCCCCGGCCACCACCCGGTGCGCCACCCCGTCCCGCAGGAACCCGTCCGCGTCCAACCCGAGCATGCGCCACCCCGCCTTCCCACAGCAGAACCCGTCCCCGCCGAGCCTAGCGAGGAACGGGCCCCGCCGGCCGACCGCCACCGGCGCGTCAGACATCCGTGCCTACGTCACCCCTACCGATACGTGACGGATTCGCCCGCACCCCGCCGCCCCCTACCGTCGGAGACGCCAACAGCAACCACCCCCGACACCCCCCCAGGAGCAGCAGATGACCGCCTACGCGATCGCCCAGGTCCACTCCGTCGAGGCCGGCCCCGACATCGTCGAGTACCTGCAGCGCATCGACGCCACCCTCGACGCCTTCGGCGGCCGCTTCATCGTCCACGGCGGCACGACCGAGACGGTGGAGGGCAGGTGGGGTACGGGCGGCACGATCGTCATCGAGTTCCCCGACCTCGAGCGGGCCCGCGCCTGGTGGCACTCGCCCGCCTACCGGGAGATCCTGCCGCTGCGCACCCGGCACATGGTGGCCGACATCGTCCTCGTCGAGGGTGTGCGGGCCGGCTACCGCGCGGCGGACTCGCTCGGCGGGGGCGCCTGAAGCGCGGGACCGCGGTTGACGAGACCGTTCGTGCTCGGGAGCATGTGTCGCCGCGCGTGGTGCGCGGGTGCAGACGGAGCGGTTCCCGGGGTGTGGTCATGACGTTGACGGTGTCCGAGCGGTACGCGGGAAGGGCCGGCCTGGTCGTCGGCACGGCGCTGGTGCTGGTGCTGGCAGCCGGTTCGGCCGCCGGTGCGGCGGCACGCGGGGATGCCGGAGCGCCGGCGTACGGCGGGGCCCTGGCCGGGGCGGTCCGGCCCGGCGGGCTCAAGGCGGCCCCGAGGGCCGTGTCGATCGCGGAGGGCGAGGTCGGCGAGGTGGGCCCGCGGGGGACGATCACCTACCCGTCGGTCACCAGCTGCCTGGTCGTCACCGTCCACCTGCGCGACGGCGGCAAGGTCGGCGGCCACGCGAGCCTGTTCCAGGTCCCCGGGAAGTACGCCTCGGACGAGATCCTCCCGGCCATCCGGCGCGCCGTCGGCCACCGGCCGGTGAAGGCCGTCGACGTCAGCGGCGCCGTCGGCGCCTGGAACCCCTCGTACTTCCACCAGGCCATCGAGCGCTACACCGACGGACCGGCCCCCGGACCGACGGGAGACGCCGCGGGGATCGGCGACGCGGTGGCCGAACTCCTGGGCCTCCCGGGCAAGGAGATCACCGTCCGGGACGTGCCGGACGGCGACATCACCAGGTGAGCGCGCCGCCCTGCCGGCGGCCACCGGCCACGGGCGGGCACCTCTCCGCTACGCCCGCATCCGCCCGCGCCACCAGGCGACCGTCGCCGCCACCTGCTCCTCCAGCGGCGTGGCCCGGAGCGTGAACGCCGCCTCGTACGCGCCGGCGTCCACGACGAACGGGCGGTCGAACTGGTAGCGGACCTCCCGCAGTTCCCGCAGCAGCGGGGAGAACAGCCCCGCCGCGCCCAGCAGCACGGGGGACAGGCGGCGCACCGCAACCGGGCCGGTGCCGGCCTCGGCGGCCAGGCGGGCGACCATCGCGCGCACCGACAGGGGCGGCGCGGTGGGCACGTGCCAGGCCCGGCCCCAGGCCCGCTCCTCGCCCGCGACCTCCACCAACGCCCGCGCCACGTCCGGCAGATAGGTCCAGCTGTGCGGGGCGTCCGGATCCCCGAGCACCGCCACCGGGCGGCCCTTCAGCAGCGCCGGCACCACCCGGGCGGCCAGGTGGCCGCCGTCGGTGACACCCGGCCCGAAGAAGTCCGAGGCCCGCACCTCCACGGCCCGGATCCGCCCGGCCTCGTGCAGCGCCCGCGCCCGCTCCCAGGCCGCCGCCCGCACCCGTCCCTTGGGGCCGGTCGCGGCGAGCGGCAGGTCCTCGGTCATCGGAGCGTCGACGGGGCCGTAGCCGTACAGGTTGCCGAGCATGACCAGTACCGCGCCGCTGTCCTCGGCCGCCGCGCACAGCGCGGAAGTGAGGGCGGGCCAGCGCCCGGCCCACTGCGGCAGCGGCGGCGCGGCGCAGCCGTGGATGGCGACGGCGCCGCGGGCGGCCCGCGCCAGCCGCGCGGGGTCACTCGCGTCCAGGGCGAGGTGCTCGACGCCCTCGACCCCCTGCCCGCCGGGGCGGCCGCCGCGGGTGACCACCCGCACCTCGTGGCCCTGCCCGGCCAGCAGCCGGGCGGTGGCGGCCCCGGCGGGCCCGTGTCCGACGACCAGATGGAAGCTCATCCGCCCCACCCTAGCGGGGGCCCGTGACCAGGCGGGACGCGCCCTCGCGGGCCTGCGGTGGAGTGACAAATATCTGGTATGGCGAAAGTAAAAGAGGATCTATGCTGTGGGCGTTCATGATCTCTTCACAGGAAGCAGCAGGTTCCTCTGCATGAAGCTGCCCCGGGTGTCCGCCGTCGTCGCGGCCGCCGTTCTGGCCCCCGCCGTTCTGTTCCCCTCGACCGCCTCGGCTGCCGACGCACCCCAGCCGACCGGGGTCTCCGGCCCTGACACCGCCTCCGACACCGTCGCCGACACCGCCCCCGCCGAGGGCGCCCCCACCGCGGGCGTCGACGGCCAGGAGCAGCGCGACCGCGCCGAGATCCAGCGGATCCTCGCGGACAAGGAGACCGGCCCCGGTGTGCGCGAGGCGGCCGAGAAGGCGCTCAAGGGCACCGCGGCCGAGATGCGGCACTTCCTGACGGTCGAACTGCCCGAGCAGCGCCGCGCGGACAACCAGGTGAAGGTCGCCCAGATCCTGTCCTCCGGCGGCCCGGCCGTGCGCGAGGCAGCCCTCAAGGCCCTCAACGGCAGCGACGCCGACGTCGTGACCTTCCTGAAGGAGGGCTGGCCCGCCGCTCAGGCCGAGGACGACCGCGCCGCGGTGCTGGCCGTCCTGGCCGACAAGAGCATCAGCCGGTACACCGCCGAGGCCGCCTCGAAGGCGCTCAGCGGCACCCCGGCGGACGTGACGCACTTCCTGACGGTCGAGCTGCCGAGGCTGCGCGCGGACGACAACCGGGTGAAGGTCGCCCAGATCCTGTCCTCCGGTGGGCGCGCCGTGCGCGAGGCGGCCGGCAAGGCCCTGGACGGCAGCGACGCCGACGTCGTGACCTTCCTGAAGGAGGGCTGGCCCGCGGCCCAGGCCGAGGACGACCGGGTCGCGGTGCTCGTCGTCCTGGCCGACAAGAGCATCAGCCGGTACACCGCCGAGGCCGCCTCGAAGGCGCTCAGCGGCACCCCGGCGGACGTGTCCCACTTCCTGACGGTCGAGCTGCCGAAGCTGCGCGCGGACGACAACCGGGTGAAGGTCTCCCAGCTGGCGGCCTCCGGCGGCCCGGCCGTGCGCGAGGCGGCCGGCAAGGCCCTGGACGGCGGCGACGCCGACATCCTGGCCTTCCTCACCGGGGGCTGGGCCAAGGCCCGCGCCGTGGACGAGGCCGCCGCGAACAAGAGCGCCGACAAGAGCGCCGACAAGCCGGACGGCCAGGGCGCCGGGCAGCAGGACCAGGGCGCCCAGCAGCCGAGCGTCCAGCCGGCCGCCCTGACCGGCACCGGCACCAACGGCACGACCGGCACCACGGGTTCCGGCACCGCCGCCACCGCGGCCACCGCCACGGCCGGCGGCACGCTCGCCGCCACCGGCACCGACGGGCTCGGCTGGGAGGCCGGCGGCGCCGCCGCGGCCCTGGCCGCCGGAGCCGCGCTGGTCGCCGTCTCCCGCCGCCGCGCCGACGAGAGCTGACACCCCGTACGTCCCCGACCGTCGCCGCCGTCACGGCGACGGCCGGGGATACGCGCGCCCCGGTCCCGCGAAGCAGCCCAGGATGACCAGGTGGCCAGGTGGCCAGGTGCCCCGGGGCGCCGCCGCGCGTCCCCGTCCGCCGCGCCTCAGCCCCCGTCCCCGCCGCCGCTCACGTCCCCACGCCGCGCGCGTCCGCGGCGCCGGCCGCGCTGAACGCTCCGCAGTACCTCTCCCGCACCGAGCGTGACGGCCGCGACCGCCCGCGCCCAGCGCGGCCCGCCGCGCTCGGCCCACACCACGCACCCGCACCCGACGACGACCAGCACCAGCAGCGCGACCAGCACCGCACCCGCCACCACGGCCACCCCCTCCCTGCCCGTCGGCCACCCGGTTCGGCCGCGAACCGCCCACTGTGCCAGGATGCCCACCCGAAAGTCCTGCTGCCCGACCCGAGGAGTCACCCGTGGCCACGGCCCGGTTCGCCACCCTGCACACCACGGCCGGCCCGATCCGGCTGGAACTGTTCCCCTTCCACGCCCCGAAGACGGTCCGCAACTTCGTCGAACTCGCCGAAGGCACCAAGGAGTACACCGACCCGCGCACCGGCGAGCCGGGCAGCGGCCCGTACTACGACGGCACGCTGTTCCACCGGGTGATCGCGGGCTTCATGATCCAGGGCGGCGACCCCACCGGCACCGGCACCGGCGGCCCGGGCTACGCCTTCGCGGACGAGTTCCACCCCGAACTGTTCTTCACCAAGCCCTACCTGCTGGCGATGGCCAACTCCGGCCCCGCGACCAACGGTTCGCAGTTCTTCATCACCGTGGGCACCCCCACCCACCTCAACCGCCGCCACACCATCTTCGGGCAGGTCGCCGACGCCGCCTCCAAGGCCGTGGTGGACGCGATCGCCACCGCCCCCACCGAGGACGAGCGCCCGGTCGAGGACGTGGTGGTCGAATCGGTCGAGATCACGTACTCCTGACCCCGCGGCCCCTGAGCCCATGTCCGACTGACCCCGCTGGTCCCGTGTCCCCTGAGTCCGTGACCGCCGAACAAGGGGCCTTCCCGCCCCGCCCGGTGCGCGGCGTACGGGCCCGCTACGCGGTGCAGGCGGGCTGCCCGAGCGATCTCGCGGACGCCCTGGTGGACTTCGAGCCCTGGGAGGACGGCCTGCCTGCCCCTGGAGGCCGCGCCCGGGGCCACGGTGCGCGGGGGCCCGGTGCCCGAGGAGGAGCCCGCCCGCTACCACGCGGCGCCGGCCGAGGGCGTGCGCGACGAGCTCGCCCGGCAACTGCCCGGTGCCGGTCGCGTTGGCGATCGTGGTGCGCCACACCACGGTGCACGCGACGGACACCAGCGAGCGCTCCTACCGCCGGGCCGGACGACTGGCCGTGCACGAGGCGCTCACCCTCCTCGACGGGTCGACGCCGGGGCGCCGTCACGCTCCCCGGCGCCCCGTCAGGCCGAGGACAGGCATCAGCCGGCAGCCGCAGGGCGGCAGTCCTCCTTCCGTACGGCGATCCACCCCCACCGTGTCGCGGGGTGCGGGCACCGGCACCGGCACCCGCACCCCGCGCTGGCCCTACGGTGTCCGCTCGTCCTGGCGGTGCGGGGGCCGGGCCTGGGCCGGGACGGTCGGCGGGCGGGAGCGCCAGCGGCGTACCGGTGCCGGGTTCTCGTCGGCGGGGTGGTCGAGGAGGGCGCGCAGCCGGGCGAGCTCGGCCTCGGCGGCGGCCAGGCGGCGGTGGAGCTCGGAGGGGGCAGTGCCGCCCGGGCGGACGCGGCGCAGGGCCGCGAGCCACTCGGCCTCCTCGGCGGGGCCCGCTCCGCAGGCGCGGACGAACTCCACCAGCACCCGCTCGCTGCAGTCCCGCTCGCCGGCCAGCACCCCGTGCAGGGTGCTGCGCGGCAGATGGCTCACCGGGCCGCGCATCGCTCGCGCCTCCAGCTCGCGCAGTGACGGGTTGCCCGCCCGCAGCCGCAGCCGCCGCATCGCGACCAGCAACTCGGCGCGCTCCGTGACGTACCGCAGGGCCTGGCCCGAGGGCGGCACTGCCGGTGCGGGCCCCGCTCGCCGGCCCGCCCGGCGGGCGTCGGCGCGCAGCCACAGCCGCTCCACGGTGCGCGTCGAGCCGCCGCAGACCCGGGTGTAGACCTCGGTGACCGGCCAGGTCGGGACGGTGCGGCCCTCGTCGGCGCGCGAGAGGGTCGCGACGGAGACCGGCCGCTGCAGTTCGGCGGTCTTGTGCGCCATCTGGCTGTAGGTGAGGCCGGAACGCTCGCGCAGCGCGCGCAGCCACTGCGCGAGCGCCCGGACCTCCTCGTGCTGCTCAGCCAGGGCGCTGTTCAGGCGCCCCACCGGCCCCTCCTAGCGGGCCCGGCGGGTGGTGAGCGCCTCGGCCAGGCGGCGGACCAGCTCTATACCGAGCAGTCCGGCCGAGCCGACGGCGGTGACGGCGGTGCGGACGGGGGTTCCGTGGACGGTGAGGGCGGTGGTGAGCAGGAGCACGACGACCACGAGCACCGCGGCCGGGGCGGCCGGGACACGGGCGGTGCCCGTCGTGCGGACCTCCACGCACATCGCGCTGGTGGACGGGCGGTTGGGCATCTTCAATGCGGTCTCCGCTTCACTGGGTGCGGTCGTTGCCACTCGACTGGGGGTCCGCCTGCCGCCCGCCCGGCCTTCCAGAGCCGGGCGGAACGGACACCCACGCACAGGGTCGCCGCGCACCACGGGGCCAGTCCAGCGACTTCCGCGCCGCTTTCTCACGCTGTCCCACTACACGGTGAGATACCGTCAGGACATCGCCGCAGCTCACGCCTGCTCCGCCGGGGCCCCTCACCGGGCCGCGCACCGCCGGCGTCCGACCTCGCGGCGCCATAAGACGTTGTCCCGGGGGAACTGCGATGCCATTCTCAGGGGGTATCAGCGGGGCGACGCCCGAAAGCGCCCCGCCTCGGCCCAGGGCCGGGCAGACATGGGCCCTCGGCGGCCCGCGGCGAAGCGGAAAGGGGGAGCGGCATGGACACCGACGCCGAAGAGCACCGGCATCCGGCACGCCGGCGAAGCCGTCCGCCCTCCCCGTACGGGCCCGAGCGCATAGCGCCGCACAGCCCTTCCCGCACGCCGTCCGGGCAGCCCCCTCGGGCCTAGCGCAGCGCCTGCCGCCGCAGCGCTCACGAACGCGGTCTCCCCGGGCCGTTGCCACTCGACACCATCAGGGGAACCGGCTTGCCCTGTTCCAGCAGGGCGGGCCAGGTGCGGCCCCGCGCCGCACCGAAGCCTCGGGCCGCCCGGCCAGGGGGCCGCACGGGGAAACACCGCCCCGCGGCCCCCGGCCGGACGCCTCAACCGCCGTCACACCGCGGCAACTCAGCCGCCGTCGCTCCGCGGCGTCTCGGCCTTCGTCTCCGACTCCGCCTCGGCCACCCACCCGGGCAGCGGCTCACGCCGCGACAGCCACGCCCCGGGCACCGCCCCCAGCCCGGTGCGGGCCGCGACCACACCCCCGGTGATGGCGCACGTGGTGTCCACATCGCCCAGGCCCTCGGCGGTGGTCCACAGCGCATCGGTGAGACTGTCCAGGTGGTGCGCCGCCGACCACAGGGCGAACGGCACCGTGTCGCTCGCCCGCACCTGCCGCCCGTTGCCCAGCACGTCGGCCGCCCGCCACGGCTCCGTATCCGGGCCGAGCGCGGCCGCCCGCTCCAGCCCCTCGCGCACCGCCCCGGCCGGTGTGCGCTCGGCGACCTCCACCAGCCACCGCGCCCCCCGCGCCCCGGACCCGTCGCGCCCGCGCGCCGCGAGCGCCGCCGCCACGGCCACCGCCACCGCCCCGGCCACCCCCTCCGGGTGGGCGTGGGTGACCTCGGCGGACAGCGCCGCCTGCTCCACCACCTGCGCCAGGTCCGCGCAGAACCAGGCCCCCAGCGGCGCCACCCGCATCGCCGCCCCGTTGCCCAGGCTCCCCTGACCCTCGAACAGCGCCCGCGCCCGGCTGCGCCAACTCGCCGGCGACGCGGCCAGTTCCGGCAGCAGCTGGTGCATGCCGTAGCCGTAGCCGCGGTAGGAGTCGGCCAGGTACGCCGCCCCGAAGGCCTGCGCCAGCCGTTCCTGGTGCACCGCGTCGAAGGCGGTCAGGACCCCGTACACCGACAGCGCCATCGCCGTGTCGTCGGTCCAGTGCCACGGTGATTCCGGCGGCACCTGCCGCGCCCTGATCTGGGTGAATGCCAGCTTGGGCTGCCGGAAGAGCGGGAACCACCGCTCCCCGAAACCGTCCCCGAGCGCCAGGCCCTCCAAGGAGTCACGTGCGGCGGAAGTGATCATCCAGGCATCCTTCCACCGCTTTGGTGGCGGCGGCACGGCCCGGGCGCCCGATGGTGATCAACATGTGATCATCCGAGTGCCGTCTGTGCACGTCATGATCGCTACCGTACGTCGCTATGCGACACGGCGACCCGACCCCGGGCCAGGACGAACCGAACGACGACCAGCGGTGGAACGCCACCCTCGACGACGACTTCGTCCGGGCCGCGACCATCTGTGAGAAGGACGTGCACCGCCCGGCCGGCGACCCGCCGCCGCCCCAGCGGGTGTGGCCGCGCAACCTCGCCCTGGCTCTCGGCGCCGCGGCCCTGACCGTCCTCGGCTTCACGCTGCTGCGGCCTGCCGACGACACCGCCCCCGCTCCCACCGCCGCCCCGGCCGGGGCCGCCGCGACCGGCTCGAGCGCCCCGACCGGCTCGAGTACCCCGACCGGCCGGGCCACGGCCGGTGCCCCGGCCGCCGCAGGTCGCCCCCCGATCCCGCTGGACCAGGCCTTCCCCGCCGAGGTGAAGACCGCCGACGGCTCCCTCTACACCCGGGTCGGCTCCGCCACCCTGGCCTCGTGCACCGAGCCCGACTCGGTCGGCCCCCGGCTGATCGCTCTGATCCAGGCGGGCAAAGGCTGCCTGGGCGAACAGATCGCCCTCTACAAGGACGCCCGGAACAACCAGTTCAACCTCGCCCTGTTCACCATGAGGGACCCGGTGGACACCGTCCGGCTGGTCACCGAACTCTCCCTCGCCTTCGACGACTTCGAGGTCGGCGCGCAGGCCCCGCCGCCCGCCTCCGGACTGCCCGTCCTGCCCGCCGACAGCGGCATGGTCCAGGCCTTCAGCGGCAACGGCCGGGCCGTGCTGGCCACCCTCGGCCAGTGGTCCGACGGCCGCGCCACCGACCGCCAGCAGCTCGTCGACCTGCTGACCCCGCTGCAGACGGCCGTCGGCAAGACGGTCTTCGCCTACGAGTCCCCGCACTGACACCGCCCCGGGCCCGCCGCACCCGGCCGCCGCACCCGGCTGCACCGCACCGGGCACACCGGTCGCGGCGGGCTGGTCGCGGCGGGCCGTCAGTCCGCCGCGACCGGCAGCAGACCGCGCTCGCCGAAGACCTTCTTGGCGACGAAGGTCGCGTTGAGCGCCCTGGGGAAGCCGCAGTACCCGGCCGCGTGCAGCAGCGCCTCGGTGATCTGGACGGGGGAGAGCCCGACGTTGAGCGCCGCGTTGACGTGCACCTCCAGCTGGGGCTCGCAGCCACCGAGCGCGGTGAGCATCCCCAGCGTCACCAACTGCCGGTCACGCGGCGACAGTTGCGGGCGACTGTAGATCTCGCCGAACCCCCACCCGACGATCTGCCGGGCCAGCTCGGGATTGACGTCGGCCAGCGACTCCACCACCCGCTGCCCGGCCTCGCCGCTGACCTGGCCCAGCATCTCCATGCCCCGCTCGAACCGCTCCTGCCGAAGTCCGGCCTCGTCCGCGGGAACGCCCATGGTCTCAGTCCTCTCCTCGCCGCCGGTCCCGGCCGGCCGGCCGGTGACCACGGCAAGAACCGTAGGACCCGCAGCGGGCTCCGCACCCGAGCCCGCGCCGCACGAACCTCCGTCAGCCCGCCCCCGCCACGCCGCCGTGCCCGGTCCGTCAGTGCCGATCGGCCCGTGAAGACCCCGCCGCTTCGCGGCGCACCGGACGGGTTGCGTTTGGATCACGGCGTGTCCGGTTTACGGCCATTGATCGGGAGTGCGGTGGTTGAATTTGTTGGCACCCGTGTCAGCGGACTCTCATAATGCCTGCTGAGACACGTGATGGACGGTCCGGACAGCCGCAGGGGAGCGGAATCCGAGAGTGGTCCGCGTGCGAAATCCACTTTTCCCTTGGGGGACTCCTTTGCCCGCGCCCGAAAACGAGAGCGCCTTCACCGAGCCGCCGCCAACGCCCGCCGCTGCACCCGAGCCCGTCGCCGCGCCCATCACCGTGCCCGAACCCGCCGTCGAGCCAGAGCCAGAGCCCGAGCCCGCAGCCGCGCCGGCCCCGCGCCGCCTGCCGCGCGCCGTCGGCGTCGCGCTGGCCACCGCCGGGCTGCTCGCCGTCACGGCGGCCAGCGCCGCGGTGACCGTCGCCGTCGGCAAGCCGGAGACCCGCCCGGCCGCCGCCGCACCCGCCCCGGCCGCCACCGCCTCGTCGGCCGCGAGCGCGACGCCCTCCGCCATCCCGGTGCCGACCGCCGTCCCGGCCGAGCCCAAGCCCGCCAGCACCGTCAAGGGCACGGTCAACGGCTCCAAGCACGAGGGCGACCTGCGCTACTTCCTGCTCCCGATCCCCGACGGCGGCGAGTCGTACGGGCCCGCGGACGGGATGGCGATGACCCGCGACGACGTCGCCGAGATGTTCGGCAAGCCCGACGACATCGACACCCTCCTCACCGGCCTCGGCTACAAGGACGGTGCCCTGCGCACCTACCGGACGGCCGACGGCACGGCCGAAGTGACCGTCACCCTGCTGCACTTCGGCTCCGCCGACACCGCCGGCAGGTTCGTCAAGGGCTACACCATCAAGTCACAGGAGCCGATCGACATCGACGGCGACCCGAACGCCCACGGCTTCCGGAAGAAGCCCAAGAACGAGACGTACACCGGCTCCATGAGCGGCATCGGCAGCCAGGGCGACGTCCAGTACACCATCGACGTCGAGGTGAAGGGCACCCCGGACAAGGCGCTGCTCAACGACCTGATGAAGCGCCAGCGCGAGTGGCTCGCCTCCGGCTGAGCCCGCGCCCCGTCCTGCGACGCCACACCGTTCACCCCGCTCTGGAGCCACTTCCGTGACCACCGAACCCGCGCAGCCGCCGCCCGCGCCGGCCGACGCACCGCCCGCGCAGCCGGAGCCGGCCGCACCGGCCCTCCCCCCACAGCCCCAAAGCCCCGCCGCGCAAACCGAACCGGCCACCACCCCCGAACTCCCGGCCACCGCCGAAGTCCCGGCCACCGCCGAAGTCCCGGCCACCGCCGAGCCCCCGGCCGCCGCCGAGGCCGCGCCGCGCGCCCCGCGCCGCCCCCGCCCGGTGCTGCTGTCCACCTGCGCCCTGGTGCTGGGCGCCCTGGCCGGCGGCGGCGTCGGCTACGCCGTCCAGGCCCAGCGCCCGCCCACGCCGCTGCCCAGGCTGCAGGTCGCCCGCCCGTCCTACCCGGCCCGGGCGGTCGACGCGGCCGCCTTCGCCGCCGAGCAGCCCGCCCCGCTCGCCATCGACGGCGACCTGACCAAACTGCTGGTCAGCGCCCCGGACGGCACCAGCCCCTGGGGCGACCTCCCGGACAAGCCGAGCTGGGCGTCGGTCGGCGACCTCGCCGAACACAGCGGCCGCCCCGACGTCATGTTCAAGAGCCTCAACGCCACCGGTTTCCGGCGCGCGGCCGAGGTGGACTGGAAGAAGGACGACACCCGGTACACCGTCCTGCTCACCCAGTACGCGCCCGACCACGCCGAGGAGGCGAAATCCTCCCGCGCGGAGCCCTTCGCCGCCGACGCCAACGGCGGCTACACGGTGTACGACGTGCCCAGGCACTGGGCCGACACCCAGGAGCCGTACTACTACGGCCTCGCCACCGCCAAGCGCGGCACGGTGCAGATGACGGTGGAGGTCTTCAGTCCCAAGCCCGTGGACGCCGCAGCCCTCAAGGACCTCGCCAAGCAGCAGTGGGAGCGGCTGGTATGACCGACGACACCGTGACCGGAACCCCGGCCGCCGCGCCCGCCGCGCCGCCCGCGGCCGTACCCGCCGCCGCGCCCGCCGCGCCGCCCGCCCCCGAGCAGCGGCCGGCCTCCGAGCAGCGGCCGGCCTCCGAGCAGCAGCCGTCCGCCGACCAGGCCTTCGCGGAGCAGCCCCCCGGCGAGCCCGCCGCCGAGCAGCAGAGCACCGCGCCCCGCCCCGCCTCCCGCCGCCTGCTGCGCGCGGGGGCCGCGACCGTCGCGGCGGCACTGGTCGGTGTGGCCATCGGCGTCGGCATCATCAAGACCCAGTACGACGACGTCGCCCCGGCCACCGCCGCCGGCCCCACCGGCGCGCCCGTCCCGACGGCGAGTGCCACACCGTTCGGCGCCAAGTCCAACGGCAGCCACTTCGGCTCCCTGCGCGACCTGTTGCTGCCCGTCCCGGCCGGCTACGAACTCGGCCCGGACCAGGGCGGCTACGGCAACGACACCGAGCACGGCGCCGAGCAGCTGGCCGGTGAACTGGAGGCCGAACTCCAGCAGATCCCCAAGGACAAGCGCGAGCGGCTGCGCTCCTACTGGGAGGGCCTGCACGTCAAGGGAACCGGCGTGCGGACCTACCGCAGCAGCGGGGACGACCTGGTGATCGGGATCCGGCTGCGCCAGTTCAACCAGCAGGAGGTGCAGAAGATCAACGAGTACACGGCGATGTTCACCGGTGACACCGGCATCTTCCGCGTCGGCCCGGCGATCCCCGGCCACCCGGAGGCGCACTGCTACCTGATGCCGGCACCGCCGTCCGCGCCGATCGACCGCCTGGAGTGCTCGGCCGCCGAGGGCGACCTCCTGGTGGTCATGGAGACCGAGGGCCTGGCGCCGCTGCCCAAGGACAAGATCGTCGCCCTCTTCACCCTGCAGCTCGACCGCCTCGCCCTCCCGGGAGCGTCCGTATGACCGACCAGCCCGCCGCGCCGCGGCCGCCGCAGCCCGCGCCGGATTCGACCGCCCCGGCCCCCGCGGAGCCGACGGCCGGCCCCGAACCCCAGGCAGCCGCCGAGGCGTACGAGGCCGCGCAGACCACCGAGGCCACACAGACCCCCGGAGTCCAGGAGACCGGCACGGCCCCGCAGACCGGCACGGCCCCGCACAGCCCCGAGGAGCAGGCCGCCCGGCGCACCCGCCGCCGAAGGGCCGCGGTGCGCTGGAGCTGCGCCGTGCTGGTGTTCGCCCTCGCCGGCACCGCGGCCGCGATGGCCGTCACCGCCCCCGCGCGCACCGACGTCCCCGGCCTGGCCACCGCGAGCGACGGCCGCTACACCTTCCCGCCGCTGACGCTGCCGCCGCTGCCCTCGGGCAAGGCCGCGCCGGACGCCAAGGGCAAGGTGCCGCACTACGCGGACCTGCGCTACCTGCTGCTGCCCGCGCCCCGGGAAGCCGGCGGCTCCGTGACCGCGCCCGCCTTCCCGGTGCCCACCGCGACCCCCTCGGCCACCGCCACCGCGACCGCCGCGCCGCCGACCGCGACCGCGCCGCCGACCGCGACCGCGCCGCCGACCGCGAGCGCGACCGCGAGCGCCGGCGCCGCCCCCTCGGCGGCCGCCGGGACGGCCTTCGCCTCCTGGGTGCCCTGCGACGCGCTCCTCGCCGAGCAGAAGGACCCGGCCAAGCTGCGCGCGCTGCTCCTGGAGAACGCGTGCCGCGCGGCCACCGTCCGGGAGTGGGCGGCCTCCGACGGCACCCGCACCCAGATCCGGCTGCTGCGTTTCGGCTCCTCGGCCGAGGCCTGGAACACCTTCTCCGCCGCGCGCTCGGAAAGCCCGGTCAAGGCCGCGCCCGACGCGAAGACCGCCCCGCACGACGACTGGGACACCGTCGACGGCGTGGACGTGACCCTCAAGGACTCCACGGCGACCGCCGGCAAGGGCGTGCCGACCACCCGGATGGCGTACCTGTCCGCCTCCGACGTCGTGGCCGTCATCACCATGACCAACCCGCAGGGCGTGCCCACCGCGGCCTTCCGCCAGGTCGTCACCCTCCAGTCCGACCTGCTCGTCTGACCGGCCACCCGGCCGCCCCGGGCCTCTCACCCCCTTTTCCGGCGGAGTGAGAGGCCCGGGCACCCGCGGTTGCTCCGGGCACCGAAGGCCGTGAGCGGCCGTCAGGCGCGGTGGTACTGGACGGGGGAGTGGACCTCGCCGCCGAGTTCGGCGGCGGCGTGGCGCGCCCAGGAGGGGTTGCGCAGCAGTTCGCGGCCGAGCAGGACGGCGTCGGCGCGACCGGAGGCGACGATGTCCTGGGCCTGGACGGGGTCGGTGATCAGGCCGACGGCGGCGACCGGCAGGTCGGCCCCGTTGCGCACGGCCTCGGCGAAGGGCACCTGGAAGCCGGGCGCGGCCTCGATGCGGGCGTCGGGGACCAGGCCGCCGGTGGAGACGTCCAGCAGGTCCACGCCGTGCGCCTGGAGCTCCTTGGCGAGGCGGACGGTGTCCTGCGAGGTCCAGCCCTCGCGGCCGTCCTGCGGGTTCTCGCTGAGCCAGTCGGTCGCGGAGACGCGGAAGAACAGCGGCAGTTCCTCGGGCCACACCGCGCGCACCGCGTCGACGATCTCCAGGGCGAAGCGGATGCGGCCCTCGAAGGTGCCGCCGTAGGCGTCGGTGCGGTGGTTGCTCTGCGGGGAGAGGAACTGGTGGATCAGGTAGCCGTGGGCGCCGTGGAGTTCGACCACCTGGAAGCCCGCGTCCAGCGCGCGCCGGGCGGCGGCGGCGAAGTCCCGTACGATCTGCTGGATCTGCTCGATCGTCAGCTCGTCGGGGGTGCTGTGCTCGGGGGAGAAGGCGGCGGCGCTGGGGCCGAGCGGCTGCCAGCCGTGCTCCTCGTCCGGGCGCAGGGCGCGCCCGCGGTCCACCCAGGTCCGCTCGGTGGAGGCCTTGCGTCCGGCGTGGCCGAGCTGGACGGCGGGGACGGTGCTCTGCTCCTTGAGGAAGGAGGTGATCCGCCGGAACGCCTCGAGCTGGGTGTCGTTCCACAGGCCGAGGTCGTAGGGGCTGATGCGTCCCTCGGGGTTGACGGCGGTGGCCTCCACGATGATCAGCCCGGTGCCGCCGGCGGCCCGCGCCGCCAGGTGGGCGAAGTGCCAGTCCGTCGGCGCCCCGGCCGCCTCGCCGTCCGGCGCGGCGCTGTACTGGCACATCGGCGGCATCCAGACCCGGTTGGGGACGGTCAGTTCCCGCAGGGTCAACGGGGTGAAGAGATCGGTGCTCAAGTCGGACTCCCGGTGGGGTCGGCGGCGGGGCCAACGCCCCGCAGCCGCTTGCAGGTGCACGTTATGAGTTCCGACAATAGTTGCACGGGACGGTAAATTCAAGGGCGGCCCCCGCCCCCTCCCGCCCCGTACCCCGCTTTGGCGGCGCGCGCCGTCGACTCACCGGCATCGGCAGGCCCGGGGCCCCACCGGCCGGGAGACAACCCGTCGGTCCCCAGCCGCCTGGGCGGGATACTCGCCTGCCGGTACGGAGCGCGAGGAGGGAGCGCACGCGAGAGCAGAACGGCGCCGCCCGGGAAGAACCCCGGGCGGCGCCACCGTTCAGCCGTCAGCCTCGGCCGGTATCCGTCGGCCGTCAGCGCACCGGCTGGGCCACGCGCTGGGCCGGGACCGTCGGGGCCGCGGCCGTGGTCTGGGCGGTGGCCGGGGTCTGGGCGGTGGCCGGTGCGGCGCCCAGCGACGTGCCGCGCGTCTCCTCGGCCCACAGGGCGCACACCAGCAGCCCCAGGGCCGTGGTCCCGGCGGCGATGAGCATCGTCGGGCCGGTGCCCAGGCCGGTCAGCGACAGCGGCAGCAGGTAGGTGCCCACGGCCGCGCCGATCCGGCTCACCGAGGTGGCCACGCCCACGGCGGTGGCCCGAATCTCGGTGGGGAACAGCTCGTTGGGGTAGGTCCAGTCGAGCACGTTGGGCCCGCCGCACAGGAAGGCGTACGCGCACAGCGCGGTCAGCGCCACGGCGGCCGGGGCGGTGGGCCACACGCCCAGCAGAGCCAGCGGGACGGTCATCAGCGCGAACGACCAGATGATGACGGGGCGCCGGCCCCGGGTGTCGATCAGGCGCAGCGCCGGGTAGCAGCCGAGCAGGAAGACCAGGCTGATCAGCCCGGTGCCCAGGGTCTCCATCACGGTGCCGCCCGGCATGCCGAAGGAGGAGAGGATCTGCGGGCCGAAGGTGAGCATCGCGAACAGCGGGCCGACCTGGCAGAGGAAGAACAGGCCGCAGAACAGGGTGCGGCGCCGGTAGGGCGGGGTCATCAGCAGCCGCAGCCCGCCGGCGCTGCGGGCGCGCGCGGCCGGATCGGGCATCAGCTCCCGGCCGTCGACCCGGACCCCGAGGTGCTTCTCGACCACGCGCACCGCGTCACCGACCCGTCCGTTGGCGGCCAGCCAGCGCGGCGACTCCGGCGAGCCGCGGCGGATCACCAGGAACACCACGCACAGCACGGTGGAACTGGCCAGCATCCACCGCCAGCTGCCCGGTCCGGCCAGCTCCAGGAACAGGTAGCCCACCACGTAGGCGAGCACGGAGCCGGCGTACCAGGCGACGATCTGCTGGCCGAGCAGCCGCCCGCGGTGCTTGGCGGGCAGCCACTCGGCGAGCAGGGAGGTGGCGATGGGGTAGTCGGCGGCCACGGCCATGCCGAGCACGAAGCGCAGCGCGGTGATCGCCCACACCGCGTCGACCCAGAAGGAGAGCACCGAGCAGGCCACCATCACCAGCAGGTCGGCGGTGTACATCACCTCCCGGCCGATCTTGTCGGTCAGCACGCCGAACAGGGCGCCGCCGACGAACATGCCCACCAGGGCGGCGGCGCCGATCAGGCTGACCTGCGCGGTGGACAGGCCCAGGTCGGGGCGCATGCCGATCAGGGCGACGCCGACGATGCTCAGGATGTAGCCGTCGAGCAGCGGCCCACCGGAGCAGGCCAGGGCCAGCCTGCGGTGGAAGGCGGTATACGGGGCGTTGTCGATGGTCTGGGACATGGGTTTCGGGGTCCTCCGGAGCGTACGGCCGCGGGTGGGGCCCGCCGGCCGTGCGCCGGGTAGACGGCAGGGAACGGCGCCGCCCACCGTGGACGGCGCCCCCGCCCGGGCACACCGGGCGACCGTCCACGGTTGCCCGGGTCCGCCATGATCACCACCAGGCCCAAGGTCAACCGGATCGATGACCTTGGTCCCGAAGCGGACAGGCCCTCCGGCCATGCCGATCCAAGGCGCGCCCAGTCCTGGCGGGGCCCGTCGCCGTCCGGACACCGCGTCGCCACCAAAGCGCGCGCCCGGCGTGACCCTCCTCACCCCAAAGCCCCCAAACCCGCCCCGGGTGTGGCCTGCCCCACAACAGGGCGGCCGCGGTGGACGAGCGGAGCGCGCCATGTCAACGAAGCCGCACCTGACCGAATGTCACAATCCCATCCCTGTCATGTCCTGACGATTGTGACGCTGCGCATGCCACCGAAAACCGCCCGTGGACCGTCCTGTGGTGTGTCCAAGCAGTCAGCACGCACCACCACCGGGGAGTCACCATGTCCGTCCGCCACCGCCGTCCGCTGCTCGCCACCGTCGTCCTCGTCGCCGGGGCGGGGCTCGCGTTGACCGCCTGCGGGCCCGACAACGCCGACCCGGCCGCGGCTCCCTCGGCGGGCGCCACGGCGGCCGTCACGCCCCCGACGGCGGGCGGCCCGGCCACCGGCACGCCCTCGCACCCGGCGACCCGCGCGCCGCAGACGCCGCCCGGCGCGAACCCGTCCGGCGGCGCCGCGTCCGGCGGCGCGGGTGCCGGTTCCACCGCCGCCGCCCACCCGTGCGACATCAAGAACCTCGCCATCCAGGCGACGGCCCGCGCCGGGGCGGCCAACCAGTGGGTGATCGAGGTACGCAACACCGGCACGGCCGCCTGCACCCTGAGCTCCTCGCCGGGAGTCGACCTGGGCAACTCCGCCTCGGCCGACCAGAGCAACAACATCAAGCCGGTCCTCGCCAGCGGCACCGCGCGCTTCCCCGTCCCGGCGGGCCACAGCGCCTACGCGGTGATCGACCTCGACCCGAGCGGCGCCACCACCGGCACCGCCCCGGGCGTCAACGAACTCAACGTGCTGGCCGACCCGGACGACGCCAACATGCCCCTCGCCAACACCCGCAACTTCCCCCTCCCCGGCGGCGCCCACGTCCTGAACCCCCGGATGGGCCTCTACCGCGCCAGCGTGGCGGAGGCGGTCACCTCCATGACCACCGCCGGCAAGTAACCCCCGGCCAGCCGCCCCGCACCCACCCGGCGCGCGGCCGCCACCTCGATCAGCCCACCGGGACGGGGACGCCCCGGACGAGCAACGGAAGCCCTGCACCGTGCTCCCAGGCGTCCCACGCGTCCTCGACGAGCCGGTACTGCTCGTCCGCCATGACCTCGCGCAGCTTGAACTGGGGCACCCAGTGCAGCCCGCGGATGCCCTCCGGCGGCTGGTGGCGGCCGACGGCCTCGGCCTGCCGGGGCGTGATCATCCCACCCGCGTAGACGAAGTTGACGCCCTCGGGAAACTTCGCGGCGGGCACGTAGTCGATCGTGAGGATCGTCCGCAGGGCGATGACGAGCCCGGTCTGCGTCTCGAGGTGCCGGCGCGCCGCCAGGTGCGGCAACTCGTCCTGCTCGGCACTGCCGCCGGGCAGGACCAGGCCGTCCCGGTGGACGGAGTCGACCAGGAGGACGAAGAACTCGTCCCGCTCGTCGGGGTCTTCACGCAGGACGAAGACCTGCTGGCCAGAACGCCGGACGGGGGGACGGGACATGAGGTGGGTCCTGCTCAACTCTGCTCCAGATGTGAGGAATCGACGGCCACCGGCTCCACGGGTTGCGCTGCGCATCCGGTGGATGACCTGCTGTAGCCATGGTGGTGCGATCGCCCCTACTATCGGAAGGCTTTTCCACTTGACAGTTTCCCATGTGGGATTCATGTAGCGGCGGAGGTCTGACGATGCGCGAGACGCAGCTGGATCCATCGGCGTCCCCCCTCAGGGCGTTCGGGGCCCAACTGCGCAGGTTGCGAAAGGCGGCAGGCCTGACGCAGACCCGGCTCGGGGAGCTGACGAACCTGAGTGATAGTCAGATTTCCAACCTCGAAAGGGGGACACGCAATCCCACGCTCGACTGGGTTCGTAGCGCTGACAAGGCCCTTGATTCCAACGGGGCGCTGGAACTGACGTACTGGAGTCTCAGCGGATCGTCGTTGCTGGAAGGCTTTCCCGAGTACGCGCAGCAAGAGGCGAAAGCCCATGGAATCTCCCACTTCGAGCTGGGCATCGTGCCCGGTTTGGCGCAGACGATGGAGTACGCCGAAGCCTTCGCCTCCGCAGCAGTGCGGCGCGGCAGTATCACCGAGGAACAGGCTGCGGACCGACTCGACTTCCTGGCCACACGCCAGAAGTTGCTTGACCGGGGGGCGGCCCCGCGCCTGCACTTCGTCCTGGATGAAGGGGCCCTGTTGCGGGCGGTGGGCGGAGCCAAGGTCATGGCACGGCAGCTGGCGCACCTCGAAGACCTCGCAAGCCGTCCGAACATCACCATCCAGGTGGCGCCCTTCTCGCTTGCGGAAGAGCTGCCGTTCACCATGATGGTCACGCTGCTGACTCTGGCGGATCGAACCCTCCTGGCATACTCGGAGTGCCAACTGCGTGGCTTCCTCGCGCGAGATGCCGTTACCGCGCAGGCTTGGGAGCGGGACTACCATCAGCTTCAGGTGGAAGCGCTGTCAAAGGCCGCGTCACTGGAGATGATCCGCAAGCAAGGCGTGAGAGGAACGTCATGATTCGCCCTGTAGACCTGTCCGACGCCGCGTGGTTCAAGAGCAGTTACAGCAACAACGGCGGGTCTTGCGTCGAGGTGGCTTCCGACTTCCCCGGGCTGGCGCCTGTTCGCGACTCGAAGGATCCTCACGGGCCGGCCCTCCTCTTCCCGTCCGAGGCCTGGGAGTCGTTCGTCGCCGCCGTGCGCGGTGGCGAGTTCGGCGACGTCTGAGAGGGGCATCATGGCCGACCACATAGGCCTGGCCGGGGCCGGGTGGCGCAAGAGTACGTACAGCAACGGGCAGGGCGGCTGCATTGAAGTTGCAGATGGCTTCCTGGGCGTCATGCCGGTTCGTGACTCCAAGGATCCGGCGGGTCCTGCTCTTGTCTTCCCGATCAAAGAGTGGGACTCGTTCGTCGCAGCCGTCCGCACTGGCGAGTTCGGCGACGTCTGACAATCTGAGCGCGGAACGGGGGGGGGGGGGGGGGGGGGCGCGGGCGTCTCCGTGCTCTCTCTCCCTCCTCCCCCTCTAGCGGCAGCTCCTGCGCCTCTCGCTGCTCTCTGTATGCCGCGCCATGCT
>NZ_JBVHXY010000053.1:0-22652 GCF_055569215.1 Kitasatospora sp. NPDC029312 | reverse complement strand
CCTCGCCCGCGCCAGCAGGCGCGCGCCCTGCCACACCCCCCCCCCCCACCCCCCCCCCCCCCCCCCCCCCCCCCCCCCCCCCCCCCCCCCCCCCCCCCCCCCCCCCCCCCCCCCCGCAGCGCTACGGGCGCTGCTCGGTCTCCCCGGGCTGCTCGTCGTAGGAGGACGTGCCCTCGTCCAGCAGCGGCTCCTGCGTCCTGAGGTGGGCCGGGGCCAGGGCCCGCAGGGCGTGGTAGCCGGTGATGACGACCAGGGTGCCCAGGGCGATGCCGCTGAGGGTGAAGGTGTCGGTGAACTTCATCGTCACGTTGCCGATGCCGATGATGATGCCCGCGGCGGCCGGCACCAGGTTCAGCGGGTTGCGCAGGTCCACCTCGGACTTGATCCAGATCTGCGCGCCGAGCAGGCCGATCATGCCGTAGAGGATGACGGTGATGCCGCCGAGCACCCCGCCGGGGATCGCGGCGACCACGGCGCCGAACTTCGGGCAGATGCCGAACAGCAGGGCGAAGCCGGCCGCGGCCCAGTACGCGGCGGTGGAGTAGACGCGGGTGGCGGCCATGACGCCGATGTTCTCGGAGTAGGTGGTGTTGGGCGGGCCGCCGAGCGCGGTGGAGAGCATGGAGCCGACGCCGTCCGCCGAGATCGCGGTGCCCAGCTTGTCGTCCAGGTTGCTGCCGGTCATCTCGCCGACCGCCTTGACGTGTCCGGCGTTCTCCGCGACCAGCGCGATCACCACGGGCAGCGCGACCAGGACCGCGGACCACTGGAAGGAGGGGCCGTGGAAGGCGGGCAGGCCGAGCCAGTCCGCCTTGCCGACGCCCGACAGGTCCAGGCGCCAGTGGTCGGTCAGGTGCCCGCCGGCGTCCACCGAGTGGATCTTCCCGAAGACCCGGTCGAAGACCCAGGAGATCCCGTACCCGAAGACCAGTCCCAGGAAGATCGCCACCCGCGACCAGAAGCCCCGCAGGCACACCACCGCGAGCCCGGTGAACAGCATCACCAGCAGGGCCGTCCACTGGTCCTGCGGCCAGTAGGTCGAGGCGGTCACCGGGGCGAGGTTGAAGCCGATCAGCATGACGACGGCGCCGGTGACGATCGGCGGCATCACCGCGTGGATGATCCGCGCCCCGAAGTACTGCACCGCCACGCCCACCAGGAACAGCGCCGCGCCGACCACGAGCACCGCACCGGTGACCGTCGCGCTGGTGCCGCCCTGGGCCCGGATCACCGCGGCGACCCCGACGAAGGACAGCGAGCAGCCGAGGTAGCTGGGCACCCGGCCGCGGGTGGCCAGCAGGAAGATCACGGTCGCGACGCCGGACATCATGATCGCCAGGTTGGGGTCGAGCCCCATCAGCACCGGCGCCACGAAGCTCGCGCCGAACATGGCCACCACGTGCTGGGCGCCGAGCCCTACCGTGCGGGGCCAGGAGAGCCGTTCGTCGGGGCGGACGACCGCCCCCGGCGCGGGCGTGCGCCCGTCACCGTGCAGCTTCCAGCGCACGCCGAGATCCATGGTGGGGTTTTCGCTTTCTCTGGACGTCGAGCTCTGTACGACGCTGTACTCCGAGCAACTGTCCGCACCATTCTCGTGGCCGCCCGCCCTCCCGCGCGCACCCGGCCCGCTCCTGACCTGCGCACTCGCCCCCGCCGCCCCCGCCGCCCCCGCGGACGCGCTCGCCGCCCACCTGGCCGAGCACCGGGACCGGGCCGGCGACCACCCCGCCCCGCCCGAGGCACTGCACCGCTTCCTGACCCTGTGGACCCGCCTGCACGGCATGCTGTCCCTGGAACTGGCCGGCCACTTCGCCGGGACGGGCTTCGACCCCGCCCTGCTCTAGCCGCCGAACTCCACACCCTGCTCACCCCTGAACCGGGCCCCGCCCCTGCCGGCAACGCCGCCGGCCCGCGCGCCGCGTCCGGCACGCGGGCGCCGGCCCCCGCCGGTTACCGTGACCGGACGGACGGCGCCCGGGTGCAGGCGGCCCAACGGCCCCGGTGCGGGCTGCGCGCTCCCCGGTACGAACCAAGCCGGACCGACAGTGGCGAAGGGCGGAGAAGGTGGGGAGCCGATGACGAAGGCGGCGGGCCGCGGTCCGCGCATCCTCGCGCGGATCGCGCTGCTGTGCGCGGCGGCCGCGCTCGTCGTCCTGGCGTTCACCGGCCTGCACGGACTGCTGGTGCTGCTCGCCGAGAACGTCGGGCTGGTGCTGATGGCCGCCGGCGCGTGGTGGGCGCTGGCCCACCGCGGGGTGGCCCGGTGGGCCGGCGCGGTGCTCGCGGTCGCCGCGCCGCTCGCGGTGGTGGCGCTGGCGGTCGTCACGGAGGTGCTGCTGCCGGTGACGGTGGCGCTCGCCCTGTGGCTGGCCGCCCTGGGCCTGGCCCGCGTGGCGCTGCGGGCGGCCCGCCCGCCGCGGGCGATGCCCGAGCGGGAGGCTCCGGCGCCCCGCCGGCCGGTACTGATCATGAACCCGAGGTCCGGCGGCGGGAAGGTCGGCCGCTTCCACCTGGTCGGCAAGGCGGAGGAGTTGGGCGCCAGGGTGATCCTGCTGGACACCTCCGTCCAGCAGGACGTGGGCGAGCTGGCCCGTCGGGCCGTCGCCGAAGGCGCCGACCTGCTCGGCGTGGCGGGCGGGGACGGCACCCAGGCGCTGGTCGCCGCTGTCGCGGCCGAGGCGGGCCTGCCGTTCCTGGTGGTCAGCGCCGGCACCCGCAACCACTTCGCGATGGACCTCGGCCTCGACCGCGCCGACCCCTCCACCTGCCTGGACGCGCTGCGCGACGGCGTCGAACTGCGCGTGGACCTCGGCCTGGTGGGCGAGCGGCCCTTCGTCAACACCGTCTCCTTCGGCGCCTACGCCGAGATCGTGCAGAGCCCGCAGTACCGCGACGCCAAGACCGCCACCGCCCTGGACGCCCTACCGGACCTCCTGCTCGGCGCGAACGGCCCCCGCATGACCGCCCAGGCCGGCGACCACCGCCTGGACGCCCCGCAGGCGCTGCTGGTCAGCAACAACCCCTACGCCGCGCCCGACGCGATCAGCATGGGCCGCCGCCCGCGCCTGGACCGGGGCGTGCTCGGCGTCCTGGCCGTGCGCGTCGACGGCGCCGCCCAGGCCGCCGAACTGGCACTGCGCGGCGCGCGGGCCACCGGGCTGACGGTGACGTCGGCGCGCCGGGTCACGGTGCACGCGGACGCCTCCCGGATCCCGGTCGCCGTCGACGGCGAGGCGCTGACCCTGCCCACGCCGGTCGTCTGCACCCTCGGCACCCGCACCCTGCGGGTGCGCGTCCCGCGCGACCGCCCGGGCGCCGACCCGTCCCAGCGCCACCCCACCCGCGCCCTGGAGTGGCGCACCGTGCTGCGCCTGGCCTTCCCCCGCCTGCGGAACACCGCCCGCACCCGCACCTGAACGACCACGCCACCGCGGCGACCGGCACCCCCGCCCTGGCACCGGCCCAAGACCGGGCCGCACCCGGCTGGCATCTGGGACGGCAACGGCCTGGCCCACCAGAAGTGGGCCCTCACCCCCTGACACCGCCCCCGCCCCGCCGCCCGGCGGCCCCCGCCTCCCCCGGAGGCCGGGCCCGCCGGGCGCCGTGCCGCGTGGGATGCCCGCCGGGTGCCGCATTCGGCGGCGTACCGGGCGAGCACCCACAAATGGGTTGTCCGGCCGGGTGGTTGGGTGGAGGTCGGCGGTGCGTGAGCGCGGGCCTCACCTGCGGGGCGGCCCCGGCCGCCGTCGGTCGGCCGCTCGGGGGTGACGAGTCGTCGCGGGATGGCGTGTGCCCCGCTGGTCACCCGGCAGTGGGTCGCCGCCGCGCCCACCGCCTCCTCGGGCCCGCAGTGCGGCGGTCGAGGCGATGGCCAGGCCGATGGCCAGGGTGAGGGTCGCGAATCCCGAGGTGGCCAGCACCCGCCGGGGCCCCAGCGCGGCGGTGAGCGGGCCGCCGAGCGCCGTGCCCAGCGGCGCGGCGGTGAGCAGGGCGGCGCTTCGGGTGGCGAGGACGACGGTCAGCCAGGCAGCCGGGGTGCGGTCCTGGAGCAGGGTGAAGGACAGCGCGGTGAAGGGGCCGTAGACCAGACCGCCGAGCGCGAAGCAGGCGAGGGTGACGAAGACCGGCACCTCCAGGCCGAACGGCACGAGGGCCAGGCCCCAGCCCGCGACGATGCCCAGCGAGACTGGCCACAGCGGCAGGGTGCGCAGCGCGCCCGCCGCCAGCGCGCCCAGAACGGCGCCGGCCCCGAAGAGCGTCCAGTACAGCCCGAGCAGGCCCGCGCCGGCGTGGAGGTCCGTGGTGACGTGCAGCGGGAGCGCGACCTCCACGGGTCCGTAGAGGAAGTTGAGGGACCAGGTCAGCGCGAGCAGCCCGAGCAGCTCGGGCCGGCGCCACACCAGGCGCAGCCCGGCCGCTGGGCGGCCGGCGCCAGCGGGAGCAGCCGTGTCGGCCGTGCTGTCCCGCCGCCCGACCTGCCCGACCCGCCCGGCCAGGACGGCCAGGGCGGCGAAAGACAGGGCGTCGAAGCCGATGATCCAGGCCGGGCTGACGGCCGTCGCCAGGAGTCCGGCGAATGCGGGACCCACGATGACGGACGCCGAACCGCTGGCGCTGACCAGCGCGTTCGCCGCCAGCCGCTGTTCCGGGGGCAGCACCTGGGCGAGCAGCGAGTACCGTCCCGCACTGCCCCAGGCGTGCAGCACCGACGATCCGGCGAGCAGCGTGACGTAGAGGGCCGGGTGCAGCACTCCCGCCAGCCACGCCGGCGGCACGCAGCCGAGGAACAGCGCCCGCACCCAGCAGTCCGCGACCAGCAGCCGCCGGGGCGTCAGCCGGCGCAGCCACCTGCCGAAGACCAGTGCTCCGACGGCCCCGGGCAGGGCGTAGGCGGCGACCGCGGCACCGACCACCGGCCCGGACCGGCCGGCGGGCGCGATCAGCACCGCCAGCCACGCCACCGCGACCGTGCTCGTCCCGTCCCCCAGGTCGGAGACGGCCAGCGCCGGCAGGAGCCGCCGGAACGCGCGGTGGGCGAGCAGGGGCCGGTACGTCCGGGGCGGCAGCCGAGCCGTCAGGGGAAGGGGCACCCGCTCAGGCTCGCGCCTCAAGCCCGCTTGAGGTCAAGGGCGGCCGGGCGTCGGGGCCCGGAGGGGCAAAAGGGTTTTACGGGCGGGTGGTTGGGGTCGGAGGATGGCCGGCATGAGTGCGATCATCGGGTTGGATCTGGCCGGTTTCGTCGCCCGGGAGGACATGGACGGCTACGGCGGTGGCGACCGGGTGTGGGATGACGACCGGGGGGTGGTGCTGTCCGTCCACGACTTCGCGCTCGTGCCGGACCTGGTGGCCCCGCTCGACGCGGGGGAGCGGCTGTTGCGTGAGCTGGCGCGCTACATCGCGCGCGGCGGGGCGGCGCTGATCGAGGCGTCGGTGCGCGAGCTGGGCGGGGTGCCGGGGTTGTGGCAGATCGTCAAGGTCCCCAGGCCCGGTGGGCAGGGGCAGGTGTTCGTCGGGGCGTGGACGGTGCCGCGGGAGCGGTGCAGCGTGATGCTGAAGGTGCAGGCCGCCGAAGGGGCGGTCACCGGCGCGCGGGAGGCGGTGGTGGCCGACAAGGTCGGCTTCGACGCCTGCTTCCGGCCCCACCCCTACGATCCGCGGCTGCGCTCACCGCTGCCGTACCACGTGGCCGACCTTCCGGAGTGGGACGCGCTGTTCCCCGCGCACCCGCTGACGCTGGTGCGGCGGACGCTGGCCCGGGTGGGTGCGAGCGCGGTGCTGGACGAGCGTTTCCGGGCGTTGCCGCCGTTCACCGGACCGGCCCCCGCCCGCGCCGCCGCCCCGGCCGGTACGGGCGACACCCCGGGGCCCGGCCGGCGCCGCCCGCCGAGGCGCCGTCAGGTGCGCCGGGCGGGCGGGGCGGAGCGTCTCACAGCTGGTCGTAGACGGCGGACAGGCGTTGCAGCACCTCGGTGGCCCGGTCCAGGGCGTCGTCGTCGTAGTCGCCGAGGTCGGTGTGCAGGGCCTCGGCCAGGGCCTGTTGGCGCTGGTCGTGCCGGGCCCGGCCGGCGTCGGTGAGGGCGACCAGGACGGAGCGCTTGTCCTCGGGCTGGCGGGTGCGGGTGACGTAGCCGGCCGCGACCAGGCCGTTCACCAGTTGGGTGGTGGCGGCGCCGGTGGTCTCGGTGCCGGCGGCGAGCCGGCTGATGGTGAGGGGGCCCTGCTCGGCCAGGGTGCGCAGGGCCCGGGCGTGGGTGAGGGAGAGGGCGCCCGGGCTGCGGGTGGCGCGCCCGCGCAGCCGGGCGTCGGCGGCGCTGAGGCGGTAGGCGGCACGGGCCAGGCGGTCGAGCGCCCGGGCGCGGTCGGGGCTCGGGGGCGGTGCGGCCATGGCGGGTTCTCCTCGGCGGGGCGGCGGGTTGACACCAGCCTAGCCTCAGTACTTAATGACTAAGTACTTACTCAATAAGTGCTGAGGAAAACCCCACCACCGGACCCCTGGAGGAGACCCATGACCATCCGTTCGACCGGCCAGAGCTGGGCCCTGGACACCGCCCTCGCCCAGGGCGGCTTCGACGCCCTGCACCCCGAGGCCGTCGCCACCATGGAGCAGCTCGGCCACGACCACACCGACTTCGCCAAGGTCTTCGCGCTGGTGCGCAGCGGCGCGATGCTGCCCAAGGCCTGGGCGACGGTGGCCGGCCAGGCCGAGGAGCGCGCCGCCCACCACGAGCGCGGCGGCTTCGCCCGCACCGCCGCCGACCTCTACCTGAGGGCGGCGGTGATGTGGGGCCGGGCGCAGTACTCGATCTTCGACGCGGCCGACCCGCGCAAGGCGGCCATGCGTGAGCGCGCCGACCACTGCGTGGCGCGCCTGGGCGCGCTGCGCGAGGGCCGGGTGCGGCGGGTGGAGCTGGACTTCGAGGGCTCGCGGATCTTCGCCCTGCTGCACCTGCCGGCCGGCCCGGTCGAGAACGCGCCGGCCGTCATCCTCGGCCCCGGGATGGACATGATCAAGGAGGACTACATCTGGGCGGCCGAGCGCTACTACACCTCGCGCGGCATGGTCGCGCTGTCCATCGAGGGCCCGGGCCAGGGCGAGAGCCGGGCCGGCGGGCTGACCGTCGACCTCGCCAACTACGAGCGGGCGATCGGCCGTTACCTCGACCACCTGGCCGCGCTCCCGGAGGTCGACGCCGGCCGGATCGGCATGTTCGGCATCTCGATGAGCGGCTACTGGGGCTCCCGGGCGGCCGCCGCCGACCGCCGCCTGGCCGCGCTCGCCGCCTTCGAGGCCGTCACCGGCGACTTCACGACGATCTTCGAGCGCGCCCAGCCGACCTTCAAGAACAACTACATGTACATGGCCGGGTACACCGACGAGGAGGCCTTCGACCGCGACCTGGCCCACCGGATGCCGCTGGGCGACCTGGTGGCCGACATCGCCTGCCCGGTGCTGTACGGGATCGGCGAGTTCGACGAGCTCACCGACCTCGGCCAGGCGCTGGAGAGCTACGAGCGCATCCGCGCGCCGAAGGAACTGCGGGTCTACGAGGACGAGTTCCACCCGCTCGGGGGAGTGGCGGGCGAGGTGTTCCGGTTCGCGGCGGAGTGGCTGGAGCGGGCCCTGGGCGGCGAGTTCGCCGAGCCCGGACGGGACGTGCGGCACTACGTCCACCGCGACGGCCGCACCACCGACGGCAGCGCCGACCCCGCCTGGTGGCTGGGCGCCGCCCCCGCCGCGCTCACCGCGGCCCGCCGGGCCTGAGGCGCCGCCGCACCACCGCACCGGGGCCGGCGCCCGCCCGGCGCGTGCCGGCCGCCCGCCCGCCGCCGGCTCCGCCCGCCCGCCGGGTGCAGGCCCGCCCGCGCCTACGCCTGGAACGGCCCCTCGTCGACGAACTGCCGCAGCAGCCGGGCGAAGGCCCGGGCGTCCGCCGCCGGCCAGGAGGCGAGGGAGCCCTCGATGCGCTCCGCCAGGCGCTCCCGGGTCACCCGTACCGCGTCCTGCCCGGCGCCGGTGAGGACGAGCAGGGTCGCCCGCCGGTCGCCCGGGTCGGCCTCGCGCCGCAGCAGCCCGGCCTCCTCCAGCCGGTCCGCGCGGCGGGTCACGGTGGTGCGGTCCAGCCCGACCTCGCGGCCGAGGTCGGCGGCGCTGCACGCCCCGGTGCGCGCCAGGCCGCTGAGCACCGGGTAGGTGAGGTCGTCGACGGCCTCGCCCAGGCCGTCGGTCAGCTGGGCGTGGAGGCCCGCCCGGGTGCTGCGCCGCAGCAGCAGTCCCAGGGCCTCGGCGATCTCATGTCCCGTCGGATTGGTCACCCCTCCAGATTAGCGTGCGCGAAACACGCTTTCCCTGTACGGTGAGGTGCGTGCCTCAAGCACGCATCTATTTCAGGGAAGCCACCGGAGGAACCCCGTGCCCCGCACCGACATCACCACCGCCCTCACCGACCTGCTCCTCACCCCCGGACTCGACCTCCACAAGGCCGTCGACCGGCACTTCGCCCCCGACTACCGCCAGCGCACCGACGGCCGGTGGGACGACCGGCAGGAATTCCTGGCCCACATCGCCCACCTGCGCACCGTCGTCGCCACCGGCTCCGTCGAGGTCCACGACGAACTCGCCCACGGCGACCGCTACGCCGACCGCCACACCATGACCGTCACCAAGACCGACGGCTCCACCGTCCGCATGGAGGTCTACCTCTTCGCCGAGCTCGCCCCCGACGGCCGCTTCCGCCGCATCGAGGAGACCACCCTCCTGCTCGAAGGCGCCGACCACGACCGCAACCTCGGCAGCGCCCGCTGAACCCTCGGGCTGCGCCCGCTGAACCCCAGGGCGGGGCCCCCGGGCCCCGCCTACGGCGTCCCGCCGCGCCCTTCGGTGTCGATGTGCGGCAGGATCCGGTCCAGGAACCGCGGGGTCCACCAGGCCGCCGGCCCGAGCAGCGTCATGACCGCCGGCACCAGCAGCAGCCGCACGACCGTGGCGTCCACCAGCACGCTGACGGCCAGGCCCAGACCCATCATCTTGATCACGATGTTGTCGCTGACGATGAACGCCGCGAAGACGCTCACCATGATCAGCGCCGCGCAGGAGATCACCCGCGCCGTGATCCCCAGCGCGTGCGCGACGGCGTCCTGGCTGCGCCCGGTGCGCAGCCAGAACTCGTGCACCCGGGAGAGCAGGAAGATCTCGTAGTCCATGCTCAGCCCGAACACGATCGCGAACATCATCATCGGCACGTAGCTCTCGATCGGGACCTTCCCCGCGACCCCGAGGGCCGGCCCGCCCCACCCCCACTGGAAGACCGCCACCACGACCCCGTACGAGGCCGCGATCGAGAGCAGGTTGAGCACCGCGGCCTTGACGGCGACGAGCAGACCGCGGAAGACCGCGAGGATGATCAGGAAGGCCAGCCCCACCACCACCGCGATGATCAGGACCAGGCGGCTGGAGACGATGTCCAGGAAGTCGACCTGGGCCGCGGTGTTGCCGGTCAGGTAGGTCTTCGCGCCGGTGCCGGCCGCCGTGTCCGGCAGCACCGTGTCCGACAGGCGGTTGACCAGGTCGGTGGTGGCGCGCTCCTGCGGGGCACCGGCCGGGATGACGGTGCCGAACAGCACCGCGCCGTCCGAACTGGTCTGCAGCGCGGTGGCGCTCGCGGCGCCGGGCACCCCGGTCAGGGCCTGCTGCAGCGAGGACTGCAGACCCGCCCGCGATGCGGCGGGCACCGCGCTCTGGTCGACCACCACGGTCAGCGGCGCGTTCGACCCCGGCCCGAACGCCTGGGACATCAGGTCGTAGGCCCGCCGGTCGGTGAAGTCCGTGGAGTCGGCACCGTCGCCGATGTGGCCCAGCTGGATGGAGAACAGCGGCACCGACAGCACCCCGAGCACCACCACCCCCGCCACCAGGTACCGCCAGGGGCGCTCCTCGACCCGCCGCGCGTAGCGGTCCCAGCCCCCCGCCCCGTCCCCGGCGGCCTCGGCGACCGCACGGCGCACCGCGAACCGGTCCATCCGCGGCCCGATCAGCCCCATCAGCGCCGGCAGCAGGGTGAGCGCGCCCAGCACCGCCGACACCACGGTGACGGCCGCCGCCGCCCCGAGCTTGGCGATGAAGGAGATCCCCGACACCGACAGCCCGGACAGCGCGATGATCACCGTGCAGCCCGACACCAGCACCGCCCGCCCGCTGGTCGCCACCGCCTGCCCGGCCGAGGCGACCGGATCCACCCCGTCCATCAGGCTCTGCCGGTGACGGGTCAGCAGGAACAGCGCGTAGTCGATGCCCACCCCGAGACCGATCATGGTCGCCAGGGTGGGCGCGACGGTGGCGAAGGTGGACAGCGCCGCCACCAGCCCCAGCACCCCCAGCCCCACCACCGCCGCGAACAACGCCGTCAGCAGCGGCAGACCGGCCGCGATCGCACTGCCGAAGCCCACCAGCAGCACCACGACCGCCACCGCGAAGCCGATCACCTCGCTGGCCCGGTCGTCCGGCGCCGGCCGGGCCAACTCGCCCAGCGGCCCCCCGTACTCCACCTGCACCCCCGCCTGGCGCAGCGGCGCGACGGCCGCGTCCACCCCGGCCAGGTAACCGGTGCCCAGCAGGGCGGGAGCGGTGTCGAACCGGACGGTGATGTACCCGGTCAGCCCGTCCGCGGCCAGCGGCCCGCCCGGCGGGGCGCTCTGCCCGGGCGGCGGCAGCGGGCTCTGCGCGGACAGCACGTGCGGCAGCTGCTGGAGCGAGGCGACGGCCTGGGCGATCTGCGGCTGGAAACCGGTCAACTGCCCGGCGTCGTGCAGCACCACCTGCGAACTGGTGCCCGCGGCGGCCGGCTCATGGGCCTGCAGCACGTCCCTGCCCTGCTGCGCCTGGGTGCCGGGCAGGGAGAAGTCGTCGGAGTACGTGCCGCCGACGCTCTTGTTCGCGGCCTGCACGCCGGCGAGGGCGACGATCCACAGCACGATCACAACCAGCGAGTGGCGCGCGCACCACTCACCCAGGCGGCGCAGCATCGCGCGTCGCGCCGGCCGGGCGGCGGCCGGGGGGACACGGCGGTCGGGCGACGGCATGAACGGCTCCCGGGATCTCCTGCACGGTGGTGCGCCCAATCGGCGCAGGGTTCCCGCCGCGCCGCCCCCCGCCGCAGGTACCGGCCGGTAATCGCCCCGACGGCTCCGACGGCCGCGGAGCCCCGACGGCTTCGGCGCCCCGACGGCGTCGGCGCCCCGCCGCCACCGGCCGCGTCCTACCCGCGGGTGAAGGTCCCCAGCCCGTGCTCGTCGAACTGCTCGACCACCACCTTGGCGGCCCTCCCGTCGGCCCCCACGGTGAACGTCACCCCGGACAGGCCGACGGCGTTCTCGCCCCGGGTCTGGAAGCTGAAGACGTCGCCGTCGTAGTGCTGGAGCGGGAAGCGCTGGTTGTCCGGTCCCACGCTCATCACCAGCCCGCCGTTCTCGGCGCTCACCGTCAGCGGCCCGTAGTGGCCGTTGCCGTAGGTGCCGGTGTACGCCGTGTCCGGCTTGGCGGGGGCGGCACCGGCCGGCGGCTTGCCGTAGTCGGTCGGCGAGACGTTCCCCTGTGCGGCGGCGGGCACGACCTTGCTCAGCAGGCCGAACCAGTCGACCGTCTCCCGGCCCTCCTGGGCGAGGTCGAAGAACTCCTCGGCCACCGCCTCCGGCACGCCGGTCGGCTGGCCGTTGGTCAGCACGACGATCCCGAGCTGCTCGGAGGGCAGTAGGGTCACCGTGGTCGCCGCGCCCAGGAGGAAACCGCCGGAATGGTTCAGCCGCAGCCGGCCCCGGGCGTCGTAGCCGACGTTCCAGCCCAGGCCGTAGAAACCGGTGTTGCCGGCCGGTGCCTGCGGCGGAATGCTCACGGAGTGCGCCAGCCGGGTCTGGTTCAGCGCCGCCGGGTCGATGACCTGCCGGCCCTCGAAGGTGCCGTCGCCCAGCTGCAGCCGCATCCACCGGGCGAGGTCGCGCACCGTGGAACTCACCCCGCCGGCCGGCGACTGCGAGTCCGGGTTCTCGGTGGTGCTGACCTGCCAGCCGGAACCGCTGCGCACGTGCGGGGCCGCCTTGTTCGCCGCGCCGTCGTAGGCGGAGCGCTTGGAACTGGTGGAGTTCATCCCGAGCGGCTGGTAGAGGACATCCGCCGCCAGGTCCTCCCAGGCCACTCCCTTGGCCTTGGCCACGGCCACCGCGGCCTCGGTCAGGCCGTAGTTGGTGTAGGCGTAGCCCGCCCGGAACGGCGTGAGCGGTTCGTCCCGCAGGTGCTGCAGGATGTAGTCGCGCTGGTAGCCGAGGTCCTCCAGCAGGTCGCCGGGGTGGTCGGGCAGGCCGCTGCGGTGCGAGAAGAGGTCGGCGATGGTCACGTGGGCGCTCACGTACGGGTCGGCCAGCGCGAAGCCGGGGTCGTGGGCGGAGACCGGGTCGTCCCATGCGACCGCCTTCTGGCCGACCACCCCGGCGACCACGGTGGAGGAGATCGGCTTGGAGACCGAGGCCAGCTGGAAGACCGTGTCCGGGTCCACCGCCTCCGGCTTGCCGAGCTCGCGCACCCCGAAGCCCTTGGCGTGGACGACCTCGTCCTTGTAGACCACGGCGACGGCCGCCCCCGGCACGCCCGACTTCGCCAGCACGTCCTGCACGTAGCCGTCGATCCGTCCCAGGGCCGAGTTCACCTGGTCCCGCGTCAGCTGCGGCGCCGGCTGCGCCGGCGGGGCGGTGGCCGGTGCCGACGAAGGGGACGCGGTGGAGACGGCCGCCGGATCGGTGGCGGCCGCAGAGGTGCACCCGGCCAGCAGCGCACCGACCACCAGTGCCACCGCCGTCCGCAGCCTGCCCGTGCCCTGACGCCCCATCGGCATCCTCCCTGGTCCAAGCGGGCGCGGCCCCGGCCCGGCGCCACCGCCGTCCACCCCACGGCGCGAGTATTCGACGCCCCCCGGGGCGGCCCACGCCCCGCCGCGCGCCGCCCCCGCACAATCCACCCGTCCGGCGGCCCCGCCGGACACGCCGCCGAACACGCCGCCGCAGCGCCCGGCGACGACCGCGACCCCGCCAGCCGGCTGATCACCGACGCCCCGGCCACGCCCGACCAGGACCGACCCCCGCCCCGCGCCCCCTCAGTCGTCCGACGGCGGCCCCTTCCGCGGGCCCTCGTCCTCGCCCTGGCCGTCGCTGTCCCCGCCCCCGCTCCCGCCCTCCTCCTCGTCCGTGAAGCCGACGTCGACGCGCTGCTCCGGACGGCGCTCCTCCTGGCGCGCGATGGAGCCCAGGACCTCCTCGTCCGGCCCGGTGAGCGGGGGCTGCAGGATGCTGCGCGGCCACAGCCGCCGGTGCAGGACCACGTTCACCTCGGCCGCGTACACGGCGATCTGCGCGTTCAGGTAGAGCCAGGAGAGCAGGCCGATCACAGTGGCGAAGAACCCGTAGACCGCCGTGGCGTGCCGCAGCTGGTGGGCCACCAGGAGCGCGCCGAAGGCCTGCAGCACGGTGAACAGCGGCCCGGCGATCACGCAGCCGGGCAGCAGGGCGCGGGTGGGGACGGTCTTGGGCGTCAGCACGCGGAAGCAGGCCAGGCACAGAGCCGTGTTGACCAGCGCGGACAGCACCAGGCCGCCGATCCGGGCGGCCGGCCCGCCGAAGGCCAGGGTGACGAGGGTGGCGGCGGCGGTGGCCAGCAGCAGGCCGACGGCGAGGACGGCGAACAGCACCAGGCTGCGCACCAGGCGCGGCCAGTAGCCGGGACGCACCACCCCCGGCACGTTCCAGATCTCGGCCATGGCGTGCTGGAGGACCTGCGCCACGCCCAGCGTGCCGTACAACAGGCCGAGCAGCGCGACGACCAGGGCCAGCCCGCTGCCCTGCACCGAGTGGACGTTCTGGCGCAGCTGGTCGCCGACGATGGGGAAGTCGGCGAGCGCCGAGTTGACGACGGCCTGCTGGGCGTCCGGGTGCCCGTGGAGGACGAAGCCGAGGACGGTGCTGAGCAGGAGCAGCAGCGGGATGAGCGCGACGAAGCCGTAGTAGGTGATCAGGGCGGCCAGCAGGCCGCAGCGGTCGTCCCCGTACTTCTTGACCACGCCGACGACCATCCCCGGGGCGGTGTGCCGCTGCTGGGCGTGGTCGAGGGTGCGCAGGGCACGTTCGATGGGGTTCATGTGTCCGCTCTCCCTCGCCGTCCGGCCGCTCGCCGGTTCGCCCAACGGGTCGTTCGGGGGCACGCCTACCCCCCCGTGCCTGCGCCCACCACCCGCCCGGCGCGACGCCACCCGCCCGGCGCGAAGCCACCCGCCCGGCCCGGCACCGCCCGTCGGCCCAGCACCGCGTGCGGGCGGCGGGCCCGGCGGCGACGCTGGCGGTGGCCGGCCCCACCACCGACGGTGCACCGGCCGCGCCGCACAGAAGGGCACGCATCATGGCCTTGCGTCACCCGTCCGAGCGCACCCGGGAAGGGCGGGGCCGGTTCGAACGGTTCGCGGAGGGCGCGTCGAACCTCACCAGCTCCCCGGCCTTCTACGTCCTGTGCGTGCTCCTGGTGCCGCCTTCGCGGCCGTCCACGCCGCCGGCCTGGCCCTGGAATGGCAGATCCTGGTCGGGGACATCATGACCGCCCTCAACCTGCTGCTCCTGACCTTGCTGAAGAACTCCGAGCGCCGCGCCGAGCACGCCGTGCAGCACAAGCTCGACGCGATCGCCACCGCCTCGCTGCGCCAGCTCCAGGGACGGGACACGGGCGACGCCCGCAGGGCGCTCGAGGAGGCCATCGGCATGGAGGAGGAGGTCTGAGCCCGCCCGGTCACCCGCGCCGGTCGGGCCGGTCGGCCAGCAGGGCGCAGACGAAGTCCTCCTCGACAGCCCGCAGGTGCGCCAGCAGGTCGGGGTTGCCCGCCTCGTTCACCTGCTCGGTGACGCTGACGGTGACGCTGCGGCGCCCGTCGGCCGTGCCCGCGCCGAACTGGGTGTAGCCGGCGGTGTTGCCGGTGTGCCCGTACACCGAGCCGCACCGGGTGGCGTACTCGAAGATCGCCAGCCCGGCACGGTTGGTGCCGGGGCCGACGGGCTCGGAGGCGCCCGGCACGAAGGTCCGCTGCTCGCGCCGGGTGGCGTCGCTGATCAGCGGGCCGCCGGCGTACGCGGCGGCGAAGGTGCTGAAGTCCCGGGGGGTGGAGACCATGCCGCCCGAGGCCCAGGCGCCGGAGGCACCGAACAGGGTGCTGACGTCCTGCGGCGGTGCGGGCGGCTGGACGGCGTAGCCGTGCAGGTAGGGCTCGGGCAGCCGGTAGCCGGACGGGAGGCTGGTGCGCGTCAGTCCCAGCGGCCGGTAGACCTCGTCGGTGAGCAGGTCCTCGTAGCGCTGCCCGGTGGCGGCCTCGGCCATCAGGGCGACGGCGATGTTGTCGGAGTTGGAGTAGTGGTAGCGCGTGCCGGGGGCGAACTCCAGGCCCTGGTCGGCGACGAAGTCGAGCAGGTGGCGGGAGTCGAAGACGTGGTGGGGGTCGGCGAGGAGTTGCTCGACGAAGGCCGGCGCCGCGCTGTAGTCCGGCAGGCCGCTGGTGTGGTTGAGGAGCTGGCGCAGGGTGACGGCGCCCCAGGCGGCCGGCAGGGCGGGCAGCCGCTGGGCGAGGGTGTCGTCCAGGGCGAGCAGCCCGCAGTCGACCAGCCGCAGGGCGACCGCGCCGCTGAAGGCCTTGGAGGCGCTGGCCAGGCGCATGTGGTCGTCGATCCGGGGCGCCCGGTCGGTGCCGACCTCGGCCACCCCGGCCCGGAACACCCGCACCCGGTCGCCGTCGCGCAGCACCGCGATCGCCCCGGGCGGCCCGTCCGGGCGCTCGACCAGCTCCTGCAGCCGCCCCCGCAGCCCCCGCTCCCCGTCCTCCCCGGCCAGGGCGCCCACACCGCCTCCCGCGGCGGCGGGCCCGGCGGCCCCGGTGACCAGCGAGGCGGCGAGCAACGAGGCGGTGACCGCAGCGGCGACCACACCCCCACGACGGCACGACAGCAGCGACACGGTGGAACCCTCCGACGGCGGCCCGGCGGCGGACACCGCCCGCCGCCCCGGCCGCAAGGAATCACCCCCCGCCGCCGCAGGGAAACACCGGGCCCCCGACCATGACCCGCCCGGCCGATCCCGCCGCCACCCCGCCGGCACGCGGCGCTGCGGCCCGCAGCGGCCGCAGCGCCGCGGCCCCGGGGGCGCCCGCCCCGCACCGGGGCGCCGACCGCGCGCCCGGCCCGGATCATGGAGGAGAAGGCGGCCCCGGCCCGCGCGGCGGCGCGGCACCGGGCCGTGGCCGGGCAGGCGGACGATCCGACCGGAGGTGGGCGGCGTGAGCTGCGAGGACGCGGTGCTGGGCGGCGTGCTGGCCCGGCTGCTGGCCCGTTCCCGCTCGAGCGGCCCGGCCGAGCTGCCCGCCATGGTGCGGGAGGCGGCCCGAGCGCTGGGCGCGGACGACGCCCGGGTCTACCTGGCCGACGTCCAGCAGCGCCACCTCGTCCCGCTGCCCGACCCCGAGGACGGGCGCCCCGCGCCCCGGGTCGACGTCGAGGGGACGCTCGGCGGCCGCGCCTACCGGCTGCAACGGACCCAGCTCTCCTCCACCACGCCCGCGGCGGGCTGGTTCCCACTGGTCGACGGCGTCGAGCGGATCGGCGTCCTGCGGATCGAGGGCGGGGTGGGGCACCCCCGCGTGATCGCCTGCTACGAGGCGCTGGCGGCCCTGGTCGCCCTGCTGGTGGTGTCCAAGAGCGCGTACAGCGACGTCCTCGTCGCCGTGGGACGCGAGCAGCGGATGAGCCTGCAGGCCGAACTGCTGTGGGCCTTCCTGCCGCCGCGCACCATCGGCACCCGCGACGTCACCTCCAGCGCCGTCCTGGAACCGGCCTACGACGTGGGCGGGGACGCCTTCGACCACGCGGTCGCGGGCGGGCACCTGCACGTGTCCGTGTTCGACGCGATGGGCCACGACCTCGCCTCCGGCGGCGCCAGCTCCGTCGCACTGGCCGCCTGCCGCTCCACCCGGCGGGCCGGCGGCGGCCTGGCCGACATCGCCCACACCATCGACCGCGCCCTGGCCCGGTGGATCCCGGACCGCCTGATGACCGCGGTGATCGCCGACCTCGACACCGCCACCGGCGAGCTGTCCTGGGTCAACTGCGGCCACCCGCCACCGCTGCTCATCCGCGAGGGCCACGTCGTCGCGCACGCCCTGCGCCGGCACGCCGAACTACCGCTCGGGCTCGGCTTCCACGAGCACGGGCCGCAGCCCGTCCACCACGCCAGGCTGCAGCCCGGCGACCGGCTGCTGGTCTACACCGACGGGGTCACCGAGGCCCGCTCGGCCTCCGGTGAACTCTTCGGGGAGCGCCGGCTGACCGACACCCTCGTCCAGCACATGGCCGGCGGTGACCCGGCCCCCGAGGCCCTGCGCCGCCTCATCCACGCCCTGGTCACCCACCAGGACCACCGGCTGCGCGACGACGCCACCATCGCCCTGGTGGAGTGGCACCCGCGCCGGCCCGGGCCCTGAGCGCCCGGGCCGCGCGCGTCACGGCCCGGGCCCGGCCTGCGGCGCCGTACGGGTCAGCAGCCCCAGGGCCTCCAGCAGCAGCCGGCAGTCCTCGACGCCGCGGGCCCGCGCCGCCACCGCGCGCCGCGCCCGCTCCTGGACCTCGGGCGGCCCGGGTTCGCCCGGCAGCCCGAACAGGTCGCCCATCGTCTGCAGTTCATGGTTCGGCCGAGTCGTCGTCGACACCCTCGCCTCCGGTATGGAACGTGGCCAACCATCCAGGCTACTGCCGTCCCGCACCGTCCCGGACCGTCCCGCAGGGCCGGCCGGGCCCGCCGCCCTTCCGCCCGGGCGTCCACTGTCAGTGCCCCCTCATAAAGTGGGGACAACGTTGGAGGGGACGCCCGGAAAGGCGCCGAAAAGGCGCCCGCAAAAGCGTCGGAAAAAGGGGTGGAAGCATGTCCGCGAACCGGATCAAGCACAAGGTCAACCACGTTTCCCTGGTGGTCGACAAATCCGGATCGATGCGCCCGCACCAGGAGCAACTCATCCGCGTGGTGGACGAGTTCGTGAAGGGCCTCCAGGAGGAATCCGACCGGCTCGGCCACGAGACCCGCATCAGCCTCTACGCGTTCGACCACGAAGTGCAGAACCTGGTCTGGGACATGGACGTCAAGCACCTGCCGTCCCTGCGGGGCCTTTACCGGGTCGACAACGGAGCGACGGCACTGATCGAGGCGGCCGTGAAGTCCGTCGACGACCTGAAGAACATCTGGGAGGGCTACGGGGAGCACTCCTTCCTCCAAGTCGTCGTCACCGACGGCGAGGAGAACGCCTCCGGTTGCTCCGAGAACGGCCAGATGCACATCCGCATGGCCGCCGGCCGGGGCACCGCCGTCCTGCACGACTGGATGGGCCGCATCCAGCGCGCCATGGACGAACTGCCCGACCACTGGACCTCGGCGATCCTGGTCCCCAACTCCCTGGCCAAGCGCACCGCCCAGGAGTACGGCTTCCCGGCCGGCAACATCGCCATCTGGGACGCGGACTCCAGCCAGGGCGTCGAGGAGGCCATCGGCACCGTCAAGACCGCCGCCACCAGCTTCCTGCGCGGCCGCGAGAAGGGCGTGCGCGGCACCAGGAACCTCTTCGCCATGGGCCAGGACCTGAACACCGCCGACGTGAAGGCCAACCTCGACGCCCTCGACACCGGCAAGTACATCCTGATCCCGGTCGACCAGCAGACCCCGATCCGCGACTTCGTCACCAGCGCCGGCCACCCCTACAAGACCGGCTGCGCCTTCTACGAACTGTCCAAGCGCGAGAAGATCCAGGGCACCAAGCAGCTCGCCGTCGCGGAGAAGGACCCGGCCACCGGCCGGATGACCGGCAGGGTCTTCTCGGGCCCGGCGGCCCGCCGGCTCCTCGGCCTGCCCTCGGCGGAGGCCACCGTCAAGCCCGGCGACAACCCGTCGTACACCGTCTTCGTCCAATCGACCTCCGTCAACCGCAAGTTGGTGCCCGGTACCAAGCTGCTCGTCCTCCTGTAGCCCGGCCCGCGGCCGGCGGCCGGGGCGCCCCCACCCGCAGCGCTGGTACGGCGCGGCGCGGCGCCGTCCCGGCCCCCGGCCGCCCCCTCCGGTCCACGGGGCGCTTGGACGGCGCCGCCCCGGGCGATCGGCTTTTCGGGGGGCAGCCACCGCCTTCCGGTGTGGCTGCGGCGCCGCCGCCAGGACCGCTCCTCTATGAATTGACCGGCGGGTCCGGCCCGCGGCGGCGTCACCGGCGGGCCCGCCCCGGTCCTCACCGGGGAGCACACGGCGCCGGCCGCACCGGCGAACCGCCCGACGGCCCGGACGTCGCGTACCAGGCCCGAACCCGGGTACGCGGCCCGCCACCACGCCGATGAGGCGCGGGAGGCTCGTGAGATCCGCCCAGACAGGAGGACGACCCATGCCCAGCACCCGCACCCGCCCCTGGCGACGGTGGCGCGCCGCACCGGAGCTGACCACCGGCCCCGCCGACGACGTGGAGAACGCCAGCCGGCGCTTCCTCCTCTACGGGGTGCTGCCGCTGTGGTTCGCACCGGCCGTCGGCGACTGGGTCATGCACCGCCGCTCCGACATCGAGGACACCAGCGGACTGCGGGAATCACTCGTCCACGCCCTGATGATGGCCGAAGCCGGCACACCGGTCGTCCTCGGCCTGGTCGCCGAGATCAACCCGCTGGTCCTCGCCACCATGGGCGCCGCCGCCCTCGCCCACGGCGCCACCGCCCTGTGGGACGTCACCATCGCCACCGGCCGGCGGGAGGTCACCCCGCTCGAACAGCACATCCACAGCTTCCTGGAAGTGCTGCCGCTCACCGCCGTCGCCTTCACCGCCTGCCTGCACTGGGACCAGGTACGCTCCCTGGCCCGCGGCGGCGACACCCGCCGGGCCTGGCGCCTCAACCCCAAGCCCCACCCGCTGCCCGCCCGCTACCTCGCCGGCTTCGCCGCCGCCACCGCCGCCTTCGTCGCCCTGCCCTACGGCGAGGAACTGCTGCGCTGCGCCCGCGCGGCCCGCCGCGGGCCGGTGGCGCTCTGAGGCCCGGTGGCTCAGGCGGTGTCGAGGGTGGCGTCGGCGCGCTGTCCGGCGGCGGTCTGTTCGATGCGCCGGGCGAGCATGGTCGCCATCTTCTGCAGCTTCGGCACGTCCGAGGGGCCGGTGGCCAGGACACCGGCGACGACGGTGCCCACCCGCATGAGGATGACGTCCCCGGTGTCGCTGCCGAACGTGCCGCTGTAGGCGGTGGTCTCGTTGCCGATGGTCGCCACGGAGAGCGGGGAGGCGTCCTTCGCCGCCCGCTTCGCGGTCGTCGTGAGGTAGGTGGTCGCCTGGGCCCCGGTGGCGAAGGTGGTGATCATGAAGGAGGCCTTGGCGCCGCCGGTCTCGAAGTCGGCGGTGCCGTCGAGCTTGCAGCCGGGGCACTCCTCGTCGGTGCCGTCCTCCTCGTCGACCTCCTTGCTGTGGGCCTTCCAGCCGGGCATGGTCGCCGGGTCCGGCAGGGTCTGCTTGACCGCGCCCTTGTCGGCGAGCACGGTCGGGAAGTCCACCCACTGCTGCGGCACCGTGCCGGCCAGCGCTCCGGTGACCGGGCTGGAGCCGCAGGCGCTCAGCGCACCCCCCAGCAGGATCGATGCGAGGCCCACGGCCAGCCCTCTCGCGGCGGCACCGGTGTGCGCGGCCATGCGAAAACCCCCCGTTCGTGACGATCGCCGCTGCGGCCGCCGCACCCGCACGGGACGCCGGCGGCCGCAGCGGTCTTCCAAGATCGGCAGATGATACGTCAGAAAGGCGGCGCCGCAAAGATTCCCGGCGCCGTGACTCCCCAGCCGCGACACCGCGCCGTGACTCCTACGGCGCGACTCCTACGGCGGTGCGCTCACAGCCGGGTGAGCTTGCGGCGCCCGGCCCGGTGGCGCAGCTTCGGCAGGCGCCGCAAGACGTCGTCGGCGGTGTGCCGCTGGCGTTCGTGGAGCACGCCGTAGGCGAAGGCGTGCCGCTCGCCGCCGGTGTCCCGGCCTTCCAGGGCGATCAGTTCCTGCCGGGCCACCACACTGTCCTGGTGGGCGCCGAGGACCTTGTGCAGCTCCTTCATCCGCTCCCCGAAGCGCGCCGCCCGTTTCGCCGAACGCCGCGGGATCTGCGACTGGGCGTGCTCCGCGGTGTAGCGGGCGCGCTTGGCGGCCTTGCGGGCGCCGTGCAGGGCCAGGTCGCGCCGGGGGCCCGGGTCGAGGCGCAGCGCGCGGTCGAGGCGCTTGACCGTGCGGCGCTGCTCGCGCCGCAGGACGTCGCGGGCGTAGCGGCGGGCGTCCCGCTCGGCCCGGCGGCGCAGTGGCGGGTCGGCGGCGAAGGCTTCGAGCCGTTCCAGCAGGGCGTAGTAGCGGGCGCCGTCGAGTTCGGCGACGGCCTGGCGCCAGGCGGTGCGGTAGCCCTGGGCGTAGCGCTCGGTGAGCCGGCCGCGCAGGGCGCCCCGGCGCAGCTGGGCGGGCACCGCGTCCAGCTGGTCGACCAGCGTCTCGCCGAGCACCTCCTGGTCCCGGGCCCGGCCGAGCAGCTGTCCCAGCCGGCGCAGTTCGGCGGCCGGCGCCTCGGTGCGGCCGCGCTGGAAGAGCCGCCGGTGGGCCTTGAGCAGGCTGCGCAGCCGGCGGGCGGTGATCCGCATCTGGTGCACGGAGTCCGCCCGGCCCAGGCGCACGGCCGCGTCGAGGGTCAGCAGCGCCTCGAGCTGGGCCCGGAAGCCGTCCATGACGAGGGCGCCCGCCGATCCGGGCGCCTGGGCGGACGCCGGGGTGCCGGCCGCGGCGTCGGCCGGGCGCGACCCGTCGAGGGCCCGGGAGAGCTTCGAGGGCCAGGGCGAGCGGACCAGCCCCGCGTCGGTGAACACGGCCTCGACGCGGTCCAGGAGCGCCGGCGTGCCGTGGTCCAGCTCGACCTCGAACTCGGTCCACCCGCCGACCTGGGTGGCGCCGCCGCCGTCCACGCCGAGGACCTGGGCCGCGACCTGGTCCTCGGTGACCTGTGCGAGCGTGTCCCCGCGCTCGTCGCGCAGCAGCAGCCGGCGACGGCGGGTGCGCAGGTGCGCCACCGGCGCGAGGGCGGCGCCGCGGGTGAAGGCCGCGACCAGCCGCGACAGCTCGCCCGGGACGTCGCCGGGGCCGCCGGCCGCCGCCGGCAGGCGGACCTCCGCGCGCTCGTCGCCGGCGCGCGGCAGCTTGAGGTGCCAGCCGGCGTCGTCGCCGCCGCTGCGCCGGCGCAGGGTGATGTGCCGGCGCAGCAGGCGCAGGTCCGGTGTGTCGTAGTAGACCGCGTCGAGGTCCTGGGGTGCGGCATCCCGCACGGCGGTGACGCCCGGCAGGTGGTCGAGCCGCGGAAGCGCGGCGCCGTCGTACTTTCGCTCCGTCTCCACATGCTGTGTGCCCATGTGTGTGCGCGTGCCCGCAACGGGCGCGGGCATGTACGGGCCGGCGAACGCCGGGGCGCCGATCCGGGCGGGGGGGGGGGGGGGGGGGGGGGGGGGGGGGGGGGGGGGGGGGGGGGGGGGGGGGGGGGGGGGGGGGGGGGGGGGGGGGGGGGGGGGGGGGG
>NZ_JBVHXY010000052.1:23578-51911 GCF_055569215.1 Kitasatospora sp. NPDC029312 | reverse complement strand
CGCCCCTGCTCATCCACCTCCGCCGCGAACGGCGCGATCTTCGCCTCGGCCAGCGAACGCACCGCCTCACGGAGCATCCCGTGCTCCTCGGAGATGCGGAAGAGATCGAAGTCAGCCGCGCTGCCCGCCATGATGCCTGCCTCGTGGTCCAGTGACCGAAGTCTGATCGACGTCGAATCCGGGTTAACTACCGTTCAGTAAGGATCCTAGGGCTCCGACCTGCGACTGCCTAGCGTCCTCCGGAGCCGGGGGATCCCTACCCCATCGGCCCGGGCGGATAGCATCAGCACACCTCTACTGGTCGAACCCGCAACTCAAGGGGACCCCGTGACCCTCCGCATCTCAGTGATCGGCACCGGCTACCTCGGAGCCACGCACGCCGCCGCGATGGCCGAGTTCGGCTTCGAGGTGCTGGGTCTGGACATCGATCCCGACAAGATCGCCACGCTCACCGCCGGACGCGTCCCGATGTACGAGCCGGGGCTGTCGGAGCTGCTGCTCAAGCACGTGCCCGGGCACGAGGGCTCGACCGGGCGGCTGCGCTTCACCACCTCCGCCAAGGAGGCCGCGGAGTTCGGCGACGTGCACTTCATCTGCGTCAACACCCCGCAGCGCAAGGGCGAGTTCGCCGCCGACATGTCGTACGTGGACACCGCGATCGACGACCTGGCGCCGCACCTGACCCGCCCGGCCCTGGTGGTCGGCAAGTCCACCGTGCCGGTCGGCTCGGCGGCCCGGCTGGCCGAGCGGCTGGCCGCGCTGGCGCCGGTCGGCGAGGACGCCGAACTGGCCTGGAACCCCGAGTTCCTGCGCGAGGGCTTCGCCGTCCAGGACACCCTGCGGCCGGACCGGATCGTGGTCGGCGCCCAGAGCGAGCGGGCCGAGCGGCTGTTGCGCGAGGTGTACGCCGAGCCGATCGCGGCCGGAGTGCCGTTCCTGGTCACCGACTTCGCGACCGCCGAGCTGGTCAAGGCCGCCGCCAACTCCTTCCTGGCCACCAAGATCTCCTTCATCAACGCGATGGCCGAGGTCTGCGAGGCGGCCGGCGCGGACGTCACCCAGCTGAGCAAGGCGCTCTCCTACGACGAGCGGATCGGCGGCAAGTTCCTCAACTCCGGCCTCGGCTTCGGCGGCGGCTGCCTGCCCAAGGACATCCGGGCGTTCATGGCCCGGGCCGGCGAACTCGGGGCCGACCAGGCGCTGACCTTCCTGCGCGAGGTCGACTCGATCAACATGCGGCGCCGCTCGCGGATGGTCGAGCTGGCCCGCGAGCAGTGCGGCGGCGGCTTCCTGGGCCGCCGGGTCGCCGTCCTCGGTGCCGCCTTCAAGCCCAACTCGGACGACATCCGGGACTCCCCGGCCCTCAACGTGGCCGCCCAGGTGCAGCTGCAGGGTGCCCAGGTCACCGTCTACGACCCCAAGGCCGTGGACAACGCCCGCAAGATGTTCCCCTCGCTCGCCTACGCCGGCTCCGCCCTGGAGGCCGCCGAGGGCGCCCACGTCGTCCTCCACCTCACCGAGTGGGCCGAGTTCCGCGAGCTGGACCCGGCCGAACTCGGCGCCGTCGTCGCCGAACGCCGCCTCCTGGACGGCCGCAACGTCCTCGACGCCGAAGCCTGGCGCGCCGCCGGCTGGACCTACCGGGCCCTCGGCCGCCCCAGCTGAGGCCGCCCCCGGCCGCTCCCCCCGCTGAGCGCCCGCCCCGCACCACCGGGGGCGGGCGCTTTCGATGCCCCGAAGCGAACCGGAATCCCGCGCCCGTGGGCGTCGTTTCTACCGGCATGACGCACTACGGCGACGACGCGACGGTCCGCGAGATCCTCACCGCCACCGGGGACACCTGGGCGGTGGTCGGCCTCTCCACCAACACCGCCAGGGCCGCCCACGGCGTGGCGCGGGTCCTCCAGCGCTACGGCAAGCGGATCGTCCCCGTTCACCCGAAGGCCGAGACGGTTCTCGGCGAGCGCGGTTACGCCTCGCTCGCCGAGATCCCGTTCCCGATCGACGTGGTGGACGTGTTCGTGAACAGCGCGCTGGCCGGGGAGGTGGCCGACCAGGCGGTGGCGGTCGGGGCGAAGGCGGTCTGGTTCCAGCTCGGGGTGGTGGACGAGGCCGCGTACGAGCGCACCCGGGCGGCCGGGCTCACCATGGTGATGGACAGGTGCCCGGCCATCGAGATCCCGCTGCTGGCCTAGGCACCGGCGCCGTCCGGAGCCTAGACTCCGGCGCCGTCCAGCTGGCCGATGGTGGCGATGGACGGCCGGCGGCTGGTCCGCAGGGAGGCGGCGGCCGACTCGGCGTCGCGCAGGACGCGCACGGCGTTGTGCCAGGTGAGCTTGGCCAGGTCGGCCTCGGACCAGCGGCGGCCGAGGAGTTCGGCGACCAGGTTGGGGTAGCCGGCCACCGAGTCGAGCCCGTCCGGCAGGAAGGCGGTGCCGTCGAAGTCGCCGCCGATGCCGATGTGGTCGATGCCGGCGACCTCGCGCATGTGGTCGAGGTGGTCGGCGACGGTGGCCGGGGTGGCGATCGGGCGAGGGTTGGCGGCCTCGAAGGCGCGCTGGCGCTCCATGGCCGGCGGGGTGGTGTCCAGCGGGTGGAAGCCGTGGGCGCGCATGTTCTCGTCGGCGGCCAGCGTCCAGTCGATCGCGGCGGGCAGGATGAACTTCGGGACGAAGGTCGCCATCGCCACCCCGCCGTTGGCGGGCAGCTGGGCGAGCACGTCGTCCGGGATGTTGCGCGGGTGGTCGCAGACGGTACGGGCGGAGGAGTGCGAGAACAGCACGGGCGCCTCGGTGACCCGCAGGGCGTCCCGCATGGTGTCGGCGGAGACGTGCGAGAGGTCGACCAGCATGCCGAGCCGGTTCATCTCCCGGACGACCTCCTCGCCGAAGCGGGTCAGCCCGCCGGCCACCGGCTCGTCGGTCGCGGAGTCGGCCCACGGCACGTTGTCGTTGTGGGTGAGCGTCAGGTACCGCACGCCGAGCTCGTACAGGGCGCGCAGGGTGGCCAGCGAGCAGTCGATGGAGTGGCCGCCCTCGGCGCCCATCAGCGAGGCGATCCGGCCCTCGGCGCGGGCGGCCTCCATGTCCGCGGCGGTGCGGGCCAGCCGCAGCCGGTCGGGGTAGCGCTCGACCAAGGCGTGGACGAAGTCGATCTGCTCCAGGGTGGCGCTCACCGCGTGGTCGCCGGCCAGGGAGGCGGGTACGTAGACGGACCAGAACTGCGCGCCGACCCCGCCCTCCGCGAGGCGGGCGAGGTCGGTGTGCAAGCGGTCGCTCTGGTCGGCGGCGAGGTCGAGCGCGCCGAGGTCGTACCCGGCCTGCTCGCGCATCGCCCAGGGGAGGTCGTTGTGACCGTCCACGACCGGGGCGGTGCGGAGCAGGGCGCGGGCACGGTCCAGTGCGGTGGCGGAGTCCGTCTGAGTAGTCATACGGGCTGTTCTACCCCAGGCCGACCAGCGGGGTTACTTGCCGAAGCCGAAGGAGGGGGAACCGGCCACCTTGGCCCGCAGCTTCTTGCCCTTCTCGGTGGCCTGGCTGTTCAGCTCGGCCTGGAAGTCGGCCATCTTCTCGGCGAGTTCGGCGTCGAAGGCGGCGAGCATCCGCACCGCGAGCAGGCCCGCGTTGCGCGCGCCGGCCACCGAGACGGTCGCCACCGGCACGCCGGCCGGCATCTGGACGATCGACAGCAGGCTGTCCATGCCGTCGAGGTAGCGCAGCGGCACGGGCACGCCGATGACCGGCAGCGGGGTGACGGAGGCGAGCATGCCCGGCAGGTGGGCCGCGCCGCCGGCGCCGGCGATGATCGCCTTCAGGCCGCGCCGGTGGGCGTTCTCGCCGTACGCGACCATCTCGCGGGGCATCCGGTGGGCCGAGACGACGTCCACCTCGTAGGGGATCTCGAACTCGTCCAGGGCCTGGGCGGCGGCTTCCATGACGGGCCAGTCGGAGTCCGAGCCCATGACGATGCCAACAACCGGGGATGTCATTCGGTGATCGTTCCTCGCAGGTAGGCGGCCGCGTGGCGGGCGCGCTCGCGGACGTCGTCGAGGTCGTCCCCGAAGACGTTGACGTGGCCGACCTTGCGGCCGGGCTTCACGTCCTTCCCGTACATGTGGATCCGCAGCCCGGGGTCGCGGGCCATGCAGTGCAGGAAGGCGTGGTACATGTCCGGGTAGTCGCCGCCGAGGACGTTGACCATGACGGTCCACTTGGCACGCGGCCGGGGGTCGCCGAGCGGGAGGTCGAGGACGGCCCGCAGGTGGTTCTCGAACTGCGAGGTGACCGCGCCGTCCTGGGTCCAGTGCCCGGAGTTGTGCGGGCGCATGGCCAGCTCGTTGACCAGGATGCGGCCGTCCCGGGTCTGGAACAGCTCGACGGCGAGGTGGCCGACGATGCCGAGGTCCCCGGCGATCCGCAGGGCGAGCTGCTGGGCCTCGTCGGAGAGCGCGTGGTCGAGGTCCGGCGCGGGGGCGGTGACCTCGGCGCAGACGCCGTTCTCCTGGACGCTCTCGACGACCGGGTAGGCGACGGCCTGGCCGCTGGGCGAGCGGACCACGTTGGCGGCCAGCTCGCGGACGAAGTCGACCTTCTCCTCGGCCAGCACCGGGACGCCGGCCAGGAACGGGGCCTGCGCCTGCTCCTCGTCGTCCACGACCCAGACGCCCTTGCCGTCGTAGCCGCCGCGGACGGTCTTCAGCACGACCGGGTATCCGGTGCCCTCCTCGGCGAAGGCGGTGACGTCGGCCGGGTCGGCGACGATCCGGTGCCGGGGGCAGGGCACGCCGACGGAGTCGAGCTTGGCCCGCATCACGCCCTTGTCCTGGGCGTTGACCAGCGCGTCCGGGCCGGGGCGGACGGCGACGCCGTCGGCCTCCAGGGCCCGCAGGTGCTCGGTCGGGACGTGCTCGTGGTCGAAGGTGATCACGTCGCAGCCGGCCGCGAAGCGGCGCAGGGTGTCGAGGTCGCGGTAGTCGCCGAGGACGACCTCGGAGACCACCTGCGAGGCGGAGTCCTGCGGCGTGTCGGCGAGGAGCTTGAACCTGACCCCCAGCGGGATGCCCGCCTGGTGTGCCATGCGGGCCAGCTGCCCGCCGCCGATCATGCCCACCACTGGAAAATTCACATTGCCCGGGGAAGTCACCCGGCCAGGATATCCGGGCCGGTGGGGGGCGGTGGAGCCGCGGTGGGGCACTGAGTAGTGGACGCGCGTAGATGTCAACCCGGGGCCCGGCGGGCTGAGCCGTTCGATGGAAGCGGGTAGCCTGGACGGCCAGGTCCTCGTCCACGCAGTCCGATCATGTGCGTGCACGCAGGGCTCGAGGTGGCCGGGTCCCGCGCCGGGCCCCCTTTCGTCCGCAGGCACATGGAGGCAGCCCGGTATGGCGACGACCGCAGCTTCGAAACCCCCGCTCACGCACAGGATGCGTGGGCTCACGGGCGAAGTCGTGAAGTTCGGCATCGTCGGCCTGAGCGGCGTGGTGGTCAACTTCGCCGTGTTCTGGGTCTGCATCAACGGCCTCGGCCTGGCCTCGCTGCGCTCGAACATCGCGGCGACCGTGATCGCGATCGCCACCAACTACCTCGGCTACCGCTACTGGCTGTACCGGGACCGGGACGCGGCCTCGCGCAAGCGGGAGATCACGCTGTTCCTGGTCTTCAGCGGCATCGGCATGCTGATCGAGACCGGCGTGCTCGCCTTCACGGTGTACGTGCTGCACCTGGACTCGCACTACGAGCAGCTCGGCGCCAAGGTGATCGGCCTCGGCGTCGCCACCGTGTTCCGCTTCGTCTCGTACCGCAGCTGGGTGTTCAAGGCGCTGCCGGAGCCCGAGCAGGACGTCGACGTGGCCGCCGGCGGCCAGGAGCTGGCGGCCCAGGCCGAGCTGATGCTGGCCGCCGAGCAGATCCGCTACGCCAAGGCCGAGTAGGCCTCGCGCGCCGAGCCTCGCAACCGGCCCTCGCGGCCGGCCCTCTGCGGCCGGCCGTCGCGCTAGTCCTGGTCCTCGTGGGTGCGTCCGAGGAACAGCGCGAACACCGCCGGCTTCAGCGACAGGAGCTCCAGCCGGCCGCCGTCCGCCTCCGCGAGGTCGCGGGCGACGGCCAGGCCGATGCCGGTGGAGTTGCGGCCGCTGACCGCGCGCTCGAACACCCGGTTGCCGAGGTCGGCCGGCACCCCCGCGCCCTCGTCCTGCACCTCGACCACCACCGAGGTGCCGGAGGGCCGGACCCGCAGGGTGATCGTCCCGGCGCCGTGCATCAGGGAGTTCTCGATCAGGGTGGCCAGTACCTGGGCCACCGTCCCGGGGGTGCCGACCGCGGTGACCCCGTGCAGGCCCTCCAGGGACAGCACCCGGCCCTGCTCCCGCAGCGTGGGGCCCCACTCCTCCACCTGCTGCTTGATCACCTCGTCCAGGTCGAAGGCGACGGCCGTGGGGCTGCGCGGATCGCGCTGGGTGGTGAGCAGTCGCTGGACGACGTCGGTGAGCCGCTCGACCTGCTGGAGGGCGATGGTCGCCTCCTCCTTGACGGTCTCCGGTTCCTCGGCGAGGGCGGTGATCTCCTCCAGGCGCATCGACAGCGCGGTGAGCGGGGTGCGCAGCTGGTGCGAGGCGTCGGCGGCGAGCCGGCGTTCGGCGGTGAGCATCCGGGCGATCCGTTCGGCGCTGGTGTCCAGCACCTCGGCGATCCGGTCGAGTTCGGGCACCCCGTACCGGCGGTCGCGCGGGCGGGGGTCGCCGGATCCGAGCCGTTCGGCGGTCTCGGCGAGCTCGGTGAGCGGCCGGGCGAGCCGCTTGGCCTGCCACACGGCGAGCGCCACGGCGGCCTGGACGGCCAGCAGGGCGACCACGCCGAGCAGCAGCAGGTTGTTGGCGATCTCGTGGTCGACGTCCTCGCGGGACTGCTCGACGGTGACGATCTCGCCGCTGTTGCCGCGTTCGACGGCCTTCAGCAGGTGGTCCCCGGCCGGACGGTCACCCGCCGAGACCACCTGCTGGCCGGGGATCTGCACCTCGACGTAGCTGCCCTCGGTGACCTGGCTCTCGAAGACGCGCCCGTTGTTGACCGCCTCGCGGTCGGCGAGCCGGCTCTCGACCAGGGCGAGCACCCGGACGGCGGCCGCGTCCACCCGGTCCTGGGCCGAGTTGACGATGGTGCGCTTCTCGACCAGGGCGAGCGGGACGCAGAACACCACGACCACCACCAGGACGACGACCAGCAGCGAGTTGATCATCCGGCGTTTCACGCTGCTGCTCCCCGAGGTGTTCCACGTCATCGGCCGACGCCCGGCCACGGTCTCCGTACGGGGCTAATTCTTCTCGAAGCGGAACCCCACCCCGCGCACGGTGGCGATGTAGCGGGGGTTCGCCGCGTCGTCGCCGAGCTTCTTGCGGAGCCAGGAGATGTGCATGTCGAGGGTCTTGGTCGAGGTCCACCAGGTGGTGTCCCAGACCTGCCGCATGATCTCCTCACGGGTGACCACCCGGCCGGCGTCGCGGACCAGCACCCGCAGCAGCTCGAACTCCTTGGCGGAGAGGGTGAGCTCCTCCTCGCCGAGCCAGGCGCGGTGGGACTCGATGTCGATCTTCACCCCGTGCGCGCCGGTGGTGAGCTGGTCGACGTTGCCGCGCCGCAGCAGGGCCCGGACGCGGGCGAGCAGCTCGGCCAGGCGGAAGGGCTTGGTCACATAGTCGTCGGCGCCGGCGTCCAGGCCGACCACGGTGTCGACCTCGTCGGCGCGGGCGGTGAGCACCAGGACGGGGCAGCTCTTGCCGTCGGCGCGCAGGCGGCGGCAGACCTCTAGGCCGTCCATCTCGGGAAGGCCGAGGTCGAGGACGACGAGGTCGACCTCCTCGGTGAGGCCGGCGGCCAGTGCGGTCGGACCGTCCTCGCGGACGAGCACCTCATAGCCCTCGCGTCGCAGGGCCCGGGCGAGCGGTTCGGAGATCGCCGGATCGTCCTCGGCGAGCAGCACACAGGTCATGTGGTGATGGTAGTCGGCCGGGGTACGGCCGTACGCCCTGTGAGGTGCTTCACAGAGCGTGATCGTTATACAAGGGCCATTCGGGTGTCAATCGAGCGGCGCCGACCGGTCGTTCGGCGAAGATTTTCCTTTTGGATCTTGAAACCGAAGGAAGAGAAGCCTGCGTACCATGGATCATTCGGGCCGATCTGTTGCGGACTTTGCCATTCCCATACCCGATTCCGCAGTTTTGTCATCTGATAACGCCAAATATGGCCACGTAGAGTGGTTCGAGTCCACGTCCGCTGCCACCCCCCTAGGCGGACGCTGTCAGGCAAGGAACCACTACTCATGGCGTCTACGACCCTGGACGCCGACGTCACGTCGGCCTCTCCCAGCGGCAAGACCTTCCTCGGGCACCCCCGGGGACTCGCCACTCTCTTCATGAGCGAGATGTGGGAGCGCTTCAGCTACTACGGCATGCGTGCCCTGCTGGTGCTCTACATGACCGCCTCCATCGCGGACGGCGGCCTCGGCATGAAGACGGCGGTCGCCGCTGCCGTGTACAGCGTCTACACGGCCATGGTCTACCTGCTGGCCCTCCCCGGCGGCTGGATCGCGGACCGCTTCCTGGGCGCCCGTAAGACGGTCGCCCTCGGTGGCACGATCATCATGATCGGCCACTTCCTGCTGGCCGTCCCGGTCAGCGCGTCGTTCTTCGTCGGCCTGGTCTTCATCGCGGTCGGCTCGGGTCTGCTCAAGGCCAACATCTCCACGATGGTCGGCCACCTGTACGACGGCCCGAACGACCCGCGCCGCGACGGCGGCTTCACGATCTTCTACATGGGCATCAACCTCGGTGCCTTCGTGGCCCCGCTGGTCGTCGGCACCGTCGGCCAGACGGTCAACTGGCACCTCGGCTTCGCCCTGGCCGGCATCGGCATGGCCCTGGGCCTGTTCCAGTTCCTGCTGGGCACCCGCCACCTGAGCCCGAAGAGCAGCGTCGTCACCTCGCCGATCAGCGCCGAGGAGAAGCGGAAGATCTTCACCAAGGCCGGCATCTGGCTGGCCGTCGCCGCGGTCTTCTACGCGGTCGTGGGCCTCACCGGCCACTTCACCATCAACTGGGCGATCTGGCCGCTGTCCATCGCCGGTCTGGCGATCCCGGTGGTGGTCTTCGCCAAGGTGAAGCGCGACAAGGACCTCGACGCCACCGAGCAGTCCAAGATGAGCGGCTACATCTGGTTCTTCGTCGCCGCCGCCGTGTTCTGGATGATCTACGACCAGTCCGGCTCGACGCTGAACGTCTTCGCCAACGACCACACCGCGTCGACGCTGTTCGGGTTCGACTTCCCGTCCAGCTGGTTCCAGTCGCTGAACCCGCTCTACATCATGGCGCTGGCCCCCGTCTTCGCCTGGATCTGGGTCGCCCTGGCCCGCCGGTCGAAGAACCCCAGCACCACCATGAAGTTCGCCTTCGGTCTGCTGATGATCGGCGCCTCCTTCATCGTCATGATGCTGGCGATGGCCGCCGCCCACGGCGACACCAAGGTCACCCCGCTGTGGCTGGCCATGGTCTACCTGGTCCAGACCGTCGGTGAGCTCACCCTCTCCCCCGTGGGCCTGTCCGTCACCACCAAGCTGGCCCCGACCAAGTACGCCAGCCAGATGATGGGCGTCTGGTTCCTCGCCGTCACCGCGGGCGACTGCGTCGCCGCGATCTTCCAGCTGGTGCTGGGCGACAAGGTGGTCGGCGGCACCGCGTACTTCGCGGTCCAGGGCGTCATGGCGATCCTCGCCGGTGTCGCGCTGGCGATGTACCGCAAGAAGGTCGTCAAGCTCATGGGCGACGTGCACTGACGTCCGCCCTCCCGCTCCGGGGCCGCCGTGGATTCCTGAGATCCACGGCGGCCCCGGTCGTTTCCGCTCGACACGGACGCGGTCGGCCCGCCTGTGGGGTGCCCGCAAGCCCGGGGCGCGGGGGCCTTCCGTGGGCCGTGCGCCGTGCTCCTGCGGGGCTCAGAACTCCCGGAGGCCCGATCGCCAGACGGCGGCCGTGAGCGGGACGCCCGGCCGGTAGGCGAGGTGGACGTGGGAGGGGGCGTCCAGCAGCAACAGGTCCGCGCGGGAGCCGACCGCGATCGTGCCGACGTCGGTGCGCCGCAGGGCGTGGGCGCCCCCGGCGGTCGCGGCCCAGACCGCCTCGTCCGGGGTCATGCCCATCTCCCGGACCGCCACCGCGATGCAGAACGCCATCGAGCTGGTGAAGCTGGAGCCCGGGTTGCAGTCCGTGGACAGGGCCACCACCGCTCCCGCGTCCAGCAGCCGGCGGCCGCTCGGGTACTCGGCGCGGGTGGAGAACTCCGCCCCCGGCAGCAGGGTGGCGACCGTCGCCGAGCCGGCCAGTGCCGCCACGTCCTCGTCGGTCAGATGGGTGCAGTGGTCCGCCGAGGCGGCCCCCAGCTCGACGGCGAGCTGCACGCCCGGCCCGTACGTCAACTGGTTGGCGTGCACCCGGGGGGTGAGACCGCGCTCGATGCCGGCGGTCAGGACGGCCCGCGCCTGGTCGCCGTCGAAGGCGCCCTTCTCGCAGAACACGTCCACCCAGCGGGCGTGCGGCGCGCAGGCGTCCAGCATCTCGCCGGTGACCAGGTCGACGTAGCCGGCCGGGTCGTCGGCGTACTCGGGGGCGACGATGTGCGCGCCCAGGTAGGTGGTCTCGGAGGTGTGCTTCGCGGCGACCCGCAGCGCCCGGGCCTCGTCCTCGACCGTCAGCCCGTAACCGGACTTGCACTCGACGGTGGTGGTGCCCTGCCGCAGCGCCTCCCGGACGAGCCGGGCCACGTTCGCCTCCAGTTCGGCGTCGCTCGCGGCCCGGGTGGCCGCCACCGTGGTGCGGATGCCGCCCGCCGTGTACGACTGGCCGGACATCCGGGCGTTGAACTCGGCGGTGCGGTCGCCCGCGAACACCAGGTGGGCGTGCGAGTCGACGAACCCGGGCAGCAGCGCCCGACCCTCGGCGTCGAAGCGCTCGTCCGCGGCGGGGGCCTGCGCCGCCGGGCCGACCCAGGCGACGGTGTCGCCGTCGACCACCACGGCCGCGTCGCTCAGCAGGCCCAGCGGACCGGTGCCGTGTCCGAGGTCATTGCTGACCAGGCTGCCGATGCCGGTGATCAAGATGCTCAAGTCAACGCCTTCCGGAGCGGTTGGGGAGGAACACGTCAGCAGTCCAGCGCGCCGATCGCGGAGCGCAGCGCCCCCGGCACGTCGGCCACCAGCTGGTGCACGCCGTCCCGGACGACGTGCCGCCCGCCGACCACGAGGTGCCGCACGTCCGCCGCCGAGGCCGCGAAGACGGCGATCTCGGCGCCGAGCCGGGGCGGCGGGCCCGCCGTGCGGACGGTGTCCAGCGCGATCGCGGTGAAGTCGGCGAGCGACCCGGCCTCGATCCGCCCGGCCTCCGGCCAGCCGAGCGAGGCGTGCCCGTCCTCGCCGCCGGCCCGGAGCAGGGCGTTGGCCGTCCAGTGGCCGCGGGTGCGGGTGCGCAGCCGCTCGTCCAGCTCCAGCGCGCGGGCCTCCTCGAACGGGTCGATCACCGCGTGGCTGTCGCTGCCCAGGGTGATCGGGCTGCCCGCCGTGGCGAGCCGGCGGGCCGGGCCGATGCCGTCCGCGAGGTCCCGCTCGGTGGTGGGGCACATGCAGACGGCGGTGGAGGAGTCGCTGAGGAGCTTGACGTCCTCGTCGGTGAGGTGGGTGGCGTGCACGGCCGAGGTGCGCGGCCCGAGCGCGCCGTGGTCGGCGAGCAGCCGGGTGGGGGTGACGCCGTGCGCGGCCAGGCAGGCGTCGTTCTCGGCGGTCTGCTCGGACAGGTGGACGTGCAGCGGCGCCCTGCGCGTAGCCGCCCAGTGCGCGACGGTGCCCAGCTGCTCGGCCGGGACGGCCCGGACGGAGTGGATCGCGGCGCCGATCCGGGCGTGCTCGCGCGGCGTGAGCGCCTCCGCCCGTGCCGCCCAGGCCTCGGCGTCGCCGTCGCTGAACCGCAGTTGCGGGTGGGTGGGCTCGGCGCCGAAGCCGGAGGACAGGTAGCAGGTGTCGAGCAGGGTGATCCGGATGCCGGCCCGGGCGGCGGCCTCGATCAGCGCCTCGCCCATCGCGTTGGGGTCGCGGTAGCGGGCGCCGCCGGAGGCGTGGTGCAGGTAGTGGAACTCGCCGACGGCGGTGATCCCGGCGAGCGCCATCTCGGCGTAGACGGCGGTGGCGAGCTCCAGGTAGGTGTCCGGGTCGAGCGCGCCGGCGAACCGGTACATGGTGTCGCGCCAGGTCCAGAAGGTGCCGGAGCCGACCTGGACGTGCCCGCGCAGCGCCCGGTGGAAGGCGTGCGAGTGGGCGTTCGCGTGGCCGGGCAGCACCAGCCCGTCGAGGCGCACGGCGCCGGGCGGGCAGGGCCCGCTGTCCGGGGTGACGGCGGTGATCCGCCCGTCCGGGCCGGTGGCGATCAGCACGTCCGGCTCGACCACCGGCCCGTTGGGGTGCGGCAGCCAGGCGTGCTGCGCCCAGTAGCTCACTGCGGTCACTGGCACGCCAGGTCCTCCAGTACGTCGGCGAGGGCGGCCACCCCGGCCAGGCAGTCGGCCTCCTCGGCGTGTTCGGCCGGGGAGTGCGAGACGCCGGTGGGGTTGCGCACGAACAGCATGGCGGTCGGGATCGCGGACGCCAGGATGCCGGCGTCGTGTCCGGCCCCGGTGGGCAGCACCGGGGCGTCCAGCAGCTTCGCGAGCCGGTCGCGCAGCGGGCCGTCGAAGTCCACCACCGGGGTGTAGGACTCCCGGGTCAGCTCGACCCGGACGCCGTCGCGCCCGCCGCGCTCGGCGGCGGTCCGCTCGATCTCGGCGACGAGTTCGGTGAGGGTGGCCTCGTCGGCGGCCCGGGAGTCCAGCCAGCCGCGCACCAGCGAGGCGATCGCGTTGGTGCCGTTGGGCTCGACGGCGACCTTGCCGAAGGTGGCCAGCGCGCCCGCGAGCTTCGCCTTCTTGCGGGCGGCGAGCACGGTGTTGGCGAAGGTCAGCATCGGGTCGCGGCGGTCCTCGATCCGGGTGGTGCCGGCGTGGTTGGCCTCGCCGTGGAAGTCGAACCGCCACCGGCCGTGCGGCCAGATCGCGCTGGCCACGCCGACCGGCTGCCCCTCGGCGAGGTGGCGCCCCTGCTCGACGTGGAGCTCGACGAAGGCGCCGATCCGGGCCAGCCGTTCGTCGTCCGCGCCGAGCGCGGTCGGGTCGTAGCCGGCCCGCTCCATCGCGTCGGGCAGCCGCAGACCGTCGGCGTCGCGCAGCTCGTACGCGGCCTCGCGGGAGAGCACCCCTGAGCTGAGCCGGGAGCCGATGCAGGCCACCCCGAACCGGGCGCCCTCCTCGTCGCCGAAGTTGACGATCGCCAAAGGCCGGTTGAACTCGCTTCTCCGGGCGCGCAGTTCGTCCAGCGCGGCGAAGGAGGAGACCACCCCGAGCGGGCCGTCGAAGGCGCCGCCGTCCGGGACGGAGTCCAGGTGCGAGCCGGTGACGACCGCGCCCCGGGCGGTCGGATCGCCCAGCCAGGCCCACTGGTTGCCGTTGCGGTCCAGCTCGTAGGTCAGCCCGCGGCTGCGGGCCTGCTGCTCGAACCAGGCACGGCACTCGGCGTCGGCGGAGTTCCAGGCGAAGCGGCGGTAGCCGCCGGAGGAGGCGGAGCGGCCCACGGGGAGCAGCTCCGCCCACATCTCCTCGAAGGACGGAACCGTCACAGTTCACCCATCGGGACGCGGACCCCGCGCTCGGCGGCGACCTCGGTGGCGCGGTCGTAGCCGGCGTCCACGTGCCGGATGACGCCCATGCCGGGGTCGTTGGTGAGCACCCGGCGGATCTTCTCCCCGGCCAGCGCGGTGCCGTCGGCGACGGTGACCTGGCCGGCGTGGATCGAGCGGCCGATGCCGACGCCGCCGCCGTGGTGGATGGACACCCAGGAGGCGCCGGAGGCGACGTTGACCATGGCGTTGAGCAGCGGCCAGTCGGCGATCGCGTCCGAGCCGTCCAGCATGGCCTCGGTCTCCCGGTACGGCGAGGCCACCGAGCCGCAGTCCAGGTGGTCGCGGCCGATCACGATCGGGGCGGACAGCTCGCCGGAGGCGACCATGTCGTTGAAGCGCTCGCCGGCCTTGTCGCGCTCGCCGTAGCCGAGCCAGCAGATGCGTGCGGGCAGGCCCTGGAAGTGCACCTTCTCCTGGGCCATCTTGATCCAGCGGGCCAGCGACTCGTTCTCCGGGAAGAGGTCGAGCACGGCCTTGTCGGTCTTGTGGATGTCCTGCGGGTCGCCGGACAGCGCCGCCCAGCGGAACGGGCCCTTGCCCTCGCAGAACAGCGGGCGGATGTACGCCGGGACGAAGCCGGGGAAGGCGAAGGCGCGGTCGTAGCCGGCCAGCTGGGCCTCGCCGCGGATCGAGTTGCCGTAGTCGAAGACCTCGGCGCCGCGGTCCAGGAAGCCGACCATCGCCTCGACGTGCCGGGCCATGGACTCGCGGGAGCGCTGGGTGAACTCGGCGGGCTTGGCGGCCGCGTAGTCCGCCATGTCGTCGAAGTCGACGCCGACCGGCAGGTAGCTGAGCGGGTCGTGGGCGCTGGTCTGGTCGGTGACGATGTCGATCGGCGCGTCCATCGCGAGCAGCTGCGGGACCAGCTCGGCGGCGTTGCCCAGCACGCCGATGGACAGCGGCTGCCGCTTGTCACGGGCGGCGGTGGCGAGCTCCAGGGCGTGGGAGAGGTCCTTGGCCTCGACGTCCAGGTAGCGGTGCTCGATCCGGCGGGAGATCCGCGACGGGTCGCAGTCGATGCAGATCGCCACGCCGCCGTTCATGGTGACGGCCAGCGGCTGGGCGCCGCCCATGCCGCCGAGACCGGCGGTGAGGGTGATGGTGCCCTCCAGCGTTCCCTCGAACCGCTTGTTGGCGACGGCGGCGAAGGTCTCGTAGGTGCCCTGGAGGATGCCCTGGGTGCCGATGTAGATCCAGGAACCGGCGGTCATCTGGCCGTACATGGTGAGCCCGAGGCTCTCCAGGCGGCGGAACTCCTCCCAGTTGGCCCAGTCGCCGACCAGGTTGGAGTTGGCGATCAGCACGCGCGGCGCCCACTCGTGGGTCTGCATCACGCCGACCGGCCGGCCGGACTGGACCAGCATGGTCTCGTCCTGCTTCAACCCCTGCAGCGTCTTCACCATGGCGTCGAAGGAGCGCCAGTCCCGCGCCGCCTTGCCGGTGCCGCCGTACACGACCAGCTTCGACGGGTGCTCGGCCACCTCGGGGTCGAGGTTGTTCATCAGCATCCGCAGGGCGGCCTCCTGCTGCCACCCCTGCGTGGTGAGTCCCGTCCCGCGCGCCGCGCGCACCTCTCGCGGCCCGCTCGTCTGCTGCACCATGTCCCGGCCTCCTGCGGATGGATTCATTCAAGCCCTGTTCGACTGAATATATCTAAACAGCGAACATTCGACCAGACCCCGCAGCCATCCGATCAGCCACAGCACCGGCCGACTTGGCGCGCCGGCCGGAACCAGGCGAACACCAGCCACTCGGCCCAGTACCGGAGAGCGGAGGGCCAGTCCGCCCACCGCGCCGTCCACCGTTCCGCTGCCCGTCGAACCAGCGGACGGCCGAACTCCCGATCTCCGCCCCGCGGCGGCCTGGGCGCGCTCAGGCCGCCGCGTCGCCGCCGTCCCAGTCGATGCCGATCTCGGCGAGCCAGCGGCGGTCGTCGGCGTCCGGGGTGGGCGGGGACGGCGGGCGCGGGACGTTCTGGACGGGGCCGAGGCCGTAGCGCTCGGCAGCGGCGGCGGCGCGGGCGTCGGGTTCGATGACGCCGACGTGGACGGCGGACTCGTCGCCCGGATCGAGGACGGTCAGTTCGGGATCGGGCAGGCGTCGCAGGGTGACGCGGCGTCCGCAGGCGGGGCAGGACCATTCGTCGGCACCCGAGGCGAGGCGGGCGACGAACTTCATCTCGTGGATCACGCGCATGGGCGGCACCCCCTGCTGTAGGGGATGCCCGGGCTTGTGGGCGAGTACTCCCTCGGCCGTTATTCCAGGAAGAGCCCGCGCGCCGACGCCGACTGCTCGATCGCCTCCAACCGGGCCTCCGCACCCGGGAGTTCGTCACACATGGTCTGCAACAGCACCCGGCCGAGCATCATCGGCGCGCAGGCGGTGTCGAAGACCAGCCCGGTGCCGACGGCCGCCGGCAGCATCAGGTCGGAGAGCTTGGCGACCGGCGAGAAGGCGCTGTCGGCCACCGTGAGCACCGTCAACCCGCAGTCCCGGCCGACCGCCAGAGCGTCCATCAACTCCCGCGGGTAGCGCGGAAGCGCGAAGCAGAGCAGCGCGGTGGCGCCCGCCGCGGTGGCCTGTTCCAGCCGGTCGGCGAGCATGCTGCCGCCTTCGTCCAGCAGCCGGATGTCCGGGTGCACCTTGGCCGCGAAGTACGCGAAGCCGCGCGCCTGCGCGGAGGCGGCCCGCAGGCCGAGCACCGGCAGCGGGCGGGAGGCGGCGAGCAGCCGGGCGGCCCGGGTGATCGGCTCGGTGTCGGCGAGCAGTTCGGCGAGGTGGCGCAGGTGCTCGATCTCGGCGAGCACCGCCTGCTGGTGCTCGTTGCGCACCGCGTCGGCCGGGGTCTCCGGCGCGGCCGGCTCGCCCGCGCCGAGTTCGCGCAGCTGCTTGCGCAGCGCCGGGTAGCCGTCGTACCCGAGCGCGACCGCGAAGCGGGTGACGGAGGGCTGGCTCACCCCGGCGAGTTCGGCGACCTCGACGCTGGACAGGAACGGCGCCTCGGTGGCGTGCCGGACCAGCGAGTGGGCGATCCGCCGCTGGGTGGGCGTCAACCGGTGCCCTTCGAACAGCTGCAACAGCCGGGCGGAGGGGCCGACGGTGCCGGCCTCGTCGATGGCGGTCATCAGCGGTACCTCCGGATGCGAGCGGTTGGACGACGACTGTGCAGCAGCGCGGCGCGCCAGGCAAAGACGTCTCGTACGGCGGGATGCCCCGTGGGACGTCCCGAGGTTCGGACGGCGGGCCCGGGCGCGAGGGGCTCGGGGGAACCCTGATTTCCCCCTGACCTCGCCCGGATTCCCCCCGCGAACGGATGGACCGGGCCCCGTGGGGGCCCCAGGCTATGGGCATGGACACTCGCCAGGACGAACTGCGGCGCGACCTCGACGCCACCCTGCAGGCCCGCAAGGAACTCGGCAAGGAGTACGAGGACGCACTCGTCGACTCCTTCATGAAGCGCCTGGACGCCCGCCTGGACGCCCGGGTCGATCGCTCGGCCGCCGGGCGGACGGACGACTACGCGCCCTCCGACCGGGACCGCCGGGACCGCGACCGCCGCGGCTGGGCGTCCGGCCGGTCCGGCAACCGCCTGGCGGTGGTCTCGCTGGCCTTCGGCATCCCGCTGACCGCGATCGCCAGCAGCCCCGAGAGCGGCGGCTTCGTCGGTCTGCTGGCCTGCTGGGCGGGCATCGTCGGGGTCAACTTCGCGGCCGCGCTGGGCAATCGCCGCGACCGCCAGGACCGCCGCCCGCGGGGCGACTGGGACTGAGCCGTACCGCACGGCCCGGCCCCCGTCACCCCGCGTCCGTGTCCGTGCCCGTGTCCGCGGCGACTCAGGCCAGCGGCCCGGTGACCCGTTCCACCGCCCGCACCAGTCCCCCGGAGGCGACCAGCGCGGCGGCGGCCTCCAGGTCCGGCGAGAGGAAGCGGTCCCGGCCGGCGCCGCCGACCCCCGCCTCACGGGCGGCGGCCAGCGCGGCCGCGGTGGCCGGGGCGAGCCGGCCGGCCGAGTCGGCCTGCTGACGGAACTCCAGCGCGCGGGCCGCGGCGGTCAGTTCGACGGCCAGGATCCGGCCGAGGTTCTCCACCGCCTGGCGCAGCTTGCGGGCGGCCGACCAGCCCATCGACACGTGGTCCTCCTGCATCGCGGAGGACGGGATGGAGTCGACCGAGGCCGGGACGGCGAGCCGCTTGTTCTCGCTGACCAGCGCCGCCTGGGTGTACTGGGCGATCATCAGGCCGGAGTCCACGCCGGGGTCGTCCGCCAGGAAGGCCGGCAGGCCGTGCGAGCGGGCCTTGTCGAGCAGCCGGTCGGTGCGGCGCTCGGAGATCGAGCCGAGGTCGGCGGCCGCGATGGCGAGGAAGTCCAGCACGTACGCGACCGGCGCACCGTGGAAGTTGCCGTTGGACTCGACCCGGCCGTCCGGCAGCACCACCGGGTTGTCCACCGAGGCGGCCAGCTCGCGCGAGGCAACCAGCTGGGCGTGCGCCAGGGTGTCCCGGCCGGCGCCGGCCACCTGCGGGGCGCAGCGGATGGAGTAGGCGTCCTGGACGCGCGGCGCGTCGTCCTGGTGGTGGCCGGTGAGGCCGGAGTCCTTGAGCACGGCCAGCATGTTGGCGGCGCTGAGCGCCTGCCCGGGGTGGGGGCGGATCGGGGCGTGCAGTTCGGGGGCGAGCACCTTCTCGGTGCCGAGCAGCGCCTCCAGGCTCATCGCGGCGGTGATGTCGGCGGTGGTGAACAGCCGCTGGAGGTCGGCGATGGCCATCACCAGCATGCCGAGCATGCCGTCGGTGCCGTTGATGAGGGCCAGGCCCTCCTTCTCCAGCAGCTCGACCGGCTCGATGCCGGCGGCGGCGAGCAGCTCGGCGACGGGCTTCTCCACCCCGTCCGGGCCGGTGGCGGTGCCCTCGCCCATCAGCACCAGCGCGCAGTGCGACAGCGGGGCGAGGTCACCGGAGCAGCCGAGCGAGCCGAACTCCCGGACGACCGGGGTGATGCCCGCGTTGAGCAGGGCTGCCATGGTCTGCGCGACCAGCGGCCGGACGCCGGTGCGGCCGGAGGCCAGCGTCTTCATCCGCAGGAACATCAGCGCGCGGACCACCTCGCGCTCGACCGCCGGCCCCATGCCGGCCGCGTGCGAGCGCACCAGCGAGCGCTGGAGCTGGGCGCGCAGCTCGGGGCTGATGTGCCGGACGGCGAGGGCGCCGAAGCCGGTCGACACGCCGTAGACGGGGCGGGGCTCGGCGGCGAGGGCGTCGATCCGGGCGCGGGCGGCCGCCATCTCGGCGAGCGCGTCAGGACCGATCTCGACCCGGGCGTTGCCCCGGGCGACGGCCAGCACGTCCTCCGCACTGACGTCGGCCTTGCCGACCTGGACCAGCGGAGCGTCGGGGGCCACAGCACTGTGCATATCCATATACACAATCACACCAGGTGAATGAAGATATGACAACAGCTGCTCACCATCCGGATTCTCCGACGCCCCGCTCCGCACCGCACGCCCGGGGCCGCAGCCAGCCCTTCAGCTCGGCCTCGATCAGGTCGGCCGCCCGCCCGGTGCCACCCTCGGCGCGGCCGGCCGCGGACAGCGCCGCCAGCCGCTCGGCCACCGCCGGGTCGCCGACCAGCTCCAGCAGGGCGGCCCGCAGCTCCTCCGGGGCGGCCGTGCCGTCCAGGCGGCGGGCGACCCCGAGGCCGACCAGGGCGTCCGCGTTCGTGAACTGGTCGGCGCCCTGCGGTACGGCGATCATCGGCACGGCGTGGAACAGCCCCTCGCTGGAGCCACCCATCCCCGCGTGGGTGACGAAGGCGTCGGCCTGGGCGAGCACCGACAGCTGGGGCACCCAGCGGTGCACCTCGACGGTGTCGGGCACCTCGCCCAGCTCGGCCAGGTCGGTGTGGGCGCCGATCTGCAGCACGGTGTGCCAGCCGGGCAGGCCCCCGAAGGCCTGGACGCAGGCCCGGTAGAAGGCGGGCTGGTTGGTGTAGGCGGAGCCGAGCGAGACCAGCAGCACCTTCTCCGCCCCGGCCGGGCGCTGCCACGCGCCCTGGTGGGCGCGGTCGCCGAAGCAGGGCCCGACGAAGGTCACCCGCTTCCCGTCCACCCGGTCGGCGTTCGGCTGCAGGGCGCGCGGGATGAGCGCGATCGCGCGCTCCGGGCGGCCCTTGAAGGCGTCCACGTCGCGTTGCACCGCGCCGGCCTCGGCCAGCCAGTCGGCGTACCGGCGGTAGTGCTCCGCCCCGCCGGGCGCCTGGCGGACCGCGTCGAAGACCTCCGGGAAGTCCTGCTCGAAGCCCTCCCAGCCGACGTAGGTGGGCGACAGCTGCACCACCGGCACGCCGAGCCGCTCGCCGAGCGCCCGCCCGGCGAAGCCCGCGATGTCGCAGAGCACCAGGTCGGGGCGGTCCGCGCCATCGGCGAAGCGCTCCAGCAGGACGGGCCACATGGCCAGCGCGTCGTCCAGGAAGAGCTCCTGCAGCGCCACCGGGTCCGTGGACCAGCCCGCCGGGTCGTCGGTGAGCGGCAGCGTCGACGGGTACGGGACGAAGGCGGCGCCGGTGGACTCGACCGTCTCCCGGAAGCGGGGGGCGTTGACGTAGCTGACCCGGTGGCCCCGGGCGACCAGCTCGGCGATCACGGCCAGGCTGGGATTGACGTGGCCGTGGGCCGGGATGGAGACCATCAGGATGTGGGCGGGGTGGGAGCGGGTCATGCGGCACCTCCGGGATCGTGGGCGACGGGAGAAGACGAGACCCGCCGAAACGCGGCCCCGACACGTCGAGACGAGACGTTGCGTCTCGCGACTTCGCCAGGACGATACGATACGTCTCGTCTCGCCGCCTCGCAAAGGATTTCCACCATGGCCTCCAGAACCGCCCCCGACCCCGCCCGCCGCAGCGAGCGCTCCCGCGCGGCCGTCCTGACCGCCGCGTACGAACTCGTCTCCGAGGTCGGCTTCGGCAAGCTCACCATCGAGGCGATCGCCGCCCGGGCCGGCGTCGGCAAGCAGACCATCTACCGCTGGTGGCCCTCCAAGGGCGCGGTCGTCTTCGACGCCTTCCTCGCCGCGAACGCGCGCGAGGGCGACTTCGCCCTCCCCGACACCGGCGACCTCGCCGCCGACCTGCGGACGGTCCTGCGCAGCTCCGCGGAGGAGCTCACCGACCCCGCGCTCGACCGCACCTACCGCGCCCTCAGCGCCGAGATCCTCAACGACCCGGCGCTCCAGGCCGAGTACCGCACCCGGCTGCTGGAACCGCTGCTGGACGTCACCCGCGACCGCCTCCGCAGCGCCCGCGAAGCCGGCCGGCTGCCCGCCGACACCGACCTCGACCTCGCCGTGGAACTCCTCTACGGCCCGCTGTACTACCGCTGGATGCACCAGCTCGGCCCGCTCGACCACGCCCACGCGGACCGCCTGGTCGACGCCGTGCTCCGCGCCCTCGGGGCGCCCCCGGCTACCGGCCGTTCCGCCGTCTGACCAGGTACACCAGCACCACCACGGCCAGCACGACCGCCAGCACCGCGGCGAGGAACCAGCCGAACACCGCGTCCAGCGCCCGCCCGACGACGCTGCGGCGGACCTTCCGGACGCGCCGCGTCGCCGCGTGGTCCGTGATCCGGTGCGCCCGCAGGCCCGCCCGCAGCTGCGGCGCCCGCTGAGGCGCCGTCGGCGCGGGGGTCGCCCGTACGGGCGCCGGACCCGGCTGTCCCGACTGGGCCGCTTGGGCCACTGAGCGGCCCGCCGGGGCGGTCGTCACCGCTGCCGCCGACGCCTCAGCGGGCGCCGCCATCCCTCCCCCGAGCACCAGCGCCCCGGCCACCGCCGCGCCCACCAGCCGTCCGCCCACCGTCGCCCCCGCTCCCCGGTCCAACCCGGCCACCATCCCACCGCCCCGGCACCCCTCGGCAGCCCCCCGGAGCGAACCGCGACCCAGCCGCGACCGGGCGGTCACCGAACCGGCACAAAGCGGCGCCGACGGCCCTCGGCCGGCCGGCCGGACGCGGCACCCGACGCCCGTACGGCCCGGTCCTCACATCACCGGCGGTGAGGCCGCCCCCGCCAGCGCCACCGCGACCAGCGCCCGCATCGCGCAGGCCGCCTGCCCGAGCGGCAGGGTCGCGTCGTCGGCGAAGAGCTCGACCAGCCACCCGCCCGCCGCGTTCTGCCCGCCCGCCGCGACCATCCCCCGGTAGCCGGAGACGACCAGCATCGCCTCCTCCGCCGGGTCGTTCCCCGCCGCGCCCGCGCGCAGCGCGAAGGCGCCGCCCCGGACGGCCCGGCGGGTCATCGGGTAGTGCCGCAGGTCGAAGACGGCGTCCGGGGCCTCGATCTGGGCCCGCTGGGTCTCGGCGCGGGTGCTGCTGGGCCCGCTGGTCATCCGGTAGACGGCGTGCTGGGAGGTGCGCATCAGGTGGGAGCCGGGCGGCACGTAGGAGACCCACCAGCCGACCGCGTCGAGCAGCCGGGCGGAGGTCTCGGCGACCACGACCAGCTTGGCGAGGGTGTCGGCCGGGTGGACGGCCCGGGCGGCCGCGGCCTGGTCGAGCGCGGACAGGACGGCGGTGAGCAACTGGCCGGGGTCGGCGCTGTGGGCGGCGCCGCGGAAGCGCCGCCGGTCGCCCGTACCTGCCCGCCCGCCCGGTCCGCGGCGGCCGTCGGCGCGGTGCTGCGGGTCGGCGGCGTCGGCGAGCAGCACGGTCGGGTCGGGCGAGAAGCCGGGGCCGTGGCTGCGCCCGGCGACGACGGGGTGGGCGGCGCGGGCGGCCTTGGCCCGGTACTGGGCGGCGTCGGCGAGCCGGAAGAGCCGGTCCGGCGTGGTGACCGGGCCGATGGAGTCCCCGGTGGAGGCGACGCCGCAGGCGACCCCCTCGCCCTCGGACAGTGCGAGCGCCCGCGCGCACAGCTCCTCGGCGGCGGCGACCACCTCGTCGGCCTTCTGCCCCTCCGCCAGCAGGCAGAACTCGTCGCCGCCGAGCCGCGCGGCGAGGCTGCCGGGCAGTTTGGCGGCGGTCAGCGAGAGCTGGTGGGCGAACCGTTCCAGCAGCCTGTCGCCCATCTCGTGGCCGAGCTGGTCGTTGACCCGCTTCAGCCCGTTGACGTCGCAGACCACCAGGGACACCACGGTGTTGTCCCGGTTGTGCGCCTCCAGCGCGCTCTCCAGCCGGGCGTCGACCGCGCGCCGGTTGGCCAGGCCGGTGAGCGGGTCGGAGAAGGCGAGCTTGCGCAGGTCGGCGAGGCGCTCGGTCTGGGCGAGCCCGGCCGAGATCTGGGCGGCGAGCAGGGTCGCGTAGTCGGCGTCGGCCTGGGTGAACGCGGGCATCCCGGTCGAGCGGGCGAGGTAGAGCTCGCCCCAGGCCTGCCCGTGCAGCAGGATCGGCGCGACCACGCAGCAGGCGCGCCCGCGTCGGCGCAGCGCCGCGGCGCGTTCCTGGCAGTACGCGCCGGCGGTCGGGTGGGTGTGCCCGGTCTGCGGTTCGTCGTTCTCGGCGGTCTGCAGCCAGGCGCGGGGCAGGCGCCCGGTGGTCCAGCGCTCCTCCAGGTACGTCACGATCTCCGGGAAGTCCGCGACCGGGTACGACTCGTCCTCCGGCAGCTCCTCCTCGCCGGGAGCGAGCTGCCCGTGGTTGACCAGGACCCGCAGCCGGCCGGATTCGCGGTCCCAGACGGAGACGGCCGCCATGGTGGCGCCGAGCGCCTCGGTGGCCCGGGCGGCGGCGGCACGGACGGCCTCCAGCGGGGTGAGCGCACCGGCCATGTCCTGGGCGAGTTCGACCACCGACTGCAGCCGCAGGTCGGGCAGCGCCTCGGAGTGGCACGGGCCCTCACAGTCGCAGCCGCGGTCCGTCATGATCGCCTCACTGCTCACCGGCTCGCCTCGCTCCCTGTGCTCGGTCCTGCCAGACCCCCGTAGCCGATCGCACCCGTCCGGCCGCTTGCACCAAGACTATGGCGATTTCGTTGGGTTATGCCCCGTTTGCCCGGACGGACCCGCCCGGCGACCGTACGGCGTTCAACCGTTCGGCCACTCGGAGACCCGCCCCGTGGGAGGCACCCGTTCCACGGGAGGGCACCAGCCCCACCGGAAGCGCCCTTCCCAGCCGGGGGCACCCCGCCGGCTACTCCGCCTTCAGCCGCCGCGACAGCAGCCACGGCTCGACCAGGCCCAGCCCGCGCACCGGCCGCCGCCACATCGGCTGCAGGTGGAACCGGGCCCCACCGTCCGGCCCCGGCACCGGCAGACCGGAGGCCGGCATCCCGGCGGCCACCGACAGCGCCTCGGCCAGGCCCGGCCCCTCGGAGTCGGGCGGGGCGACGCTGCCGTTCTGCTCCAGCGCGGCGGCGAACTGCCCGTCGATCAGCACCGCGTCCTTGGGCGCGATCGAGGTGAGCCGGCTGGCCAGGTTCACCGTGGTGCCGAAGACGTCCCCCATCCGCTGGGTGACCGTCCCGAAGGCCATGCCGACCCGCAGGGCCGGGATGGTGTCGTCCTCGGCCAGCGCCTCGATCAGGCTCAGGGCGATCTCGCCGGCGGTCGCCGGGTCCTCGGAGACATAGAGGATCTCGTCGCCGAGGGTCTTGATCACCCGGCCGCCCTGCCCGGCGATCAGGTCGGAGCAGGTGTTCTCGAAGGTCTCGACCAGCTCGCCGAGTTCCTCCTCCTCCAGTCGCCGCGACAGCCGGGTGAAGCCGACCAGGTCCGCGAAGCCGACGGCGAGCCGGCCGCTGGTGATCTCGTGGTCCTCGGCGGCCTGCACCACCCGGCCGGTGACGGCGGCCAGCTGGCGCCGCCAGACGTACACCAGGAACTGCTCCAGCTCCGGCAGCAGCAGCTCGACCAGCGGGTACGCGACGTCGGCGCGGGTCAGTCCGGGCTCGACGGACTGGGTGAGGTTCTCCAGGAAGGTGTCCATCTGCCAGCCGGCCAGCCGGGCCGTGGTCTGGCCGGTGGAGCGGGCCACCTGGATCGCCATCGACTCGCTGAGCAGCCCGGACTCGACCAGGCCGGCGAGGCGCCGCAGGGCGATCACGTCACCGTCGGTGAGCGCCCGGGACTGGCCGATGTCGGGGAAACCCATGGCCCGCCAGAAGCGGGTGGCCAGCTCCATCGGGACGTCGGCGGCACGCGCGGCCTGGTACGGGGTGTAGCGGCGTGGCGCGTCCAGGATCAGGCGTTCGAGTTCGAGCGCGACCGTGGGATCGTGGTTGCCCGCCGTCCCGCCGCTGCCGTCCTCTGCCACCGGTTCGTCCCCGTGCGGTTGCCGCACTTGCCTCGTTTCCTACCTGTCCGGGCGCACCGCCCGCCACCCGGGCGGACAGTGGCGCGCCTCACACCGCTGCCAGGTGGAATGTTCGCACGGAATCCCGTGATCCGGGGCATCCGCCCGGGTCAAGGGGTGGTGAAGAGTGCCGTTCAGCGCGCTTCGGGGCGGACGTGGACGACGTCCCCCGCGCCGACCGCCCGGCGCACGCCGTCGGCCGTGCGGACGACCAGCCGGCCGTCCCCGTCGATCGCCACCGCCTCGCCGACCAGCTCACGGTCGCCCGGCAGGTGCACCTTCACCTGACGGCCGAGCGTGGTGCAACGGTCCGCGTACGCGCGCATCAGCTCGCTCGCGTGCGGGTCCCCGGCGGCGGCCGTCCACTCGCCGTACAGCGTGGCGAACTCGCGCAGCAGGGCGCGCAGCAGGACGGACCGGTCGGTGGTCCCGGCGCCGGCCAGCGCGAGCGAGGCGGCGGTGGGGACGGGCAGCTCCTCCTGGCGCAGCGAGACGTTCAGCCCCATCCCGGCCACCACGGCGCCGCCGCTCAGTTCGGTGAGGATGCCGCCGAGCTTGCGTTCCGCGCCCTCGATGGCCACCTGGAGGTCGTTGGGCCACTTCAGCCCGACGTCGACCCCGGCCACCCGGCCGAGCGTGCTGGCCGCGGCCACGCCGACCAGGATCGGCAGCCAGCCGTACCGCTCGACCGGCACGCCCTCGGGGCGCAGCAGGAAGGACAGGAACAGCCCGGAGCGGGCGGGGGCGCTCCACTGCCGGTCCAGCCGGCCGCGCGCCGCGCTCTGCGCCTCGGCGACCAGCACCGCGCCCTGCGGGGCGCCGGCCCGGGCCCGCTCGGCGAGGTCGGTGTTGGTGGAGCCGGTCTCGGCGACGACGTCCAGCGAAGTCCACAGCCCGCCCGGGACGACCAGGTCCCGGCGCAGCGCCGCCTCGTCCAGGGGAGGCCGGTCCAGGTCGGTCCAGGGGGACGGCCCGGTACGGCCGAAGCCGCGCAGTCCGCTGCGGCGGGGCGTGTCGGGGGTGTCCGGTGCGTCGGGGGTGTCGGGTGCGGTCATGGTCAGCACACTAGGACGTGCCGGAGGCGCAGTCCGCCCCATCGTCCCGCACAACCCGCGTCGACACACTGTGTCGATGGCCATAACGCCAGGACATGACGCACGGCCCCGCGCGCTGGCTACGCTACCCAACGGTAGTTCGCAGCGCCGCCCTGCCCTCATGCACGGGCCCCCGACTCCGGCCCGCGCGCAATCGAACAGGTCGCGGCCCAGGATCAGGGAGAGCCACCGGATGACCGAGGCGCCGTACGACCCCCACACCACCGCCGGCAAGCTCGCCGACCTGCGGCGCAGGCTGGACGAGGCGGTGCACTCCGGCTCGGCCAAGGCCGTCGAGAAGCAGCACGCCAAGGGCAAGCTGACCGCCCGTGAGCGGGTCGTCGAGCTGCTGGACGAGGACTCCTTCGTCGAGTTCGACGAGTTCGCCCGGCACCGCTCGACCAACTTCGGCCAGGAGCGCAACCGCCCGTACGGCGACGGCGTGGTGACCGGCTACGGCACCATCGACGGCCGCCAGGTCGCGGTCTTCGCCCAGGACTTCACCGTCTTCGGCGGCTCGCTCGGCGAGGTCTTCGGCGAGAAGATCGTCAAGGTGATGGACTTCGCGCTGAAGACCGGCTGCCCGGTCATCGGCATCAACGACTCCGGCGGCGCCCGGATCCAGGAGGGCGTGGTCTCACTCGGCCTCTACGGCGAGATCTTCCGCCGCAACGTGCACGCCTCGGGCGTCATCCCGCAGATCTCGCTGATCATGGGCCCCTGCGCCGGCGGCGCGGTGTACTCCCCCGCGATCACCGACTTCGTGGTGATGGCCGACCAGACCTCGCACATGTTCATCACCGGCCCGGACGTGATCAAGACGGTGACCGGCGAGGACGTCGGCATGGAGGAGCTGGGCGGCGCCCGCACCCACAACACCAAGTCCGGCAACGCGCACTACCTGGCCACGGACGAGAAGGAGGCGATCGAGTACGTCAAGAGCCTGCTCTCGTACCTGCCCTCCAACAACCTGAGCGACCCGCCGTCCTACCCCGAGCAGGCGGACCTCACCGTCACCGCCGAGGACCTCGAACTCGACACCATCGTGCCGGACTCGGCGAACCAGCCGTACGACATGCACAAGGTCATCGAGCACGTCCTCGACGACGGCGAGTTCCTGGAGACCCAGCCGCTGTACGCGGGCAACATCATCACCGGCTTCGGCCGGGTCGAGGGCCACGCCGTCGGCATCGTCGGCAACCAGCCGATGGACCTGGCCGGCTGCCTGGACATCAACGCCAGCGAGAAGGCCGCCCGCTTCATCCGCACCTGCGACTCCTTCAACATCCCGGTGCTGACCTTCGTCGACGTGCCCGGCTTCCTGCCCGGCACCGAGCAGGAGTGGGACGGCATCATCCGCCGCGGCGCCAAGCTGATCTACGCCTACGCCGAGGCCACCGTCCCGCTGATCACCGTGATCACCCGCAAGGCCTTCGGCGGCGCGTACGACGTCATGGGCTCCAAGCACCTGGGCGCCGACCTCAACCTGGCCTGGCCGACCGCGCAGATCGCGGTGATGGGGGCGCAGGGCGCGGTCAACATCCTGCACCGCCGGGAGATCGCCGAGGCCGAGGCGGCCGGCAGCGTCGAGGAGAAGCGCGCCGAGCTGATCGCCTCGTACGAGGACACCCTGCTGAACCCGTACCTGGCGGCCGAACGCGGCTACGTCGACGCGGTGATCGCCCCGAGCGAGACCCGCCGGCACATCGTCCGGGGCCTGCGGGCGCTGCGCGGCAAGCGCGAGGTGCTGCCGCCCAAGAAGCACGGCAACATCCCCCTGTAGGCCCCTTCCCTGTCGGGAGAGAAAAAGCCATGTCCCCGATCCACGTGCTGCACGGGCAGCCGACCCCCGAGGAGCTCGCCACCGTCCTGGCGGTGGTCCAGGCCCGGGCCGCCGCCGCGCAGGCCGCCGCCGAGGCGGCGCGCCGGGCGGGCGTCGGCCCGGCCTCCCCCTGGAACGACCGCTCCCGCCTGTTCCGCCCCGCCCTCCACCCGGGCGTCAACGCCTGGCGGACCTCGGGCTGGGCGCACTGAAGTGACCGGCACGGGGGGGGGGGGGGGGGGGGGGGGGGGGGGGGCGGGGGGGGGGGGGGGGGTTGTTGGGGGGGGGGGGGGGGGGGGGGGGGGGGGGGGGGGGGGGGGGGGGGGGGGTGGGG
>NZ_JBVHXY010000052.1:0-23568 GCF_055569215.1 Kitasatospora sp. NPDC029312 | reverse complement strand
ATGCTCCCATCACTCGTCCGTTCGTTGGGGAACACACCACCGCCCCCACGCCTCGAAGGCGCCGCCCCCCCCCCCCCCCCCCCCCCGCCGTCGTTCCTCCGCTCGCCTCCGGGAACGGCCCGGGGCCGGCCGGTGACACCGGCCCCGGCCGGAACCTGAGTACGGATACTCAGGCGCCCGGCCCGGGAGCGGCGCACTCTGGACGGGTGCTCTGGTCAGACCCCCGCGATGAGCCCTCGCCCGAGGCCCGCCGCATGCAGGAACGGATGCAGCGGGCCGGCAAGGTGCTCGCCGCCCTGGTGCTGGTGGGCGCCGTCCTGATCATGATCTCCCGGTCGTTCACCTGAAGCGTTCACCCGAACGGCGGACACCGGCAGCCCCTACCCTGGTGGACATGACCGACCAGCGCCCCCTCGTCCTCGCCTCCGCCTCCCCCGCCCGCCTCGGCCTGCTGCGCCAGGCGGGGCTCGACCCGCACGTGGTGGTCAGCGGCGTCGACGAGGACGCCATCAGCGCCGCCACCCCGGCCGAACTCGCCCTCGTCCTCGCCGAGGCCAAGGCCAAGGCCGTCGCCGCCGGACTCACCGGCGGCGAGCTGGTGATCGGCTGCGACTCCGTCCTGGAGCTGGACGGCCAGGCCCTCGGCAAGCCCGCCGACGCCACCGAGGCGCTGGCCCGCTGGCAGTCGATGCGCGGCCGGGCCGGCGTACTGCGCACCGGCCACTGCGTGATCGACACCGCGACCGGCCGCCAGTCCTCCGAGACCGCCTCCACCACCGTCCGCTTCGGCACCCCGGACGACGAGGAGATCGCCGCCTACGTGGCCTCCGGCGAACCGCTGTACGTGGCCGGGGCGTTCACCCTGGACGGCCGCTCGGCCCCGTTCATCGACGGCATCGACGGCGACCCGGGCAACGTCATCGGCCTGTCCCTGCCGCTGCTGCGCCGCCTGCTCGCCGACCTGGACCTGCGGATCACCGACCTGTGGACCAAGTGACCTGCCGCCGTCCCCGGTTGGACGCCTCAGGCCGTGTCCGACAATTCGCGTCGCGCGCCCGGCGGGAAATGTCAGACACGCCCTAAGCTGAGCGCTCGAACGGGGAGGGAACGCGGCGATGACCGACAGCGTGCTCAACGTGGTGCTCGGCCTGGTGGCCAGCGCCATCAGCGCCGCCCTGGGCTGGCTCGCCCAGGCCCTGCGGCGGCGCCGCAGGGCCGAGCGGATGCGGGCCTTCCTCGGACTGCCGTCCGGCAGCGAGTGCCTGATCGTGGTGCCCCGCAGCATCGGGACGGGCTCGCACGAGCACACCGTGACCCGCTGGGACGCCTACGCCCTGATGTGGCTGGCCGGGCTGGTCGAGGAGTGCGGCGCCCGGGCCGAACTGGTCGCCCACGACGCCGCGCACCGCGGTCTGGGCGTCAAGACCGAGCTCTGCCTGGGCGGCCCGGTGAGCAACGAGCGGGCGGCCGCCCACCTGGCCTGGGGCCTGCCGGGCGTGCTGGTCACCTCCGGCCCCGGCCCGGGCAGCAACGTGATCGTGGCGGGCGACCACGACTTCCGCGCCGACCACGACCAGGCGCACACCCTGCTGGCCCGGATCGCCACCCCGGACGGCGGCCGCCCGGTGTTCCTGATAGCCGGCCAGACCGGCATCGCCAACCAGGCCGGAGTGCGCTACCTGGTCGCCCACCACCGCGAACTCGCCCGCAGGTACGGCCGGAACGGCACGTTCGCGCTCGTCCTGCGGGTGGTCAACCCGGCCGCGTACGGGCCGGACATGGTCGAACTCGCCGCCGACGTGACCGCCGACGCCCTGCGACGCCCCGCGCCCGCCTCGACCCCGGCTTAAGCGGGCTGCGGGAAGGTGTGTTCCATGACACCGTCCCGCCACGCCGCCGCCCGGTCACCCACCGTCGACCGCTCCGGCCGCACCGCACCGGCCGCGACCTGCGCGGTCGCCAACGCACCGTGATCGGGACCGGATTTCCCATCACCGAGCGTGTGGGATAGTTCACAACCTGGGGCTACTCGCCGGTACCGCCCAGGAATCCATAAACTCAACGAGGTTCAAGAAGGGAGCCACAGTGCGCAAGGTGCTCATCGCCAACCGCGGGGAAATCGCCGTCCGCGTCGCCCGGGCCTGCTCGGACGCCGGTATCGCCAGCGTCGCCGTCTACGCCGAGCCGGACCGGGATGCGCTGCACGTCCGCGCGGCCGACGAGGCTTACGCGCTGGGCGGTGACACCCCCGGCACCAGTTACCTGGACATCGCCAAGGTCCTCAAGGCCGCCGAGGACTCCGGCGCCGACGCCGTCCACCCCGGGTACGGGTTCCTGTCGGAGAACGCCGAGTTCGCCCAGGCCGTCCTCGACGCGGGTCTGACCTGGATCGGCCCGCCGCCGCAGGCGATCCGCGACCTCGGTGACAAGGTCACCGCCCGTCACGTCGCCCAGCGCGCCGGCGCCCCGCTGGTGGCCGGCACCCCGGACCCGGTCTCGGGCGCCGACGAGGTCGTCGCCTTCGCCCGGGAGCACGGCCTGCCGGTCGCCATCAAGGCGGCCTTCGGCGGCGGCGGTCGCGGCCTCAAGGTCGCCCGCACGCTGGAGGAGATCCCGGAGCTGTACGACTCCGCGGTGCGCGAGGCGGTCGCCGCCTTCGGCCGCGGCGAGTGCTTCGTCGAGCGCTACCTGGACAACCCGCGGCACGTGGAGACCCAGTGCCTCGCCGACAAGCACGGCAACGTGGTCGTCGTCTCCACCCGTGACTGCTCGCTGCAGCGCCGGCACCAGAAGCTGGTCGAGGAGGCGCCCGCGCCGTTCCTGACCCCGGAGCAGAACGCCGAGCTGTACCGCGCGTCCAAGGCCATCCTGAAGGAGGCCGGCTACGAGGGCGCCGGGACCTGCGAGTTCCTGGTGGCGAAGGACGGCACGATCTCCTTCCTGGAGGTCAACACCCGTCTGCAGGTGGAGCACCCGGTCACCGAGGAGGTCACCGGGATCGACCTGGTCCGCGAGATGTTCCGGATCGCCGACGGCGAGGAGCTCGGCTACGGCGACCCCGAGGTGCGCGGCCACTCCTTCGAGTTCCGTATCAACGGCGAGGACCCGGGCCGGGGCTTCCTGCCCGCGCCCGGCACCGTGACGCTGTTCGCCCCGCCGTCCGGCCCGGGCGTGCGCCTGGACTCCGGCGTCGAGACCGGCTCGGTCATCGGCCCCGCCTGGGACTCGCTGCTGGCCAAGCTGATCGTCTCGGGCCGCGACCGCAAGCAGGCCCTGGAGCGGGCCCGCCGCGCGCTGAACGAGTTCAAGGTCGAGGGCATGGCCACCGCCATCCCGTTCCACCGGGCCGTCGTCACCGACCCCGCGTTCGCGCCCGAGGTGCACGGCAGCGACGAGCCGTTCACGATCTACACCCGCTGGATCGAGACCGAGTTCGACAACACCATCCCGCCCTTCGCGGGCGCGGCCGGCGAGGGCGAGGAGGCGGAGACCCGGGAGACCGTGGTCGTCGAGGTCGGCGGCAAGCGGATCGAGGTCTCGCTGCCGTCCTCGCTGGGCGCCGCGGCGGCCCCGGCGGCCGGTGCGGCGGGTGCCACCAAGGCCAAGCGCCGGGCGGGCGCCAAGAAGGCCGGCTCGGCCGTCAGCGGCGACACCCTGGCCTCGCCGATGCAGGGCACCATCGTCAAGGTCGCCGTCGAGGAGGGCCAGGTCGTCGCCGAGGGCGAGCTGATCGTGGTCCTGGAGGCGATGAAGATGGAGCAGCCGCTGAACGCCCACAAGTCGGGCACCGTCGTCGGCCTCAAGGCCGAGGTGGGCGGGAGCGTCAGCAGCGGCGCCGCGCTGTGCGAGATCAAGGACTGACCCCGATCACGCTCTGACCCGGGTCACGCGCCGACCCGGATCAGGTTCGCCGGTGATCAACCGGCCTGATCCGGGCCGAGGCCCGGGCGGTCCGGCTGGCCACCGCACGGTCTGTCAATCTTTCGACCGGTCCGTACTCCTTTCGAGGGGTGCGGACCGGTCGGGTTTCCCCACCGTACGGGGCGAAGGGCTCAGCGCCCCCGCTGCATGCCCAGCTCCGCCAGCCGGACCGGCATCCCACCCGGGCCGGCCGGCCCGCCGTGGGTGCCGGGGCGCCGCTGGCCGGGCAGCGGGGCGCCGCCGGGGCCCGGGGCGGGGCGGCGGCCCATCGGGCCGGGCTGGGTCTGGTGGACGGGCCCGCTGCCGGTGCCGTGCACCGGGGCGTCCCCGGCGGGGGCCGCACCGAACGGCGCCAGGTCGATCTGGACCCCGCAGTCGGCCAGCGCGTCCAGCTCCCTGGCGGTCGCGTCGTCGGCGGTGGCCTGCTCGTCGGTGACCAGCCGGGTGATCATCTCGGTGGCGACGGTCTGGAACATGCTGTCCGCGCCGAGCTTGGTGTGGTCGGCGAGGACGATGACCTCGGCGGCCGACTGCACCAGTGCTCGGTCCACGCTCGCGGACAACATGTTCGCGGTCGACAGGCCGCGCTCGGCGGTCAGCCCGCTGCCGGAGATGAAGGCCTTGGTGACCCGCAGCCCCTGCAGCGACTGCTCGGCCCCGCTGCCTACCAACGCGTAGTTGGAGCCGCGCAGGGTGCCGCCGGTCATCACCACCTCGACCCGGTTGGCGTGCGCCAGCGCCTGGGCGACCAGCAGCGAGTTGGTGACCACGGTCAGCCCGGGCACCCGGGCGAGCCGGCGGGCCAGCTCCTGGGTGGTGGTGCCGGCGCCGACCACCACCGCGTCGCCCTCCTCCACCAGTCCGGCGGCGAGGTCCGCGATGGCGCTCTTCTCCGCCGCGGACAGGTGGGTCTTCTGCGGGTAACCGGGTTCGCGGCTGAAGCCGCCGGGGAGCACCGCGCCGCCGTGCCGGCGGTCGAGGAGCCCTTCTGCCTCCAGCGCCCGCACGTCACGGCGCACGGTCACTTCGGAGGTCTGGACGACGCGGGCCAACTCCCGGAGCGAGACCGCTCCGTTGGCGCGCACCATTTCGAGGATCAACTGGCGACGTTCTGCTGCAAACACAGAACCGACGGTAACCTGCGTGACCGTCTGCTTTCAGGCGTTTGCAGCTGGTAGCGGGAATTGCTCACCCACGAGCGGCGCGTGACCGTACAATACGCGCCGTCAACAACCCGGGACTGCGCCCGCTGTCCGGGTGAGGCCCCGTCATGCGCGAAGGGCGGCCGCCGATCGGCAGCCGCCCCCAACTTCGTGTCTCGGGCTCAGGATTCGCCGGCGGCCCGCTTGCGGATGTGCAGCTGCCGGGCGACCTCGGCGGTCGAGCCGGAGACGGACGGGTAGACGGTGAAGGCGCTGGCCACCTGTTCGACCGTCAGATTGGCGTCCACCGCGAGCGAGATCGGGTGGATCAGTTCGCTGGCCCGCGGGGCGACGACCACGCCGCCGACCACGATGCCGGTGCCCGGCCGGCAGAACAGCTTCACGAAGCCGTCCCGGATGCCCTGCATCTTCGCCCGGGGGTTGCCGCGCAGCGGCAGTTTGACCACGACGGCGTCCATCTTGCCGCACTCCACGTCGGCCGCGGTGTAGCCGACGGTGGCGATCTCCGGGTCGGTGAAGACGTTGGAGGCCACGGTCTTGAGGTTCAGCGGCTGCACCGCGTCGCCGAGCGCGTGGTACATCGCGATCCGGCCCTGCATGGCCGCCACCGAGGCGAGCATGAACACCCCGGTGCAGTCGCCCGCGGCGTAGACGCCCGGGGCGCTGGTGCGGGAGACCCGGTCGACCTGGATCTGGCCCCAGTCGTTGAGCTTGACCCCGGCCTCCTCCAGGCCCATGTCGGCCGTGTTGGGGATCGAGCCGACCGCCATCAGGCAGTGGGTGCCCTCGATCACCGTGCCGTCGGAGAGGGTCACCTCGACCCGGTCGCCGGTCCATCCCTCCTCGCCCGCCTCGGGCGAGGAGGATCCCTGGGTGCCTTCCGCCCGTGCCGAGATCCTCTTGACCGTTTCGGCGCGCGAGCGGCTCATCACGTTCATGCCGCGGCGCCGGAAGACGTCCTCCAGCACCTCGGCGGCGTCCGGGTCCTCGCCCGGCAGCACCCGGTCACGGCTGGACACCAGGGTGACCTTGGAGCCGAGCGCCTGGTAGGCGCCGGCGAACTCGGCGCCGGTCACACCGGAGCCGACCACGATCAGCTCGCGGGGCAGCTCCTCCAGGTCGTAGACCTGGGTCCAGGTGAGGATCCGCTCGCCGTCCGGCTGGGCGTCCGGGAGCTCGCGCGGGTGCGCGCCGGTGGCGATCAGCACGGCGTCCGCGCGCAGCGACTGCACGCTGCCGTCGGGTCCGTCCACCAGCACCTCGCGGGAGCCGTCCACGGCCTGTCCGCCGCCGCCGAGCCGGCCGCGGCCGCGCAGCACGGTGACCCCGGCGCGGGTGACGGACTGGGTGATGTCGTGGGACTGCGCGATCGCCAGGCGCTTCACCCGGCGGTTGACCTTGCCCAGGTCCACGCCGATGACCTTGGCGTCCTGGTCGGCACCGTCCCGGGCGACGGTGATGCCCAGCTCCTCGTACGAGCTGTCGAAGGTGGTCATCACCTCCGCGGTCGCGATCAGCGTCTTCGACGGCACGCAGTCCGTGAGCACCGCCGATCCGCCCAGACCGTCGCGGTCGACGACGGTCACCTCCGCGCCGAGCTGAGCGGCCACCAGCGCCGCCTCGTAGCCGCCGGGTCCGCCACCGATGATCACGATCCGAGTCACGCTCACCATTGTCCCGCACGCCGGGACGGCCGCCACAACGGGGTCCGGGCTCCGTAGGAAGCCACACTGGACCGCGTACCGACGGGCACTCGCCCCGGAGCGTGGGCCGACCGGGCTACGCTGGCCCCCATGCCCCTTTACGCCGCGTATGCCACCAACCTCGATGCCCGGCAGATGACCCGCCGAGCCCCGCACTCACCGCTGCGCGGCACCGGATGGCTGGACGGCTGGCGACTCACCTTCGGCGGCGAGCAGCTCGGCTGGGAGGGCTCGCTGGCCACCGTCGTCGAGGACGAGAAGGACCGGGTCTTCGTCTCCCTCTACGACATCGCCCCGATGGACGAGGAGGGCCTGGACCGCTGGGAGGGCGTCCAGCTCGGCATCTACACCAAGATCAAGCTGCGGGCGCAGACCCTGGACGGCGACATCCCGGTCTGGACGTACGTGCTGAACGACTACGAGGGCGGCCTGCCGGCAGCCCGCTACCTCGGCCTGATCGCCGACGCCGCCGAGAGCGCCGGGGCCCCGGACGACTACGTGCGGGACCTGCGCCGCCGGCCCTGTTAGCACCGGCCCCCTGGACCGGCCCTCGTCCCCGCCCGTACCGGTTCCGCACGTACCGATTCCTGTACGTACCGACAAGCCCGACGGCCCGGAAAGCGCCACCGACCTGTGTTTTCGGGTCAACCGGGTAACGATCCGGCATGCCGCGGCGGATTTTCTACGCGCGTAGCCGAATCCCGTCTATCCTCGGATCCGTGAACGCTTCTCCTCAGTCGGTCGTCTCCGCCGACCCCTACGCCGCCGCCCAGGCCGCCGCCGAGCGCCTGCGCGAGCTGACCGGTGCCGAGCGGCACGACGTCGCCCTGGTGATGGGCTCCGGCTGGGTGCCGGCCGCCGACGCCCTGGGCGAGACCGTGGCCGAGTTCCCGGTCACCGAGCTCCCGGGCTTCCCCGCCCCCGCCGTGGCCGGCCACGCCGGCAAGATCCGCTCGGTGAAGATCGGCGACAAGCGCGCCCTGATCTTCCTCGGCCGCAACCACTACTACGAGGGCCACGGCGTGGCCACCGTCGTCCACGGCGTGCGCACCGCCGCCGCGGCCGGTTGCGCCACCATCGTCCTGACCAACGGCTGCGGCGGCCTCCGCCAGGGCTGGACCCCGGGTCAGCCGGTCCTGATCAGCGACCACATCAACCTGACCGGGGACTCCCCGATCGTCGGCGCCAACTTCGTCGACCTCACCGACCTGTACTCCAGGCGCCTGCGCGCGCTGTGCCGCGAGGTCGACCCGAGCCTGGACGAGGCCGTCTACGTCCAGTTCCGCGGCCCGCACTACGAGACCCCGGCCGAGGTCAACATGGCCCGGGTCATCGGCGGCGAGCTGGTCGGCATGTCCACCACCCTGGAGGCCATCGCGGCCCGCGAGGCCGGCACCGAGGTGCTCGGCATCTCCCTGGTCACCAACCTGGCCGCCGGCATGACCGGTGAGCCGCTCAACCACGAAGAGGTGCTGGAGGCCGGCAAGGCCTCCGCCGAGCGCATGGGCGAGCTGCTGGCGAAGGTCCTGGAGCGGATCTGACGCCTCCCGGGCGCAGAATCATGAGTGACGGGGCCCACGGGCGGCGTGATCCGCTGATCACGCCTTCCCGCGGGCCCCGTCCGCATGTGCACACTTCTTCCCGTCTTGCGCGGAACCCTCAGGCCGACACACCGACGCACTTCCCGATGGAGCTGGCAACATGACGCAGGCACCCACCACCGACCTCCTCGCCCGGGCCCGGACCTGGCTGGCCGAGGACCCCGACCCGCAGACCCGCGAGGAACTGACCGCCCTGCTGGCCCGGGCCGAGGCCCCGGAGGCCGAGGAGGACGGCACGCTCGCCTGGTCCGAGCTCGCCGGGCGCTTCGCCGACCGCCTGCAGTTCGGCACCGCCGGACTGCGCGGCGAACTCGGCGCCGGCCCGATGCGGATGAACCGCGCCGTGGTGATCCGGGCCGCGGCCGGCCTGGTCGCGTACGTCAAGAAGGAGAACCTGGGCGACCTGGTCGTCATCGGCTACGACGCCCGGCACAAGTCGTACGACTTCGCCCGCGACACCGCCGCCGTGGTGGTCGGGGCCGGCCTGCGCGCCGCGCTGCTGCCGCGCCCGCTGCCGACCCCGGTGCTCGCCTTCGCCGTCCGCCACCTCGGCGCGGCCGCCGGGGTGACCGTCACCGCGAGCCACAACCCGCCGCAGGACAACGGCTACAAGGTCTACCTGGGCGACGGCTCGCAGATCGTCCCGCCGGCCGACGCCGGGATCGCCGCCGAGATCGACGCGATCGGCTCGCTGGACGACGTCCCGCGCGCCGAGGACGGCTGGGAGGTGCTCGGCGAGGACGTCGTCGAGGCCTACCTGACCCGTGCCGTCTCCATCGTCGACGCCCACAGCCCGCGCGAGCTGGACGTGGTCTACACCCCGATGCACGGCGTCGGCCGCGACACCCTGGTCGCCGCCTTCCGCCGGGCCGGCTTCCCGGCGCCCACCGTGGTCGCCGAGCAGGCCGAGCCCGACCCGGACTTCCCGACCGTGGCCTTCCCGAACCCGGAGGAGCCGGGGGCGATGGACCTCGCCTTCCGCACCGCCGCCGAGGTCGGCCCGGACATCGTGATCGCCAACGACCCGGACGCGGACCGCTGCGCGGTGGCCGTCCCCCTCCACGGCAACGCGGCCGGCAGCGGCAACGGCACCGCCGGGTGGCGGATGCTGCGCGGCGACGAGGTCGGCGCGCTGCTCGGCTCGGCGCTGGTCGCCAAGAAGGTCGAGGGCACCTTCGCCACCACGATCGTCTCCGCCACCCTGCTCGGCCGGATCGCCGAGGCCGCGGGCCTGGACTACGCCGAGACGCTGACCGGCTTCAAGTGGCTCTCCCGCGCCGAGGGCCTGCGTTACGGCTACGAGGAGGCGCTCGGCTACTGCGTCGACCCGCAGGGCGTCCGGGACAAGGACGGCATCACCGCCGCCCTGCTGGTCGCCGAACTCGCCGCGACGCTCAAGCGGTCCGGCCGCACCCTGACCGACCTGCTGGACGACCTGGCGCTGGAGCACGGCCTGCACGCCACCGACCAGCTCTCGGTGCGGGTCCAGGACCTCTCGCTGATCGCCGACGCCATGCGCCGACTGCGCGAGCAGCCGCCGACCGTCCTGGCGGGCCTGACCGTCACCCGCGCCGACGACCTGTCGGCCGGCTCCGCGGACCTGCCGCCGACCGACGGCCTGCGCTACTACCTCGACGGCGAGGCCGTCCGCTCGGCCCGCATCGTGGTCCGCCCCTCCGGCACCGAGCCCAAGCTCAAGTGCTACCTGGAGGTCGTCCTCCCGGTCGCCTCCGCGGCCGACCTCGCCGCCACCCGCGGCCGCGCCGCCGACCTCCTCGACGCCATCAAGCGGGACCTGGGCCGGGCCGCGGGCATCTGACCCGCCCCGATCCGCCCCCGCGATCCGAAAAGGGCCCGCCGGTACGCGCCGGCGGGCCCTTTCGTATGCGTCTTCGTACGCGTTCCCCCGGGTCAGGCCAGGATCACCGCGATCAGCGCGGCGAGCCCGAGCAGCGTGGGCGCGATGATCCACCAGCACCACCGGACCACCAGGGGGCCCGCGGCGGCGGGACGGTCGGCGTTGCGCTCGGCCATCTCCTGGAGGACGTCGGTGACCTGGTCCGACCAGGCGCGGGTCGGGTCCGGCGAACCCTGGACGACCGGGTTGCTCTGGCGGCCGAAGACCATGCCCATCCGGGAGGCGTGCTCGGCGGCGTCGGTGGTCCGGATGCGGTTGGCGCGCTTGCGCTGGCGCAGCGAGACCGGGACGGCCCAGACCTGGTACTTCCCGCCGCCGGCCAGGAGCTCGACCGAGTAGCCCGCGCGCAGGGCGTCGACCGAGGCCCAGGGGGCGGTGATGGTCCGCCACGGGTTGCGGACGAGCAGGCGGCGGGCGTCGGCCCGGACCATCGGGCGCAGCGTGTAGGCGATCACCGGGAGGGCGAACACCGGTACGGCCGCGAGGGCGATGAACGGGGTCTTCCCGGTGCCGGTCGCCACCGCGTCGCCGATCACCCAGGCGGCGACGGCCAGCAGGAACACGCCGGAGATGACGCCGGGGACGGAGCGGTACACGCGGTCCGCGTACTCGGGCTCCCCGTCGGGGGCGGCCGAGCCCTGGTGGGGCTTGCCGTCGGATTCGGTCATGGCGTCGATTCTGCCCCATGCCCCCCACCTGGAGGTCTCGGTCCGGCCACGAAAGGCAGGCACCCTAGCGGTCGGCTACGCGCGTAGATATGCTGGTCTGGTGACTATGTCCACTGTTGCAGCCAATGCCCTCGGCGTTGCGGGCAGCGGCCTCGCGGACGTTGCGGCGTCCGAGGCCTCGCTCCGCCGCTTCCTGCACGGCCTGCCCGGCGTCGACCAGGTCGGCCTGGAGGCGCGTGCCGCCACCCTCGGTACCCGCTCGATCAAGTCCACGGCGAAGGCCAACGCCATCGACCTGGCGATCTCCATGATCGACCTCACCACGCTCGAGGGCGCGGACACGGTCGGCAAGGTTCGCGCCCTGTGCGCGAAGGGCAGGACCCCCGACCCGACCGACCCGACCACCCCGCGCGTCGCCGCCATCTGTGTCTACCCGGACATGGTCGCCACCGCGAAGGACGCCCTGCGCGGCACCGACATCCAGGTCGCCTCCGTGGCCACCGCCTTCCCGGCCGGCCGCGCCGCCCTCCCGGTCAAGCTCGCCGACACCGCCGACGCGGTGGCCGCGGGCGCCGACGAGATCGACATGGTGATCGACCGGGGCGCCTTCCTCTCCGGCCGCTACCTCGACGTCTTCAACGAGATCGTCGCCGTCAAGGAGGCGTGCAAGCGCGCCGACGGCAGCTCCGCCCACCTCAAGGTGATCTTCGAGACCGGCGAGCTGCAGACGTACGACAACGTGCGCCGCGTCTCCTGGCTGGCGATGCTGGCCGGTGCCGACTTCATCAAGACCTCCACCGGCAAGGTCGCCGTCAACGCGACCCCGCCGGTCACCCTGCTGATGCTGGAGGCGGTCCGCGACTTCCGCGCGCAGACCGGCGTCCAGGTCGGTGTGAAGCCCGCCGGCGGGATCAAGACCACCAAGGACGCCATGAAGTACCTGGTGATGGTCAACGAGACCCTCGGCGACGACTGGCTGAGCCCGCACTGGTTCCGCTTCGGCGCCTCCAGCCTGCTGAACGACCTGCTGATGCAGCGCCAGAAGCTCACCACCGGACGCTACTCCGGCCCCGACTACGTGACGGTGGACTGATCACCATGGCCAAGAAGAAGACCACCGAGGAGCCCGTGCGCACGTCCGGCCTCTTCGAGTACGCCCCGGCCCCCGAGTCCCCCGCCGCCGCGGGTGACATCGCCACCTCCTACGGCCACTTCATCGGCGGCGAGTTCGTCGACTCCTCCGGCAGCGAGGCCTTGAAGACGGTCAACCCGGCCACCGAGCAGGTGCTCGCCGAGTTCGCCCAGGGCACCGACGAGGACGTGGACCGCGCCGTCGCCGCCGCCCGCAGGGCCTTCGCCGACTGGTCGGCGCTGCCCGGCAGCGAGCGCGCCAAGTACCTGTTCCGGATCGCCCGGGTCATCCAGGAGCGCAGCCGCGAGCTCGCCGTGCTGGAGTCGATCGACAACGGCAAGCCGATCCGCGAGACCCGCGACGTCGACCTGCCGCTGGTCGCCGCGCACTTCTTCTACTACGCCGGCTGGGCGGACAAGCTGGACTACGCGGGCTTCGGCCCGAGCCCGAAGCCGCTGGGCGTGGCCGGCCAGGTCATCCCGTGGAACTTCCCGCTGCTGATGCTGGCGTGGAAGATCGCGCCCGCGCTGGCGACCGGCAACACGGTCGTCCTGAAGCCCGCCGAGACCACCCCGCTGACCGCGCTGCGCTTCGCCGAGATCTGCCGCCAGGCCGGCCTGCCGAAGGGCGTCGTCAACATCGTCACCGGTGACGGCCGCACCGGCGCCGCGCTGACGGCCCACCCGGACGTCAACAAGGTCGCCTTCACCGGCTCCACCCCGGTCGGCCGGGCGATCGCCAAGCAGCTGGCCGGCACCCGCAAGAAGCTGTCGCTGGAGCTGGGCGGCAAGGCCGCCAACATCGTCTTCGACGACGCGCCGCTCGACCAGGCGGTCGAGGGCATCGTCAACGGCATCTTCTTCAACCAGGGCCACGTCTGCTGCGCGGGCTCGCGCCTGCTGGTCCAGGAGTCGATTCAGGACGAGCTGCTGGACGCCCTGAAGCGCCGGATGGGCACCCTGCGGGTCGGCGACCCGCTGGACAAGAACACCGACATCGGCGCCATCAACTCCGCCGAGCAGCTGGCCCGGATCACCGCGCTGACCGAGGCCGGCGAGGCCGAGGGCGCCGAGCGCTGGTCGCCGGCCTGCGAGCTCCCGGGCACCGGCTTCTGGTTCAAGCCGACCCTGTTCACCGGCGTCAGCCAGGCCCACCGGATCGCCCAGGAGGAGATCTTCGGCCCGGTGCTGTCCGTGCTGACCTTCCGCACCCCCGAAGAGGCGGTCGCGAAGGCCAACAACACGCCGTACGGCCTCTCCGCCGGCATCTGGACGGAGAAGGGCTCGCGCATCCTCTGGATGGCCGACAAGCTCAAGGCCGGCGTGGTCTGGGCCAACACCTTCAACAAGTTCGACCCGACCTCGCCGTTCGGCGGCTACAAGGAGTCGGGCTACGGCCGCGAGGGTGGCCGCCACGGTCTGGAGGCCTACCTCGATGTCTGATGTCGCGACGCGTGTTGACGCCCCTGCGCGGATCCAGGTCTTCAAGACCTACAAGCTGTACGTCGGCGGGAAGTTCCCGCGCTCCGAGAGCGGGCGGGTGTACGAGGTGACTGACTCGAAGGGCGAGTGGCTCGCCAACGCCCCGCTGGGCACCCGCAAGGACGCCCGCGACGCCGTCGTGGCCGCCCGCGCGGCGGTCAAGGGCTGGGCCGGCACCACCGCCTACAACCGCGGCCAGGTGCTGTACCGGGTGGCCGAGATGCTGCAGGGCCGGCGCGAGCAGTTCGCCGCCGAGGTGGCCGCCGCCGAGGGCATCGGCCCGAAGAAGGCCGCCGCGCTGGTGGACGCCGCGATCGACCGCTGGGTCTGGTACGCGGGCTGGACGGACAAGGTCGCCCAGATCGTGGGCGGCGCCAACCCCGTCGCCGGCCCGTACTTCAACCTGTCCACCCCGGAGCCGACCGGCGTGGTCGGGATCGTCGCCCCGCAGGCCGGGTACGGGCACTCGCTGCTCGGCCTGGTCTCGGTGATCGCCCCGGCGATCGCCACCGGCAACACGGTCGTGGTCGCGGCCGCCGCGGACGCCCCGCTGCCCGCGCTGTCGCTGGGCGAGGTGCTGGCCACCTCGGACGTCCCGGGCGGCGTGGTCAACATCATCTCGGGCAAGACCGCGGACATCGCGCCCACCCTGGCCTCCCACCAGGACGTCAACGCGCTGGACCTCACCGGGGCCATCGCCTCCGACGGCCCCGGCGCGGCGCCCGCCCTGGAGGCGGCCGCCGCGGATACCCTGAAGCGGGTGGTCCGTCCGCAGCTGGACCCGTTCGCCCAGGACTGGACGAATGCGCCCGGTACGGACCGGCTACTCTCCTTCCTGGAGACGAAGACGGTCTGGCACCCGATGGGCATCTGACCCTCCGTCGCCGTTCGGCAACAACTCCACAGACTGGCCGTCCTCAGTGCCCTCACCCCCCCAGGGCCCGGACGGTCATTGGACGGACCCGCGCCTCTCCCCCCCCTGGCGCGGGTCCGTCGGTGTTCCGGCGGGCACACGGGTTTCGGCAACCGGCCGCCATGCGTCAGACTGGTGTCCCGTGAGTGACTCCCCCCTGAACCCCGCCCCGCCGGCCCGCGCCCGGGTGATCCTGCTCTCCGGGCCCTCCGGATCGGGGAAGTCCTCGCTCGCCGAGCGCACCGGCCTGCCGGTGCTCCAGCTGGACGACTTCTACAAGGACGGGGACGACCCCACCCTGCCCCGGCTGCCCGACGGCGCCGTGGACTGGGACTCCCCGCTCGCCTGGCACCGGGACCAGGCCATCGCCGCGATCCGCGCGCTGTACGAGCACGGGTGCACGGACGTGCCGGTGTACTCGATCCCTGACAACGGCCGGATCGACACCCGGGCCCTGGACCTGGGCGGCGCGTCGGCGTTCATCGCGGAGGGCATCTTCGCCGCCGAGATCGTCGCGGAGTGCGCCGCCGAGGGCCTGCTCGGCGACGCCCTCTGCCTGCGCAACGGCGCGCTCACCACGGCCTGGCGCCGGCTGCGCCGGGACGTCCGCGAGGGCCGCAAGTCGCTGCCGGTGCTGCTGCGCCGGGGCTACCGGCTGATGCGGGCCGAGCGCTCCATCGTCGGGCGGCAGGTCGCGCTGGGCTCGTACCCGTGTGCCGGGCCGGAGGCCGAGCGGCGGGTCCGCGCGGCGGCCGGACGGCGGGAGCTCTCCGCCGTCTGAACCGGCCCCCGAGCCGCTCGGCCGGGCCGAAGGCCCATGAAACGACGACGACGACGGGCCCGGTGCGTCTCCCCCGCACCGGGCCCGTCGCCTTCCCGAACGGCTCTCGGCTCCCCACGGGCACCCGCTCCCCCGAGTCGGTGCCCCCGAACCGCGACCGTCCGCTACCCGTCCCCCGACGGGAGTCCTCCGTGCGCCCTACGCGACCAGCTCGCCGAACGCCCGGGCGGTGTCGCCCGACTTGTTCAGGTGCTCGTCGTCGCGCAGCCGGCGCAGCGCGCGCCAGATGCTGCTCTTGACCGTGCCGACGCTGATCCCCAGGACGTCGGCGATCTCCGGGTCGGTCTTGCCCTCGTAGTACCGCAGCACCAGCATGGTCCGCTGGTTCTCCGGCAGCTTGGCCAGCGCCTGCCACAGCACGGTGCGCAGCTCGGTGCCGCCCATCGCGTCGGTGTCGCCGGCCGTCTCCGGCAGCTCCTCGGTCGGGTACTCGTTGACCTTGCGGCGCCGCCAGGCGGAGATGTGCAGGTTGGTCATGGTGCGGCGGAGGTACCCGCCGACCGCGGCCTTGTCGGTGATCCGGCCCCAGGCCCGGTAGGTGCTGAAGAGCGCGCTCTGCAGCAGGTCCTCGGCCTCGTAGCGGTCACCGGTGAGGTGGTACGCCGTGGCGTACAGGGAGGCGCGGCGCTCGCGCACGTACGCGGTGAACTCCGTGATGTGGTCCTCCGCGACGGCCGGGTGCTCCCCCTGCGCGTCTCCCTGTCCCGCCTCGGTGGTGCGGGCCGGTGCGGGATTCAGCCGCAGCAGCGTCGCACCGGCGGCCTCGCGACCGGCCGATTCCCCCGAACCGACCGTCCGCAGGCCGTTGCTCCCCCCGGTCCCCCTGGTCCCCCCCGGGGTGTCCGTGCCCTCGACGCGGACGGGGAGGATGCCCCGCAGCGTGAGGGTGGTGGCGGAGTCGGCCGCACTCCCCAGTCGGCCGATCCCGTACAGCTCCCCCGTCCTGCCGCCGCCGCTCATCCGGCGGGCGACAGGGTTTCCACCGGTGCTGTGCGCGCACCCCCGTACGGTCACGGCACCGGAGTTCTCGTCGGTCCTGACCTCGTACCGGGTCCGAGGGGCGGTCGCTGAGGAACGCGCGGTGCGGAGAGCCGGGTTGGTCCGGGTCTGAAGCGTGGCGTTCATCGTGCGCCCCCTGGGTCGGTACGAGCGGTTCCTGTTGCCGCCCTCCAGCCGGCCCTTGCGGCCCGCTGTCCTGCGGCGACATGGAAAATCCTGCCCGGCGGTTGTGATGGCGCTGTCCGTCGACTGTCACAGGGGTGTCACAGGGGCGGGCCTTTCGTCCCGGTCCGGCTCCCTCCGTACCGGACGCCGGTGGCCGCCCTTCCGGTTCCCGCGCGCAGGGTGACCGGTCGGGGGGTGATTCGACGCTCCCCGTGGGCCAAAATGGGGCCGTGCCATTCCTCCTTCTGATCGAGGACGACGACGCCATCCGGACCGGCCTCGAACTCGCCCTCACCCGCCAGGGCCACCGCGTGGCCACCGCCGCCTCCGGTGAGGACGGTCTGAGGCTCTTCAAGGAGCAGCGGCCCGACCTGATCGTGCTGGACGTCATGCTGCCCGGCATCGACGGCTTCGAGGTGTGCCGCCGGATCCGCCGCACCGACCAGCTGCCGATCATCCTGCTCACCGCGCGTTCCGACGACATCGACGTGGTGGTGGGCCTGGAGTCCGGCGCCGACGACTACGTGGTCAAGCCGGTGCAGCCGCGCGTCCTGGACGCCCGGATCCGGGCCGTGCTGCGGCGCGGCGAACGGGAGAGCTCGGACTCCTCCGCCTACGGGAGCGTGGTGATCGACCGGGCCGCGATGACCGTCACCAAGGACGGCCAGGACCTCCAGCTCACCCCGACCGAACTGCGGCTGCTGCTGGAGCTCAGTCGTCGGCCCGGGCAGGCGCTCTCCCGCCAGCAGCTGCTGCGACTGGTCTGGGAGCACGACTACCTCGGCGACTCCCGGCTGGTGGACGCCTGCGTCCAGCGGCTGCGGGCGAAAGTCGAGGACGTGCCGTCCGCGCCGACGCTGATCCGCACCGTGCGCGGCGTCGGCTACCGGCTGGATCCGCCGACGGCCTGACCACTCACCCCCGGCATTCTGAACTCCCGTACGACGACAGGCTCTTGTGACTGACCAACAGCAGACTGCCCGGCGGTTCTCCGCGGGCCGGTGGCGGACGCTGCGCTCCCTGCGGGTGCGGCTGATCGCGGTATTCGCGGCGGTCGCGCTGCTCGCCGCCGTCTCGGCCTCCGGCATCGCGTACTGGCTCAACCGCGACGCCGTGCTCAAGCGCGCCCAGGACACGGCGCTGAACGACTTCCGGGTCTCGCTCAGCCGCAACGTCTCCGAGCTGCCGCTGAACGCCAGTTGCCCGGACCTCGCCGCGCTGGCGTCCAACGTGGCCAGCTCCGGACTGAGCTACGACGTGGTGGTGGTCGACTCGGCGCACCCGGAGTGCCCGGCCTCCTCGGACCCGACGCACTACACGCTGGCCGACGTGCCGGCGGCGCTGCAGTCCACCGTCGCCAAGCCGCGCGAGGTCAGCGAGACCAACCCGTACCCGTACCACCTGTACTGGCAGCGGCAGAACCTGCAGGGCCGGCCGTTCCTGATCGGCGGCACCAAGGTGGTGCCGAACGGGCCGACGGCGTACGTGTTCAAGTCGCTGGAGAACGAGCGGGCCGACCTCAACACGCTGAGCTGGTCGCTGGCCATCGCGACCCTGCTCGCGCTGATCGGCTCGGCGCTGCTCGCCCAGGCCGCCTCGGCGACGGTTCTGCGGCCGGTCAAGCGGCTCGGCGAGGCCGCCCGGCGGCTCGGCCAGGGACACCTGGACACCCGGTTGGAGGTCGAGGGCTCGGACGAGCTCGCCGACCTCGCCCGGACCTTCAACCGGGCCGCGGAGTCGCTGCACGAGCAGGTCGAGGAGCTGAGCGCGCGCGAGGCGCAGAGCCGACGGTTCGTCGCCGACATGTCGCACGAGCTACGCACCCCGCTGACCGCGATGACCGCGGTGACGGACATCCTGGAGGACGAGGCCGAGTCGCTGGACCCGATGATCGAGCCGGCCGTACGGCTCGTGGTGAGCGAGACCCGGCGGCTGTCCGACCTGGTGGAGAACCTGATGGAGGTGACCCGGTTCGACGCCGGCACCGCCAAACTGGTCGCCGACGAGGTGGACATCGCCGACCTGATCATGTCCTGCATCGACGGCCGCGCCTGGTACGACGCGGTCGAACTGGACGCCCCGCGCGGCATCCTGGCCGTCGTCGACCCGCGCCGGCTGGACGTGGTCTTCGCCAACCTGATCGGCAACGCCCTCAAGCACGGCGGCTCGCCGGTGCGGGTCAAGGTCCGGCAGACCGAGGACTCGGTCGTGGTCGAGGTCTCCGACAGCGGTCCCGGCATCCCGGAGGACGTGCTGCCGCTGGTCTTCGACCGCTTCTACAAGGCCGACCGGGGGCGGGCCCGTTCCGAGGGCAGCGGCCTGGGGCTGTCCATCGCGATGGCCAACGCCCGGATCCACGGGGGGACGATCACGGCGGCGAACGGGGAGGTCGGCGCGGTGTTCACCCTGACGCTCCCGCTGACCCCGCCGCCCCCGCCGTCCGCGGGCGAGGCCGAAGGCGGCCCCGCCGGCGACGCCGCCGAGCACAAGGACACCACGTGACCCCCCCGACCCGTACCAGCGTGCACCGCGCCGCCGGCGTGCTGCTCCTGCTCGCACTCGCCTCCGGCTGCGGCATCCGGCCGACCGCCGTGCCGGTCGACGCCGGCGCGCCCGCCAGCCGGACGGCCTGCCCGACCACCCCGCACGTACCGACCGCCCTGGCCACCCCGTCGGTCCCGGCGCCCGCCACCACGCCGGCCCGCGGCACGGCCACGCGGACGGGCGCGAGCCCCAGCCCCTCGCGCACCCCGGTGGCGCCGGGCTCGCCGCCGCCCGACAACGTGTTCAGCGCGGTGCCGACAGTCTCCCCCTGCAAGTGAGAGTGCGGCGCGAAGGAGCGTGCCCGGAAATGTTCACGCCCGGCGGGGAACCGCCGTGCCACCGGTCCACGTCCTTCCCCCCGTGCAGCGAGATGGCACTGGGGCCCGCCGCCCGGCGGACGGAAGTCCGAGGACGGCCCCCGGGACACGCGACGAGCGTTCCGGCGCACGGACCGAGACGGAGCCGGCGACGGCCGTCCACCGTCCCCTCCGGCTGGCAGGACTGGCGGGCCTGGCCCTCCACCTGACGCTGGCGCTCTGGCTGGTGCTCAGACCCCTGCCGGTGGCCTGGGTGTACGACGCCAACCTCACCCCGCTCGCCTCGCTCCGCTCCTCCACCGCCTGGCAGGTGGCCGGCGAGCTCCTGCTGCTCGCCCCGCTCGGCGTCCTGCTCCCCCTGGCCGGCGGCCGGGTCCGGGCCCCCTGGCTGCCGTCCTTCCTGCGCACCACCGGCGTCTCCGCCCTGCTGGCGACCGGCCTCGAGTTCCTCTCCTCCTGGGCGCCCGGGCACGTCCTCAACGTGGACCACATACTGTTCGCCGTGATCGGCGTGGTGATCGCCCACGTCGCCCTCGTCCCCGGCCTGCGCCACCTGCTGCGGGACGGCCGCCGGTCGACGCCGCGGACGCCGCGGGCCACCGTCCTGGCCGGCCGCCCGGTACCCGCCGCCACTACCCCGACGGTGACCGTCGCGCCCGCGGCCCGCCCGCACGCCTACGCGGAGCCCACTCCCCCGGCCCGCTGAGCGCCCGCCCGCACCACCCGCCCGCCGACCTCGACCAGCCCACCTGGCCGCGGCGCGGTCATCAGCTGTGAGCCCCGGCCCTGGGTGATGGTCAGCGCCCGCCCGAGCCGGGCGGTCAGCAGCAGGGCGGCCGCGCCCGTCGCCTCGTCCTCGTCGATCCCGTCACCCCGGCCGGGAAAGGCCCGAGCCCGGACCGTACCGGCCGCCTCGTCCTGCCAGGCCCAGGCGTAGACCCACTCCCCGGGCGGCGGCACCCGCAGCGCATCCACCTCGGCCGCCGAACCGTACTGCCGCAGAGTGCGCCCCGGAGCCCACTCCGGCCGGGCCGCGATCCGGGTCAGCCCGTCCTCGCGCCGGACGCCGACCGGCCCGGCAGCGGTCACCAACCGGTCCACACCGAGCAGCCACGCCACCCCGACGCAGGGATGGCCCGCGAAGGGCAGCCGCACGCTCGGAGTGTAGATGTCGACCTCACCCCGCACCGGGTCATCGACGAACACCGTCTCACTGAAACCCAGTTCACCCGCGACGGCCTGCCGCTCCGCCCGCCCCGGCACGGCGGCACCCTCACGCACCACACCGAGCTCATTGCCGTACTCCCCGCCAGGCCCGCAAAAGACCCTCAGCACCTCATAGCCAGTCATTTCCCACCTCGTCAATTGCCGTTCCAGCTCAGCGCAACGACACCGTGATGAAAACGCGGCGACGGATGTCAGCCGCCTTTAGTACTGTGCGCTCTCGTCCCCGAACGGTTCCCGCCGTTTTTCTTCCTCCCACAGGAAAACCCCCCTTGAATAATCTCGACTTCGGCGCTGAGCCGCTGTTCTCCTGGTACGTCGTCCTGCTCGCGCTCAGCGGCGCCATCATGCTGGCCCTCGGGGCCGTGATCGGCTCGCTGAAGGCCGGTATGCGGATCCTGAACGTGCTCGTCGGCCTCGGCTTCCTGGGGTACGCCTACTACCTCGCCTTCGTCTTCGACGGCGGCGAGTACCGGATCTTCTTCCAGGCGTTCATCCTGCCGGTCGCGGTGATCGTCGCCTCGGTGAAGGCGATCGTCGAGCGCAGCAACGCGAAGAACCAGCCGACGGCCCAGCCGGTCGGGGCGTACGACCCGAACGCGCCGTACAACCCCAACGCGCAGCAGGCCGCTCCGTACAACCCGAACGCCCCGCAGACCGGGCAGCCCGTCCCGCCGCAGGGCGCCGCGCCGTACCAGCCGGCCGTTCCCGCGCAGCCGGTGGCGGGGAACCCGTACGCCCAGCCCGGCCAGCCGGAGGCGTCGCAGCACCCGGCCGGCTGATCGCGCCTACGACGATGGAAGGCCCGCCCGTCCCCCGCTGACACAGCGGGGGACGGGCGGGCCTTCCGGCGTCTCGGGTCAGTTCCCGGCGGCCTTGCGGCGGCGTGCCACGACCACGGTGCCGATGCCGAGGGCGATCGCCGTCGCGCCGGTGATCGCCATCGGGGCGGAGGAGGGGCCGCCGCCGGTGGAGGCCAGGCGGGTGTCGGTCGCGGCGGCCGGGGCCGCGGCGGGCCGGGCGCTGTCACCGGAGCCCGGATCGGACTGCGTGGTGGCGGCCGCCGGGCTCGGTGCCCCGGTGGTGAGCTGCGCGGCCGGCAGGGCCGGCACGGTGGACGGCTCGGCGGCCGGGGCAGTCGGGGGCGGGGCGGTGGAGCCCGCTGCGGCTTCGATCCGGAAGCCGACCCTCGGGCTGGAGGTCCCGCGTTCGGTCCCGCCCGGGCCGGCCAGGCTGTACCCGTTGGCGAGGACCGATTCGGCGGCTGCCGGGGCGTCCTTGGTCCAGGCGAGCCGCAGGTCGACCGTCCGGCTCTGGCCGTCGGGCAGCGGGATGACGTCGGCTTCCTTGGAGCCGCTGCGCAGTTCCACCGCCAGCTGGCTGTTGGGGAGTTCGTAGCCGTCCGGCGTGCCCGCGATCCATTCGCCCGCCCGGGTCTGGAACTCGAGCCTGACCATGTCCGCGCGGAGCAGCCCCTCGCCCTGGAAGACGATCGCCGGGACGACCCTGAGGTCCGTTCCGGTGTGGTTGCTGTAGACCACGGTGAACGGCTTCGCCTCGCCGCCGGCGGTGAAGGAGGCGGGGACGCCCTCGACCTTGACGTCCGGGAGTCCGACCGGGGCCGGGGTGCTGGGACCGCCGACCGGAAGGATGGTGAAGGCCGGGGTGCCGCCGGAGGCATGGCCGATGCGCTGCTCGGGCGGCAGCGTCGGGTCCGAGACCACCGCGGTCAGCCCCGCGGAGGCCTGGCCGGGAGCGGCGTCGGCGGCGAAGGTCAGCCGCAGCCGGTAGGTGGCCTCGGCGCCGGCCGCCAGGTGGAGCCGGGTGGCGAAGGGGTCGAGCTCCCACCACGCCCCGGTGGTGGAGCCCGGACGGAGCTTGGCGTCCTGCCACTGGGTGCTGCCCGGCTTCTGGACCTGCAGCTTGAGCTGGCTCTCCCGCACGCCGACGCCGACGGTCGCGATGACGAAATCGGTCGTGACGTCCATCTGGTGGTCGGCCGTGTTCTTGAGGGTCGAGCCGAACTCGATCGTGCTGCCCGCCGTGATCGCGGCCGGGAAGCCGGTCGTGGTGATCGTGACGGGCGAGGCCGTGCCGTACGGCGCCGGCGCGGGGGCGGGGGCGGGGGCGGGGGCGGTGGAGGCCGGGCCGGTGGAGCCCGGTGCGGTGGGGCCGGTCGTCGGGGTCGCGTAGACGGCCGGGGCCGAGGCCAGGGCGAGACCGGCGACCAGGGCGGAAGCGGCGGCCACCGCGAGGAGACTGCGGGACTGACTGCGCAACGGAACCTCACGAGGAATTCGGGCGGAGCCCGAGAAGAGTGCGAAATCGCAGGTGTGAGGGGTCGTTTGCGGCCGGGTAAGTGCCGCCGGACCGCCCCCCGCCGATCAGCGACCGCGGAATCATATCCCTCTGGTCGGACCACCGTGCGAACGGACGTTCGCACCCCGGCGGCGCTCCGGCGGCGGCCGGGTGGCGGCCGGGCGGCTGTCGGCCCGGGCCCGCGGAGGCGTTCGGCCTCAGGGTTCCCCTGAGCCGGACCCCGACGTCCGGCTACGCCTCCCCGGTGACCCGTCGGGGTCGGGAATCGCCTGGTGGGCGGAGGTTTCCGGGCCGTCGGACGGCGAGTATGGAAGTACGCCCGCCGGACCAGCCGGACCGGGCCCGGCCCAAGGAGCAGACATGAGTGCCCGCCTCGCCCGTCCCCGCCACAACCGCGTCATCGCCGGCGTCTGCGCCGGGATCGCCGAGCGCTTCGGCCTGACCCCGTGGACCGTCCGCTTGATCTTCCTGCTCTCGTGCCTGCTCCCCGGCCCGCAGTTCCTGCTCTACCTCGCCCTGTGGGTGCTGCTCCCCCAGGAGCCGTGACGCCGTACGGGCGGGCACGGGGGGGGGGGGGGGGGGGGGGGGGGGGGGGGGGGGGGGGGGGGGGGGGGGGGGGGGGGGGGGGGGGGGGGGGGGGGGGGGGAGGGGGGGGGGGG
>NZ_JBVHXY010000051.1:0-53944 GCF_055569215.1 Kitasatospora sp. NPDC029312 | reverse complement strand
CCACACGGGCACGTCAGGCGGCGCGTGGCGTGCCCTTCCCGGTAGCGGGGGGGGGGGGGGGGGGGGGGGGGGGGGGGGGGGGGGGGGGAGGGTGGGGGGGGGGGGGGGGGGCGCCCCGCCCCCCCCCCCCCCCCCCCCCCCCCCCCCCCCCCCCTCGCCCGGCCCCTCCACCGCCGCCGAGGCCTGGCGGCTGCGCCGGATCGTCCGGGCCGCCGGGCCCGACGTGGTCCACCTGCACAGTGCCAAGGCCGGACTGGCCGGCCGGCTGGCCGTGCGCGGAGCGGTGCCGACCGTCTTCCAGCCGCACGCCTGGTCCTTCGCCGCCGTGGACGGCGCGATGGCCGCCGCCACTCTGCGCTGGGAGCGCTTCGCGACCCGCTGGGCGCACCGGCTGCTGTGCGTCAGCGTCCAGGAACGCGCGGACGGCGTCGCCGCCGGGATGCACGCCGACTGGGCGGTGGTGCCCAACGGCGTGGACGTGCGCCACTACGCGCCCGCCGACCGCCGGGCCGCCCGGATCGCGCTCGGCCTGGAGCTGGACGCCCCGCTGGCGGTCTGCGTCGGGCGCCTGTGCCGGCAGAAGGGCCAGGACGTGCTGATGGCGGCCTGGCCGGAGGTACTGCGGCGGGTTCCGCAGGCCCGGTTGGCGCTGGTCGGCGGCGGTCCCGACGAACAGCGGATCGCGGAGTCGGTGCGGGAGACGGCCGAGCCGTCCCGGGTCCGGCTGGTCGGGGACGTGCCGGACCCGCGCCCGTGGCTGGCGGCGGCCGATCTGGTGGTGCTGCCCTCGCGCTGGGAGGGCATGGCGCTGGCCCCGCTGGAGGCGATGGCGGCCGCCCGTCCGGTGCTGCTGACCGACGTGCCGGGGGCGCGCGAGTGCCTGCCGCAGGCGGCGCGGGAGCAGGCGGTGGTGCCCTCGGAGGACCCGACCGCGCTCGCCACCCGAATGGCGGAAGCGCTGTCCGATCCGATCGAATGCGAGCGACGCGGCGCCCGTCTGCGCGACCACGTGGTGGCCCGGCATGACGTCCGCACGGTGGTCGAACAGGTGGACGTCCTGTACCGCCATCTGCTGGGTGCCGGTCCGGCCGCCGGGAGGCGCCGGGCCCGTGTCCCACAGCGGATCTGATCGTTTCACATGCCGTGAATGCCCGCCCGCCAGGCGCTGTCGTATTCGCACCCTCAACCGGATAGGGGCGGGGCGTTAAGTCGGAAATACCTATTAATGGGCGGCTGGAATGAAACGGCAAGTCAACTTCCGGACCGTATGGCCAGACTCGGTATTGTCGGATTTTGCCTGCTTCGTTTCGATTTCATCCCGGAAATTCGCGCCTGACCCCATCATGACCGCGTCCCGTACGGCCGGCCGCTCCACGATCGGGCCCGACGCGGGAGAACCGGAAGCCGCCAGCGGTAGCAGGTGCTGTCAGGACCTCGCCCACCGGGCCGGGACGGCCGCTCCACGCCTATCGGTGCCGGGGCGTCGTCACCCCGGGCACACAGCAGGGGAGTTCGTGCGCTGATGACCATTGACCACGACAGCGTGCCGCGATCCGGAGGGCCCCTGTCGGGCCCGCGGCGGCCCTCCACCGGGCTGCTCGACCGGCCGGCCGGGTCGGCGCACACCAGGGCGGTCCCGCCGCCCCGCCGGCACCGAAGGGCGATCCGGCCCCGGCTCGCCCTGCCGCTCGCTCTGGTCCAGGTCGACGCGATCGCGCTGGCCACCGCCGCCGGCATCGCCAACCGGGCCATCGACCCGGACGCCCCGCTCGCCCCGCTGCTCGGCGTCGCCGCCGTCCTGCCGCTGCTCCTGCTGCTCAACCTGGCCGGCGGCCTCTACCGCACCAGGCTCACCCTGTCCGTCCTCGACGAACTGCCCGCGCTGGCCGTCCGCGCCGTGGTCGCCACCGCCTTCGCGGTCACCCTGGCCGGCTGCCTGGACGGCCGCTGGCCCGACTGCGGCCCGGCCACCCCGGCCCGCCTCACCGTCCTGCTCGGAGCCCAGCTGCTGATCGCCGCCGTCGGCCGGGGCGTCCTGTACCACCTGGTCCGGCGGATCCGCCGCGGCCGCCCCAGCCCCGCCCTGGTGCTCGGCGCCGGCCGGCTCGGCCGCAAGGTCGCCGGCGCCCTCAAGGAGCACGGCGAGTACGGGATGCGCCCGGTCGGCTTCCTGGACGCCGACCCGCCGCTCCTGGCCGGGGGCACCGACCTGCCCGTCCTCGGCGGCCGCGAGGTCCTCGAGCGCGAGGTCCGCCGGCACCGGATCCAGCACGTGATCGCCACCGCCGGCGCCGCCGACGAGTCGGAGACCGCCGCCGCCCTGCGCGACGCCGTCCGGCTCGGCTGCCAGGTCTGGCTGGTGCCCGCGCTGCGCGAGTTCGGCTCGCTGCCCACCGCCCCGGTCTCCGGCGGCGACCACCTGTGGGGCTTCCCCTGCCTGCGGGTCGGCCGCCCGGCCATGAGCCGCCCCGGCTGGGCCGTCAAGCGCGCCCTGGACATCACCGCCGCCGCCCTCGGCCTGCTGCTGCTCGCCCCCGTCCTGGCGCTCTGCGCCCTCGCCGTCCGCTTCGACACCGGCCCCGGCGTGCTCTTCCGCCAGCAGCGCACCGGGCTGGACGGCCGGGTCTTCACCGTCCTGAAGTTCCGCACCCTGCGCCCCAGCAACGAACACGAGTCGGCCACCCGCTGGAACATCGCCCAGGACCACCGGATGGGCGCCGTCGGCCGCCTGCTGCGCAAGAGCTCGCTGGACGAGCTGCCGCAGCTGTGGAACGTCCTGCGCGGCGACATGAGCCTGGTCGGCCCGCGCCCCGAACGCCCCTACTTCGTCATGCGGTTCAGCCAGGCCTACCCCGAGTACGCGGACCGCCACCGGGTGCCCGTCGGCCTCACCGGCCTCGCCCAGGTCAACGGCCTGCGCGGGGACACCTCGATCGAGGACCGGGCCCGCTTCGACAACCGCTACATCGAGAGCTGGAGCCTCTGGCAGGACGTCAAGATCCTGTGCCGCACGGCTGTCCTGATGCTCCACCCGGACGGAAGCTGACCCGTGGCCCTCACCCTGTCGACCCTCCCGCGCCCCGTCTTACGCCGGGCCCTGCCCGCGCTCGCGGACCGGCCCAGCCTGCTGGCCGCGGCCACCGTCCTGCTGGTCTGCGTGCCCACCACCGAGAAGGACGTCACCGCCGCCGTCCACGTCACCGCAGCCGACGTCGCCTCGCTCGCCCTGGTCGCCCTCACCGCGCTGAACCTGCTGCGCGGCCGGCTGCCCGCTCTCAGCCGCGCCACCTGCGCGCTGTTCGGCGGCATCGTGGTCGCCACCGCCGTCGCCACCGTCGGCTCGATCGACCCGGCCACCAGCCTCACCGGCTTCGTCCGGCTCACCCAGGTGTTCGTCCTGGTGCCCGCCGCCGTGCTCTGCTCGCTGCGCGACCGCGACGACCGGCGGCTGGTCCTCGGCTCCTTCGTGCTCGCCGCGCTGATCCAGGGCGTGGTCGGCGCCCACCAGTACCTCACCCGCACCGGCGCCTCCTACACCGGCCAGCCGATCCGCGCCGTCGGCACCTTCGGCGCGCTGGACATCATGGCGATGTCCACGGTGGTCAGCTACGGGCTGCTGGCCGCCCTCGCCCTGGCCATCGGCGAACGCGGGCCCGACGGGAACGTCCGGCTGCGCCGGGCGATGTTCGCGGCCGCCGCCTTCCTCGCCTTCCCGCTGGCCGTCTCCTTCAGCCGCGGCAGCTGGATCGCCACCGCCATCGCCGTCACCGTCCTGCTGCTGCGCGCCGACGCCCGGCTGCTGGTGCGCGGCGCCGTCCTCGGCCTGGCCGCCGCGGTCGTCCTGGTCGGCGGCCTCGGCCTCGGCGCCTCCGGAGTCACCGAACGCCTCAGCTCGATCGGCTCCGTCTCCGCCGCCCCCGACCAGTCCGTCTCCGACCGCTACGACCTGTGGGCCACCGCCGGGCGGATCTGGCAGGACCACCCCGTGCACGGCGCCGGACCGAAGGCCTTCCCGAAGCTGCGCGACAGCCACGCCCCGCTGCGGCTGTCCTCCGGCAGCGACGCCGAGGACTCCACCATCGGCTTCCAGCGCGAACCGCTGCTCTCGCCGCACAACATGTACTTCCTGGTGCTCAGCGAACAGGGCCTGATCGGCATCACCGCCTACCTCGCGCTCTTCCTGGGCCTGCTGCTCGGCTGCCTGCGCAGCCGCCGCGGCCGCACCGCGGGCCCCGGCCGGCGGGACGGCCCGGCCCTGGCCGCGCTCGCCCTGCTGACCTGGGTGCTGGTCGACTTCCTGTACGCCGACATCGGCGGCACGACCACCGTGCTGACCTCCGTCGTCCTCGGCCTCGCGGCCCGCGCCGCCGCGCAGGAGCCGACCAGTCTCGCGGGGGACGCCGGTGCCGAACGCGACGAGCGGACGAGGACCCGGTGACCACCGACCACCCGGCAGCCGCCCCCACCCTCCCGGTCCCGCGCAGCGCGCCCGTCCGACCCCCGGTCGCCGGGCCCGACCCGGTGCCCCGGGGAGGCTTCCTCGCCAAGGCCTTCGGCATCACCGCCCTGCTCAGCGCGGTCGGCTCCGGCCTCGGCCTGCTGCGCGACCTCCTGCTCGCCCGCTTCTTCGGCGCCAACCAGGGCACCGACGCCTTCCTCGTCGCCTGGACCGTCCCGGAGACGGCCGCGCCGCTGCTCATCGAGGACGCCATGTCCTTCCTCATGGTGCCCGCCTTCGCCCTCGCCCTGGTGCTGCGCGAGGAGGACCCGGACGCCCCCGACCCCGTCCGCCAACTCGTCCGCGCCACCCTGCCCTGGCTGCTGCTCGCCCTCACCGGCCTCTCCCTGGCCGCCGCGCTCGGCGCCCCCCAGCTGGTCGAACTGCTCGCCCCCGGCCTGCCCGACCCGGGCCTGGCCGTGGCCTGCACCCGGATCACCGCGATCACCGTGCTGCCGTTCGGAGTGGTCGGTTACCTGGCCGCCGCGCTGCGCGCCCACCACCGCTTCACCGCCCCGGCCGGCATCTACGTCGCCTACAACCTCGGCATCCTGGCCCTGCTGATCGGCTTCCACAGCCACCTCGGCGTCCGCTCCGCCGCCCTCGGGGTCGCGTTCGGCAGCCTGCTGATGGCCGGGCTGCTGATCGGCCCGTTCCTGCGCCGGCTGCGCCGGGGCCAGGGCGCCACCGGGCGCAACCGGCGCTCCCGCCCCGCGCTGGTGCTGATGCCGCTGGCCCTGCTGCCGGTGGCGGCCTTCACCCTGACCCGGCAGGCGCAGGTGTTCGTCGAGCGCTACCTCGGCTCCGCCCTGCCGCCCGGCACCATCTCGCACCTCAACTACGCCGCCAAGGTCTCCCAACTCGCCATGACGGCGGGCGTCCTGATCTGCATCGTCACCTTCCCGCTGGTCGCCCGGGCACTCGCGGCCGGGAACCTCGCCGCCGCCCGCGACCGGGTCGAGAAGGACCTCGGCCAGGCGGCCGCGGTGGTCCTGCTCGGCACCGCCTTCCTGATGGCCTGCGCTCCCTCGGTGGTCTCGCTGCTGTTCGAACGGGGGGCCTTCGGCCCGCGCGACACCGCCGCCACCGCCGCCGTCATCCGGGTGTACAGCTTCGGCCTCCCCGCCCAGGCGCTGATCGGCGTGATGGTCCGCCCGTACTTCTCGCTGCGCCCGGTGGTCCGCCGGGCCGACGACCCGCGCGCCGACGACCGCGGCCGCCGCCTGCTGGACTGGTACCCGACCGCCGCGATGGTGCTGGGCCTCGGCGTCACCGTCACGGTCGGCCTGCTCTCCGCCGGCCGCTTCGGCGCCCTCGGCCTCGCCGCCGGGAACGCCGCCGGGATCACCGCCGCCGCCGCGCTGCTGCTGCGCGGCCTGGTGCTGCGCGGCATCCCGCTGCGGTTGCGCCGGGTGCTCGGCGGCCACGGACGGCTGGTCGCCGCCGCCACCGGGGCCACCGTCCTCGGCGGCGCCGTCGCGGGCCTGGTCGGCGACCCGCTGCTCTCCACCGCCCTCGGGGGCCTCACCGTGGCGCTGGTCTTCGCCGCCCTCGGTACCGGCCTCGGTGCCCGCGAGGTACGCGGCCCGGTCCTGGCCGCCGCCCGAATCCTGAGCCCGCACGCCGGGGCCGCGAACCCGCGAACCGGGGCGCGCACCGGGGCTCCGAACCCGCCAACCGTCGCCGATGAAGGGAAGCTTCCCCATGGACAATGAACGGGGAACCGTCCGTTCGGCTCAGGCGGGCGTCACCAACGCCCCGCCCGACCGGGCACGACTGCCCAGGAGCCGCCGCCCGGTCAGCGAACCGGCCGCCACCGGCTCCTCCACGCCGTGGATCCTGATGTACCACTCGGTGGCGGTCGAGGAGGAGGACCCGTACCAACTCACCGTCAGCCCCGAGCGGTTCGCCGAGCAGATCGGCTGGCTGCACCGGCGCGGACGGCGCGGCGTCTCGGTCCGCGAGCTGATGCGGGCACGGGCCGACGGCCGGGACGACAAGCTGGTCGGCCTGACCTTCGACGACGGTTACGCGGACTTCGCCCGCTACGCCGTGCCGATTCTCCAGGCGTACGGCTTCACCGCCACCGCGTACGTGGTCGCCGACCTGCTCGGCCAGGAGAACGGCTGGGACGCCGAGGGCCCGCGCAAGAAGCTGCTCACCGTCGAGGAGGTCACCGAACTCGCCGCCGCCGGCTGGGAGATCGGCTCCCACGGGCTCGGCCACCAGGCCCTGCCCGGCCTGCCCGCCGACGTCCTCGCGGTGCAGACCCGGGAGAGCCGGCGCCTGCTGGAGGAGGTGGTGGACGGCCCGGTCACCGGCTTCTGCTACCCGTACGGCGCCGTCGACCAGCCCGCCGCCCTGGCCGTGCGCGACGCCGGGTACGACTACGCCTGCGCCATCGCCCACTCCCCGCTGACCGGCCGCTTCGCCCTGCCGCGCTGCTACGTCGGCGACCGCGACGGCGCCTGGCGGCTGCGGGCCAAGAAGGGGCGCCACCTGCTGCGCGACGCCTCCACCGCGCTGCGCCGCGGCCGCGGGGAGCGTCAGCCGTGAGGGTCCTGCACATCGTCACCGGGCTCGCCTCCGGCGGAGCCGAGCGCCAAGTCCACCTGCTGCTCCGGCACTTGCCGCCGCACCAGCGGTGCGAGGTGCTCGCCCTGACCAACCCCGGCACGGTCGCCGACGCGCTGCGCGCCGACGGGGTGGCCGTCCACCACCTCGGCATGCGCGGCAACCGGGACCTCGGCGCCCTGCCCCGGCTGGTCCGGCTGGTCCGGGCCGGCCGGTACGACCTGGTGCACACCCACCTCTACCGGGCGCAGCTGTACGGCCGGCTGGCCGCGCGGCTGGCCGGGGTGCGCGCGGTGGTCTCCACCGAGCACTCGCTGCACGCCGGGGTCATCGAGGGCCGCCCGGTCACCCGGGGCGTCAAGGGCCTCTACCTGGCGGCCGAACGGCTCGGCAGCACCACCGTCGCGGTGTCCCGCCAGGTCGCCCAGACCCTGCGGTCCTGGGGCGTCCCGCCGGCCCGGATCGAGCTGATCCCCAACGGCATCGACACCGCCGGGTACCTCCGCCCGGCCGCCGAGCGGGCCGCCGTCCGCCGCCGGGTGCGGGCCGAGCTCGGCCTGCCGGAGGGCGGTTGGGTGGTCGGCGGGGTCGGCCGGCTGGTGCCCGGCAAGCGCTTCGAGGTGCTGCTGGAGGCGCTGGCCGAGCTCGACCCGGCCACCCGGCTGGTGCTGGTCGGCGAGGGCCCCGAGCGTGCCGCGCTGGAGCGGCGGGCCGCTGAACTCGGCGTCCGGGAGCGGCTGGTGCTCGCCGGCGAGCGCGATGACGTGCCCGACCTGCTGGCCGCGATGGACGTGCTGGCCGCGCCCTCCACCGCGGAGACCTTCGGCCTCGGCGTCCTGGAGGGCCTCGCGGCCGGGCTGCCGGTGCGGCACAGCGCCTGCCCGGCGCTGGACGAACTGCCGCCCAGCGCCGCCCCGCAGGCCCGCCGCATCCCCTCCGACCCCGCCGCCTACGCGGCCGCGCTGCGCGACCTGCGACAGCTGAGCGGTCACACCGCCGACCCGCTGCCGCACCCCCCGGCCGTCGGCCACTACGACATCGCCCGGGTCGCCGCCGACCTGGCCGCCCTCTACGACCGGCTGGCCCGCGTCTGACCGCCCGCCGCCGGAACCGCCGTCCCACACCCAAGGAGCCACACCATGACCACACCGCGCCGAAGCGCCCGCCGCCTGGTCCGCCGTTGGTGGCCGGTGGCGCTCGCGGTGCCGCTGGGCGCCGCGGCCGGCGCCGGGTACGCCGTCGTCTCGCACCCGTCGTACTCCGCCACCGCCTACGTCCTCGTGGTGCCGCAGAACTCGGGGGAGGCGGCGACGGCGACCAACTTCGCCCAGGCCTACGGACGGCTGGCGGGCCAGCCGCAGGTCCTCGCGGTCGCGGCCGCCGAGACCGGCCGCACCCTGGCCGAGCTGGAGCCCCTGGTGGCGGGCACGACCTCTCCGGACGCACCGATGATCGAGATCACCGGCACCGGGACGCGTGCCGAGGACGCCGCCCGGACGGCCGACGCGGTGGCCCGCTCGTTGGTCGCCTTCGCCAACACCAGCAGCAAGGACACCAACGTCCGGCTGGTGACGCTGGCTCCGGCCTCCGAGCCGGACAAGCCCACCACGCCCTCCGCCCAGCTGGACGTCGCGGTCGGCGGCGCGGCCGGGGTGCTGCTCGGGTCGCTGGTGATGATGACCCGCCGCCGTGGCGGGGACGCCGCCGAGCCCGCGGCCGTCGAGGGCACCGAGACCCCGCGGGTCCCGCAGGCTACCGAGCTCCCCCGGATCACCCAGGCCCCGCAGGCCCCGCCGGTCCCACAGGCCGCCGGGGCGCCGGGGGCTGAGGGGGCCGAGGGGGCCGCCGAGGAGGTCGCCGTGCCGGCCGAGGCCCCGGCCACCCCGCGCCCGCGCAGCGGCACCGGGGCCGGCGCCAAGACCGTCACCAGGGCGGAGCCCAAGGCCGTCACCCGGGCCGAACCCAAGGCCGAGTCCAAGCGCGCCGCCAAGCCCGAGCCGAAGGCCGGAGCGGGAGCCGCGACCGAGCCGAAGACCGGCTCCGAAGCCCGGCCCGAGGCCGAGGCCGTGCCCGAGGCCAGGCGCAAGACCGCCGCCAAAGCCCCGGTGAAGGAGAAGGAGACCACCGCCACCGGGAGCAAGAGGTGAGCACCGAGGCTCGCCCGGCCTGCCTGCCGGCCCAGTCGGCCGCGCCCGCCTGGACCACCGAGCTGCGGTGCGAGGACGACGCCCTGGACACCCTCGCCGAGGAATGGGACGACCTGGTCGCCCGCTGCCGGACCGCCACCTTCTTCCAGGCCGCCGCCTGGCAGTGCTCCTGGTGGCGCCACTACGGCCGCCCCGGCGCGCTGCTGGTGGTGGTCGTCCGCCGGGACGGCCGGCTGGTCGGCGCGGGCGCCTTCATGCGGCGCCCCGGCCCGTTCGGCGGTCTGACCGGTCTGGGCGCCGGGCTGGTCGACTACGGCGACGTCCTGCTCGACGACGAGTGCGCGGACCGGGCCGCCGCCGAGTTCGCCGCCGCCCTCCCGCTCACCCGGCCCTGGCACTGGCTGGAGCTGCGCGAGGTGCACCCCGAGGCGGCGATGCAGCGGGTGTACGCGCACTGGCGTGGATCCCGCCGACGCCACCCGGACTCGATCTGCCAGTACCTCCCGGCCGTCCCGATGGAGCGGCTGCTCAAGCGGGTGCCCGGCAAGACCGCCCAGCGCAGCCGGGTGAAGCTGCGCAAGATCGCCGAGGCCGGGGTGCGGGTCAGCTCCGCACCGCCCGAGGAGGTGCCGGCCGCTCTGGAGGGGCTGCTGCGCCTGCACTTCCTGCAGTGGCAGGAGCGCGGCGTCACCCCGGAGCACCGGAGGGAACGCTTCGCCAAGCACCTGACCGAGTCCACCACCGGGCTGGTCGCCACCGGCCGGGCGGCCGTGCACCGGTTCCACCTGGACGGCGAGCTGGTCGCGGTCAACCTCCTGCTGCTCTGCCCGTCCTTCGGCGGGCTGTACTTGTACGGCGCCCACCCGGCGCTGCGCGAGCGGCTGGACATCGCCGGGCTGCTGTTCGGCGCGGCCCTGGACGAGACGGTCGCGGCGGGCATCCCGATGCTCGGGCTGCTGCGCGGCCAGGAGCCGTACAAGCAGCGCTGGCGGCCGGACCGGCTGCACAACCAGCGGCTGCTGCTGGGCCCGGCCGGTGCGGCCCCGGCGGCCGCCGTCCGGGCCGGGGCGGTGCGCGCCCGGCGCGCGGTGGCGGACGTGCTGAGCAGCCGGTTCCCCAGGCTGAAGGAGTTCCTGCCGGCCCGCCGGCACGGCTGAGCGGCTGCCCCCCGTCGCTCGGTGCCGCCGCCCGCCGCTCACCGCCGGGAGGGCGTCCCCGGCGCGGACGGCGTCGGCGGGCTCGGCGGCGTCGGTGCGCTCGGTACCGCCGGCGCGCTCGGTACGGCCGGTGCGCTCGGTACGGCCGGTGCGCTCGGCGGGCTGGGCGCCACCGGCACGATCGGGGCGGGTGGCGCCGTCGGCACCGCCGTCGGCGCCCCCTTCGAACCGGACATCAGCTGCTTGAAGACCGCGGCCGAACGCGGGTTGCTCCGGCACTGGTAGAAGCCGTGCGGGCAGTAGTCCGTGACGGTCTGGTAGGCGGTGTCGTGGGTGCGCATCCAGTCGACCATCCGCCGGACGAACTCGGGGTTGTCCCCGTTGCGGAACAGCCCCCACTCCGGGTACGAGACGGGCTTGCCGTGCCTGGCCGCGAACTCCACCTGGTCCTGCAGGCCGTAGGGCTCCCGCACGTAGTCGTCGAAGGTGCTCCCGGACGGCTGGTCGTAGCTGTCCGTGCCGATGATGTCGACCACGTCGTCGCCGGGGTAGCACTTGGTCCACGCGATGGCGTCCAGGCCGCGGTTCGGGGTGAAGTCGAAGCGGAACCGCTGGCCGGGCACCGAGCGCATCACCCCGACGATCCGCCGCCAGTAGGCCTTCCACGCGGTGGGGTCGGGCTTGCAGCGGTGGGTGTAGGTGACGCCGTTCATCTCCCAGCCGAGGGTGATGACGGTGTCCGAGCCGCCGAGGGCGACCAGGCGGCGGGCGAGCCGCAGGAAGTGGCTGTCGAAGTCCCCGCGGGCGCCCTGCGCGAGCAGCTTGGCGACGGTGCCGTCCGGGACGTTCGCCTCGTTGGGCACCAGCATCGGCACGCCGAGCACGAGCATCCGGGACGGGTCGGCCAGCCGCCACTGCGACCACATGCCGAGCACCACCGGCTCGCCCTCGATGTCGGCCCAGCCGTTGCCCGCCAGGTAGGTATGGCCGACCTGCAGGTTGGCGTCGCCCAACCACCGGGCGTACTGGCCGATCTGCGGGATGTAGTTGTCCCAGGAGCCGACGAAGGCGCCGAACGGCGGCTCGTGCTTCGGCCGTTGGACGGGCGGGCGGGGGGCGGCGCCGCGCGGCTCGAACGCGTCCGAGGAGAGGGTGTGCCGCTCCGTCTGACTGAGCGGTGTCCCGGCCGGGACACCGACCGTGGCCATCAGCAGCAGAGCGGCGGCGGCCAGTGTCAGACGGCCGATGCGCATGGTCTCTCCTCCGGGCGTCACGGGCGGGGGCGGACGGGACGCGGCGACGGAAGGTGGCGCCACGCTCGCCGACAGTAGGGCCGTCGGAGGGCGGGAAAGCCGAATGTCACCCTAAAGTGGGCGATATTCGAACGCCGTCTGCCGCAAGACCCCACCGGGAGGCGTCCGTGTATCAGCTCTGTAACGTTCCGACCGAGCCTGCGAGCCCTACCGCGGACCGCCGCGCCACCGCGCTGGGGGGCCTACGACGCAGGTGGGCGGGCAGGCATACGGGACCGGCGCACGCCGCCGAAAGCACGGCCGACGCCACCCGCGCGCGGCGATTCCGGGCTGACTCTCCCGCCCGGTGACAGGTACGCTCCGGCCGTGTCCTGGAAGCCGCCGCGTGTCCTCACCCCCCGGTCGATCCTGCCTGCCGTGGCGGTGATGCTGGTCCTTGCGGCCGGAGCGGCGGCGCACGCGAACAAGCCGGTGCCCTTCGGCGACCGGGTGGCAGGACCGGGCGACGCCGAGGCGACCCCGGTGAACTCGCAGTCCGGTGACTCGTCCGACCTGGACCTCAAGGTGGTCGGCCCCGCGCTGGAGGCGTACCACAAGACGACCGGGGAGCGGGCCTGGTCCTACCGCCGAGAGGGCGCCGAGGCGCTCTCCGTGGCGATGGCCGGCGACAACGCGATCGTGGTCTGGGACGACGGCCTGGTCACGTCGGTGCGCCCGGGCGACCACGAGGTGCGCTGGCACCGCGCGGTGCCCGGCCTCGCCGACTACCTGCGCGCCGACGGCGAGCCCGGTGCCGACAAGCGCACCGACGCGCAGCGCAAGCAGGCGGCCGTGCAGCGGGCCGCCGCCGCGCTGCACACCGTCCAGCGAGTCGGCTCGCCGTGGCTGGCCGTGGTGACGCCGAACCTGACCATGGGCCTGCGCGACGTCGACGGCGACCTGCGCTACAACGACCGGCCCGCCAACGGCTGCGTCTACGACCCGCTGCGCACCGTCCACACCGACTACGCGGTGCTCATCCCGCGCACCTGCACCAACGGCAGCGGAGTGGCCGTCTCCGGCGGCATCACCGGCTACCGGCTGGACAGCAACGGCTGGGCGATGAGCACCGGGCCGGCCGCGACGGTCAAGGTGCTGGACGCCAGCCGGGTGGAGATCACCGACGGCCCGATCGTCCCGCCCCGGGTGTTCGACACCAAGGCGGCGGCGCCCGAGACGGCCTGCGGCACCGCGGACGCGCCGTTCGCCGCCGTCCGCCAGCAGAACGGCTGCGCGGACCAGTCGGCGGGCCCGGCCGTCGACGTGCCCGCCGCCCCGGCCGACCCGACGGCGCCGACCGGCCCGGTGGCCCCCGCGACCGACCGACCGGACGCGGCGCAGCAGTAGCGCGGGCGCTTCCCCGTACCCCCGGGCGGTAATCCCCGGGGCGTTTCGCGCGGCCCGGTAGACTGGCCGTCATGGCTATCTTCTCCGGGCAATAGCGGGCGGCGGCGCCCCTCCTTCCCACCGCGCCGACCGCCGATGAAGCCCCTTCCCGCTGCCCGGGTCCGTCCCGGCCGCCCGCCCACGTCCCAGGAGTAGTTCCCAGCCATGATTTCCGCCAACGCCCTCGAACTGCGCGCCGGTGCCCGGATCCTGATCGAGTCCGCGAGCTTCAAGGTCGCCGCCGGTGACCGGATCGGTCTGGTCGGGCGCAACGGCGCCGGGAAGACCACGCTCACCAAGGTGCTGGCCGGCGAGGGCCTGCCGGCCGCCGGTACCATCACCCGTTCGGGCGAGGTCGGCTACCTCCCGCAGGATCCGCGCACCGGCGACCTGGACGTCCTCGCCAAGGACCGCATCCTCTCCGCCCGCGGCCTCGACACCGTGCTGAAGAAGATGCGCGAGAACGAGGACCGGATGGCCAACGGCAAGGGCGCCACCCGGGACAACGCGATGAAGAAGTACGCCCGGCTGGAGACCGAGTTCCTGACCAAGGGCGGGTACGCCGCCGAGGCGGAGGCCGCCACCATCGCCGCCGCGCTGGGCCTGCCGGACCGCATCCTCGGCCAGCCGCTGCACACCCTCTCCGGTGGCCAGCGCCGCCGCGTCGAGCTGGCCCGGATCCTGTTCTCGGACTCCGACGTGCTGCTGCTCGACGAGCCCACCAACCACCTGGACGCGGACTCGATCGTCTGGCTGCGGGACTTCCTGAAGACGTACAAGGGCGGCTTCATCGTCATCTCGCACGACGTCGACCTGGTCGAGACGGTCGTCAACAAGGTCTTCTACCTGGACGCCAACCGCTCCCGCATCGACGTCTACAACATGGGCTGGAAGCAGTACCAGCAGCAGCGCGAGGACGACGAGAAGCGCCGCAAGCGCGAGCGGGCCAACGCCGAGAAGAAGGCCGCGACCCTGAACGCGCAGGCCGACAAGATGCGCGCGAAGGCGACCAAGACGGTGGCCGCCCAGAACATGGCCCGCCGCGCCGACAAGCTGCTCTCCGGCCTGGAGCAGGTCCGGGTGAACGACAAGGTCGCCAAGCTGCGCTTCCCGGACCCGGCCCCCTGCGGCAAGACCCCGCTGACCGCCAGCGGCCTGTCCAAGTCCTACGGCTCGCTGGAGATCTTCACCGACGTCGACCTGGCGATCGACCGCGGCTCCCGGGTCGTCGTGCTGGGCTTCAACGGCGCCGGCAAGACCACCCTGCTGCGGATGCTGGCCGGGGTGGAGGCGCCGGACACCGGCGAGGTCATTCCGGGCCACGGTCTGAAGATCGGCTACTACGCCCAGGAGCACGAGACCCTCGACCCGGACCGTACCGTCCTGGAGAACATGCGCTCGGCCGCGCCGGACACCGACCTGGTGCAGATCCGCAAGATCCTCGGCTCCTTCCTGTTCTCCGGCGACGACGTGGACAAGCCGGCGGGGGTGCTCTCCGGCGGTGAGAAGACCCGTCTGGCCCTGGCCACCCTGGTGGTCTCCTCCGCCAACGTGCTGCTGCTGGACGAGCCCACCAACAACCTCGACCCGGCCAGCCGCGAGGAGATCCTGGGCGCGCTGCGCGAGTTCAGTGGCGCGGTCGTGCTGGTCACCCACGACGAGGGGGCTGTCGACGCGCTCCAGCCGGAGCGGATCATCCTCCTGCCCGACGGGGTGGAGGACCTCTGGAGCCCGGCCTACGCCGATCTGGTCTCGCTGGCCTGACCGGAAGTAGACGCCGCATCCGCTTTTCGGACCAGAAAAACTAGTCCCTACGGCGTGTCCGGGAATGAAGTAGGCCCGGATTCCGTTTGACGACTTCCCGTCGGCCCGCCACTCGATCGTGGTCGGGCCGACCGCTGCTGATCAGCTCTTTCACGGCGAACGGCCGGAACCCGCCCGGGGGCGTGCACTCTGCGTGAGCGCCCTGATGCGCTCGGATCACCACCGCAGGACCACGCATTTGCGACATCGACCTTGTCGAATGGGTGGCCAGGACGCGGTGGATGGGTGATCATGGGAATCTGACCGAGCAACGCTACGAGGAGGCACGGGTGGCCGAGACTCTGAAAAAGGGCAGCCGGGTGACCGGTGCCGCGCGTGAGAAGCTCGCGGCCGATCTCAAGAAGAAGTACGACTCCGGGGCGAGCATTCGCGCTCTCGCGGAGGAGACCGGTCGTTCGTACGGCTTCGTGCACCGGATGCTGAGCGAGTCCGGAGTGATCCTCCGGGGCCGCGGTGGTGCCACGCGGGGCAAGAACAAGGCGACTGCTGGGGCTGCTTCCTGACGGGCCGTCAGCACATGGCTGAATGACGCGGCGGCACGGCGCCGGCCGAGGAGACGACGGCTGATCCCAGCCGGGTCCGCCCTCGCGTCGAGCGGACCGGCCGCCGATCGTCATGCCCGGGCCCGGGCCCGCTCCCGCCCTCCGACTCTTTCCGGGCCGGGTGCCCTGCCCGTCCGAGCCCAGGTTTGTTACTCTCCGGTAGCCACGTCCCTCGCCACCGGAGGTCCCGCATGACCGCCCCCGCCACCGACCCGCAGGCTCCGAGCTGGGAGCGGGACGGCGTCCGCCTGGAGATCGACGGCGAACTCGCCGTCGTCACCCTCTGTCAACCCAAGCGGCGCAACGCCCAGTCCCCGGCGCTCTGGCGCGCCCTCGCCGCTGCCGGGCGCGAACTGCCCGGCAGCGTCCGGGTGGTGCTGCTCCGCGCGGAGGGCGTCTCCTTCTCCGCCGGCCTGGACCGGGCCATGTTCACCCCCGAGGGCATCCCCGGCGAGCCCACCTTCCTCCAGCTCGCGGGCTCCGACGACAAGGAGCTCGACGACACCATCGCCTCCTACCAGGAGGCCTTCACCTGGTGGCGCCGCGCCGACCTGGTCTCTATCGCCGTCGTGCAGGGCCACGCCGTGGGCGCGGGCTTCCAGCTCGCCCTCGGCTGCGACCTGCGGGTGGTCGCCGACGACGTGCAGTTCGCGATGAAGGAGACCTCGCTCGGCCTGGTCCCCGACCTGGCCGGGACCAAGCCGCTGGTCGAACTGGTGAGCTACGCCCGGGCGCTGGAGATCTGCGCGACCGGCCGCTGGGTCGGCGCGGAGGAAGCCGCCGCGACCGGACTGGCCAACCTGGCCGTCCCCGCGGCGGAGCTGGACGCCGCCGCCCGCGACCTCGCCGCCGCCCTCCTGGCCGCTCCGCGGGGTGCGGTGATCGAGACCAAGGCGCTGCTGCAGGGGGCCGCCGGGCGCTCCTTCGACGAGCAGCGTTCCGCCGAACGGGCGGCGCAGGCGCGTCGGCTGCGGGAACTGGCGGGGATCGGCGACTGAGGTCCTCCGGCACTCGTACGAGGCCCGGCCCCGGGGAACACCGGGGCCGGGCCTTCGGCGTTCCCGGGGCTTTCGGTGGGCTTTCGAAGGGCTTCGGGGTGAGCTTTCGGCGGGCGGGGACCGTGGCGAAATGTCAGAGTTGATGAGGTTTGCGATATAGCTGGAGCCGTACGACGGGAGATGTGCCCTATGCCTGACACTCCGACGCCCGCGACCCTGCACAAGACCCCCGGCGGCACCCATACGCCCGGCCCGCCCGGTGCCAGGCCCGGCTCCGGCGCGGGCGGCGGCGAGACCGGCCGATCGACCGGTGAGCGCGGCCGGACGGCGCTGGCCGTGGGGGTGGTCGAGAAGATCGCCGGGATGGCCGCCCGGGAGGTCGCCGGCATCCACGCCCTGGGCTCCGGGCTGGCCCGCACCTTCGGGGCCATGCGGGACCGGGTGCCCGGCGGGAAGTCCAGCATCGGGCGCGGGATCAAGGCCGAGGTCGGCGAGAAGCAGACCGCGATCGACATCGCCCTGGTGGTCGAGTACGGCGTGGTCATCCCGGACCTGGCGCGTCAGGTGCGGGAGAACATCATCGGCGCGGTGGAGCGGATGACCGGACTGGAGGTCGTCGAGGTCAACATCGCGGTCAACGACGTCCACCTTCCGGACGAACCGGAGTTCGACGAGGAAGAGGAGCCGGTGGCGTCGTCGGGGCAGCGGCCCAAGCTCAAGTAGGCCGGCGCTCAGGTAGGCCCACGGTCATCAGGTCGCGTCCCCGGGTTCGTCGAACGCCGGGGACGCGAGGGAGACGAGGGAGTAGCGGATGAACCTGGCCATGGTCGGCCTGGTGGTGGGGATGGCCCTCGGCTTCGCCGGGTACTTCGGCGGGTTCGCGGCGTTCCTGCTGGTGGCGGCGCTGGGGCTGGTCGGCTTCGTGGTCGGGCGGTTGCTGGAGGGCGACATCGAGCTGGGCGACCTCGGGGACCTGCTCCGCGGTCGTGACCGGCGGCGCTGATGGGGGCCTCGGATACCGCAGCCGCCACGGCCACCAGCCCCGCCGCTGCCACCGCCACCGCCGTTGTCGCGGCCCGGCGGGGGCGGCTGCGGGTCGCGGACCGCGTCTACGCCCGGATCGCCGACCACGCCGTGCGGGAAGTGCTCGCGCAGGCGTGGGCCGGGAGGTCGGCGAAGGGCGCGCCGCCACGGGTGTCGGTGGCCGTGCCGGGCAGCACGGTGACCGTTCGGGTGACCGTCGAGCTGCCGTTCCCGGCGGACCTCGCGGGGCTCGCCGGCGCGCTGCGGGAGCGGGTGGCCGACCGGGTGGCCGGGCTGACCGGGACCAGGGTGTCCGCCGTGGTCGTCGTGGTGGAGAGGTTGATCGCGGGGGGAGCGTGGTGAGCGAGGAGGGGCTCCGGGAGCCGTCGGCGGTCGCGGCGAAGGTCCGGCGGTTGCGGGCCACCCGGGCCGGCGCGGCCGCGCTGGTCGCCACGGCGGTGCTGGTGGTGGCGGGAGCGCTGCTGTACGACGTGATCGCGGTACGGGCCGGGCAGCCGGCCAGACGGTGGCGGGCGCAGATCGCGGACGAGCTGGCGACGCGTCACCTGGACGACCTGTGGGTGCTGGTGGGGGCGGGCGTCGCCACGCTGCTGGGCGGGTGGCTGCTCTGGCTGGCGATCGCGCCCGGGCTGCGGCGGTGGTTGGTGCTGCGGCCGTACGGCGGGACGCGTGCGGCCATCGACAAGGGCGGGATCGGACATCTGCTGGCGGACCGGGCGGCCGGACTGGACGGCATCGACCACCTGAGGATCCGGGTGGGGCGGCGGAGGATCAGGGTGACGGTGCGCGGGCCCGCCGATCCGGCGTCGGTGCAGCGGCAACTGCGCGAGGAGTTGGGACGGGTGGGCCTGGCGCGGCCGTTGCGGCTGGATGTCCGGACGGTGGGGCGGCGGGAGGCCGGCCCGGACGCCGACCTGGACGCCGGCCTGGGTGCCGGCGGCGCTGCTGGGGTGGGTGAGGCCGGTGGGGCCGGGGAGAGGGCGGCGCGGTGAGGACGGTCGTCAACCGGGTGCTGTTGGGCGTGGTCGGGGCGGTCCTGCTGGGGGTCGGGGTGCTGGTGCTGGCGGGCGGCCTGGACCTGTACCGGCGGCTGGGGGTCGATCCGCCGAGCTGGTGGCCGCTCACCTCGCCGGATCAGCCGGTGGTCAGCGCGCGGTCGCGGGAGCGGTGGGTGGGGTCGTCCTGGTGGTGGCCGACGGTGATCGGGGGACTGTCGGTGCTGGTGGTGGGGATGGCGTGGTGGCTGGTGGCGCAGCTGCGGCGGACCGGGCTGTCGAGCATCGCGGTGCCCACGCCGGGGGTGAGCGGGCTGCGGTTGCGGGTGAATGCGAGGGCGCTGGAGGAGGCGCTGGAGAGCGGGACGGTGGTGCTGCCGGAGGTCGAGCGGGTGGGGGTGCGGTTGGTGCGGGCGCCGCGGCACCCGCGGTTGCGCGGGGCCGTACGGCTGACGCCGGGCGGGGATCCGGTGGGGCTCGTGGAGCACTTCGAGGACGGCCCCCGGTCGGACGCCGTCAAGAGCCTGGGGCTGGCGGAGCTGCCGGCCGAGCTGCGGATCCGGGTGTTGCAGGAGGCCCCCGTCGAGCGTCGGCGAAGGTCGCGTGGTCGCCGGGACCGGCGGGGGCGTCCGCGGGTGGTGTAGGGAAAGCTCGGGCGGACGGGTGATCAGAGGGTGCGGAGGGCGCCGCCGTCGATGGGGACCATGATGCCGGTCAGGTAGGAGGCGGCGGGGGAGAGCAGGAAGGCGGCGACCTTGCCGAACTCCTCGGGGGTGCCATAACGGCCGAGCGGGATGCCGGCGCAGTGCTGGGCGCGGGCGGCCGCCGGGTCGGGGGCGAGGGAGTCGAGCTCGCGGACCCGGTCCGTGTCGATCCGGGCGGGCAGCAGGCCGAGGACCCGGATGCCGCGGGGGCCGAGCTCGTCGGCGAGGGACTTGGCGGCCATGGCGAGGCCGGGGCGCAGGCCGTTGGAGATGCCCAGGCCGGCGATCGGCTGACGGACCGAGCTGGAGAGCACGAAGCCGATCACGCCGCCGTCGTGGAGGGCGGCGGCGGTGGTGCGGGCGATCCGGAGGGCGCCGAGGAAGACGGATTCGAAGGCGTCGCGCCAGGCGGACTCGGGGGTGGTCTCGACCGGGCCGGCCTGGGGGCCGCCGACGCTGATCAGGATGCCGTCGAGGCGGCCGAAGCGGTCGCGAGCCTCGGTGATCAGGCGCTCGGCGGTGTCGGGGGCGGCGTTGTCGGCGACCAGGCCGTGGGCGGTGCCGAGGGTGTTCAGTTCGGTGACGGCGGCGTCGACGGCGTCCTGGGTGCGGCCGCTGATGAGGACGCGGGCGCCGTCGGCGGCGAGTTCACGGGCGGTGGCGAGGCCGAGGCCCCGGGTGGCGCCGGTGACGATGTAGGCCTTGTCCTTGAGTCCTAGATCCATGGGGGACATCTTGCCCGGTGGAGGCGGTGTTGGTGTGGGGGGTGGCTGCTGGGGCGGCTGCGAGGGTGTTGCCAGGGGGCTGGCGTTGACGCGTGCGGCAAGGTTTACGGTCGTTGGCGGCTGTACGGAAGGAGTGGTTCGGCGTGCGGATCGGGGAGTTGGCGGAGCGGGCGGGGACGACCACGCGGGCGTTGCGGTACTACGAGCAGTTGGGGTTGTTGCCGGCCCGGCGGGCGGGCAACGGGTACCGGGCGTACGACGAGGGGGATCTGCGGCTGCTGCGGGAGATCCGGATGTTGCAGGACTTCGGGTTCGGGTTGGAGGAGACCCGGCCGTTCGTGGAGTGCCTGCGGGCGGGGCACCCGGAGGGGGATTCCTGTCCGGCTTCGCTGGAGGTGTACCGGCGGAAGCTGTCCGAGCTGGACGAGTGCATCGCCAGGTTGCGGGACGTCCGGCGGCAGGTGGCCGGGCAGTTCGAGCGGGCGGTGCGGGCGCGGGACGAACTCGCGGCTTCCGAGCAGCCGCCGATGTGTGAACTGGTGAAGGAGTAGACGATGGTGGACATCGCGGGTGTGCCGGCGGTCACGGACGAGACGTTCGACGCCGAGGTGCTGGCGGCGCAGGGCCCGGTGCTGGTGGACTTCACGGCGGACTGGTGCCCGCCGTGCCGGATGATGGCGCCGGTGCTGGCGGACATCGCGCGGGAGGAGGCGCACCGGCTGCGGGTGGTGAGCCTGGACGTGGACCGCAATCCGCGGACGCAGGCGGCGTACGGGGTGCTGTCGATGCCGACGCTGATGGTGTTCCGGGACGGGCAGCCGGTGCGGTCGGTGGTGGGGGCGCGGGCGAAGGCGCGGTTGCTGCGGGAGCTGGACGACGTGCTCCGGATCTCCGGATGAAGACGGGCTGCGGCTACGCCGGGAGGGCGTCGAGGGGGACCTCGGCTTCGGCGGCCTGCTTGGCGCGGTCCTTGGCCTCGCGGCGGACGAGGACCCAGACACCGACCGGGATCATCGCGGTGAACAGCCACCACTGGATGGCGTAGGCCATGTGCGGGCCGATGTCGGAGTGGTTGGGCTCGGGGATCAGCTGGGGCTGGTCGGCCGGGGCCGGGGTGGTGCCGGTGAGTTCGAGGTAGCCGCCGAGGAGGGTGGTGCCGGTCTCCTTGGCCTGCTGCTCGGTGTTGATCAGGTTGAACTGGCGGGGCGGCAGTCCGGCCCGGTCCTTGACGAACCCGCCGCTGCTGCCGGCGGTCTCGTCGGCGCGCAGCCGGCCGGTGAGGGTGACCTCGCCGGTCGGGGCGGCCGGGACGGGCGGGTACTCGAGGGCGCCGTCACCGGAGGGGACCCAGCCGCGGTTGACCAGTACGGTGCCCTTGCCGTCGGCGAGCTTCAGCGGGGTGACGACGAAGTAGCCGATCGTCCCGTTGGAGTCGGTGCGCTTGCGGACCACGAACTCGTGCGCCGGGTCGTACTGCCCGGTGGCCGTCACGGCGTGCCAGGTGAGGTCCGTGGGCACCGTGGAGCCGGGGGTCGGCGAGAGGGTGTCGAAGGGCTCGGGCGAGGCGGTGAGGGCCTTGCCGATCAGCTCGTTCCGGGCCACCCGCGCCTCGTGGCGGTGCAGCTGCCAGAAACCCAGCTTGATCGTCGCGGGGATCAGCAGCAGCGCGATCAGCATGGTGATCAGCCACTGGCGGGTCAGCAGAAAACGGTACACATGGGAACGGTACGCCGACCTCACAACCGGCTCACGCACCGGGGTGCGGGGCGACCTCCTGCAGCAACTGGAGGAAGGCGTCCTCGCCGACCACCGGGGTGCCGACCTCGCGGGCCTTGCGGGCCTTGCCGCTCCAGCTGTTCGGCTCATTGGTGACCAGCAGGCTGGTGAGGCGGCTCACGGAGCCGGCGACGTGCAGGCCGGCCTCGGTGGCGCGGTCCTCCAGCACCTCCCGGTCGGTGGCGGTGTCGCCGGTGAAGGCCACCCGCATCCCCTGGACGAGGGGCTTGCCGTCCTCCCAGCGCCCCGGGTTGGGGTACGGGCAGGGCGGCCGCTTCTTGGCCTGGCGGTACTGGGAGCCGGTCCAGTTGCCGCGGCCGGGGGTGGCGGGTTCGTCGTCGCCGAGGTCGGTGACGGCGACGCAGTTCTGGAGCGGGAGCGGTACGCCGTGGTGGCGGGCGAGGTGGAGGCTGGGGCGGAAGGCCTCGGCGAGCACCCGGGCGTCGTCCAGGGCGTTGTGGGCGTGGCGCTGCTGGACGCCGAAGTGTGTGGCGAGCGAGGAGAGCTTGCCGTTGGGCAGGGGCAGGCGCAGGTCGCGGGAGAGGACCATGGTGCACAGCCGCTGCTCGACCGGGGCGCGCCGGCCGGCCCGGGAGAACTCGCGGGAGATCATGTTCCAGTCGAAGAGCGCGTTGTGGGCGACCAGGACGCGGTTCTCCAGGCGCGCGGCGAACTCGTCGGCGATCTCGGGGAACGTCGGGGCGCAGGAGAGCAGTTCAGCGGTGAGGCCGTGGATCCAGACCGGGCCCGGGTCCCGCTCCGGGTTGACCAGGGTGTACCAGTGGTCGGTGACCTCGCCGTCCGGGTCCAGCTGGTAGACGCCCGCCGAGATGACGCGGTCGGAGCGGCCGAGACCGGTGGTCTCGACGTCGACCACCGCGAAGCCCTCGGCGGGGGCGGCGGAGCGCTGGGCGGGGACCGGGGCGGTCCGCGGCGCGCCGTACGTCTCGGGCTGGATCGGTTGCATGGTCCAACAGGATAAGGGGCGCGTAGGAGGGGACCGGTCGGCGTGTCGTGACGGAGAAGCCGGAATAGAGTGGTCGGCGGGGGTGTCGTACAGCTGGTCGAATCGTTTCCGGCCGCCCGGCCGGATTTTGTGTGAGGAAGAACGCATGCGCGCCACCGTGATCCACGGCCCCCATGACATCCGCATCGAAGAGGTGCCGGACCCGGTGATCCAGCATCCGACGGACGTGGTGGTCCGGGTGGTGAACGCCTGCATCTGTGGCAGTGACCTGTGGGCCTACCGCGGGGTGGCGCCGCGGGTGGCCGGGCAGCGGATCGGGCACGAGTTCCTGGGCGTGGTCGAGGAGGCCGGCGCCGAGGTCCGCGACTTCGCCGTGGGCGACCTCGTGGTGGCGCCCTTCGTCTGGTCGGACGGGGTCTGCGACTTCTGCCGGGAGGGGCTGCAGACCTCCTGCCCGCACGGCGGGTTCTGGGGGCAGGTCGGCTCGGACGGCGGACAGGGCGAGGCGGTCCGGGTGCCGTTCGCGGACGGGACGCTGGTGAAGCTGCCGAAGGAGGCGGCCGGTGACGAGAAGCTACTGCCGGGGCTGCTGGCGCTGTCGGACGTGATGTCCACCGGGCACCACGCGGCGGTCTCGGCCCGGGTGCGTCCGGGGGCGACGGTCGCGGTGGTGGGTGACGGCGCGGTGGGCCTGTGCGGCGTGCTCGCGGCGCACCGGCTGGGTGCGGGCCGGATCATCGCGCTGGGCCGTCACCCCGCCCGGACGGAGCTGGCCCGCCGCTTCGGCGCGACCGACGTGGTGGCCGAGCGCGGGGACGCCGCCGTCGAGGCGGTCAAGGAGCTGACCGGCGGCGTGGGCGCGCACGCGGTGCTGGAGGCGGTCGGTACCGAGGAGTCGATGCGGACGGCGATCTCGATCACCCGGGACGGCGGCTCGGTTGGTTACGTGGGTGTGCCGCACGGCGGCAGCGCGGGCGTCGACATCGGCCAGATGTTCGGCCGAAACGTTTCGCTGAACGGCGGCGTGGCGCCCGCCCGCGCGTACATCCCCGAGCTGCTGCCGGACGTGCTCTCCGGGGCCATCGAGCCCGGGCTGGTGTTCGACCGCACGGTCGACCTGGACGGCGTTCCGGACGGCTACCGGGCGATGGACGACCGCTCGGCGCTGAAGGTCCGCGTCGCGTTCTGACGCGACGTCAAGAGGGGCGGCGCCGTTGGCCGGTGCCGCCCCTTTCGCATGGGGAGCCGATGTCGTGACGTGACGCGAGGGGTGGTTTTCGGCCAATCGGCTAGTGCGAGGGGGTGAACGAATGGCTGATCGCGGCGAACCCCTTCCCGGCCGGGCGGGACGCTCCTAGCATTGCGCGGCGCGCACGAGACATGTGACGCCCCTCACGTTCGATCGTCCCACTCGTGTGACCGCTACGCCGAAGGAGTGAGGAGACAGAGTGGATTCGCCGCCGATCACCACTACCGATACGGACGTCCAACTCATCGATGACAGCGAGGAGTTCCGTACCCTGCGGCGCTCGTTCCGGAGCTTCGCCTTCCCGGTCACCATCGGCTTCGTGCTCTGGTACCTGCTCTACGTCCTGCTCTCCTGCTACGCGCCCGGACTGATGGGCACCAAGGTCGTCGGGCACGTCAACGTCGCCCTGGTGCTCGGGCTGCTGCAGTTCGTCACCACCTTCGCCATCGCCGCCTGGTACGCCCGCTACGCGGACCGGCGGATCGACCCGCCCGCCGCGGCGATCCGCGAGGCCCACGGCGCCGTCGTCCACGCCCCCCGGGAGGCCGCCGAATGACCGTGCTCGCCAGCTCCGCCACGGAGCACCGCGGCCTGACGATGGCCCTGTTCGGACTGTTCGTGGTGGCCACCCTGGTCATCACCGTCTGGGCCGGACGGCAGAACCGCAGCGCCGCCGACTTCTACGCCGGCGGCCGCGGCTTCACCGGCTTCCAGAACGGCCTGGCCATCTCCGGCGACTACATGTCCGCCGCCTCGTTCCTGGGCATCGCCGGCACCATCGCCCTGGCCGGGTACGACGGCTTCCTGTACTCGATCGGCTTCCTGGTCGCCTGGCTGGTCGCGCTGCTGCTGATCGCCGAGCCGCTGCGCAACTCCGGCCGGTTCACCATGGCGGACGTGCTCGCGTTCCGGATGCGCCAGCGCCCGGTGCGCACCGCGGCGGGGGTCTCGACCATCGTGGTGTCGATCTTCTACCTGCTGGCGCAGATGGTCGGGGCGGGGACGCTGGTCGCCCTGCTCCTCGGGGCGGAGGGGAACGCCGCCAAGCGCTGGACCATCGTCGGGGTCGGCGCCCTGATGATCGTCTACGTGGTGATAGGGGGGATGAAGGGCACCACCTGGGTGCAGATCGTCAAGGCGGTGATGCTGATCGCCGGCGCCGCGCTGATGACCGTACTGGTGCTCGCCAAGTACCACTTCAACCCCTCCGAGCTGCTGGGCGCGGCGGCCAGCGCCAGCGGCAAGGGCGAGGCCTTCCTCCAACCCGGGCAGAAGTACGGCAGCGGCACCGCGAAGCTCGACTTCATCAGCCTCGGCATCGCGCTGGTGCTCGGCACCGCCGGCCTGCCGCACATCCTGGTCCGCTTCTACACCGTGCCCACCGCCAAGGCGGCCCGGAAGTCGGTGCTCTGGGCGATCGGCATCATCGGCGTCTTCTACCTGATGACCCTGGCGCTCGGCTTCGGCGCCGCCGCGCTGGTCGGCTCCAAGCAGATCAAGGCGGCCAACGCGGCCGGCAACACCGCGGCCCCGCAACTGGCCGAGGCGCTCGGCGGCGGCAGCGGCAGCACCGGCGGCGCGATCCTGCTCGCCGTGATCTCGGCTGTCGCCTTCGCCACCATCCTGGCCGTGGTCGCCGGGCTCACCCTGGCCTCCTCGGCCTCCTTCGCCCACGACCTGTACGCCAACGTGATCCGGCGCGGCAAGGCGACCGAGCGGGAGGAGGTGATGTCGGCGAAGTGGGCGGCCGTGGCGATCGGCGCGGTCTCGATCGTGCTCAGCCTCTTCGCCGACAAGCTCAACACCGCCGCGCTGGTGGCGCTCGCCTTCGCGGTGGCGGCCTCGGCGAACCTGCCCACGCTGCTCTACTCACTGTTCTGGAAGCGCTTCACCACCGCCGGCGCGGTCAGCTCGGTCTACGCCGGCCTGATCTCCTCGGTGCTGCTGGTGGTCTTCTCCCCGGTGGCCTCGGGCGCGAAGACCTCACTCTTCCCGAACGCCGACTTCCACTGGTTCCCGCTGGAGAACCCCGGCCTGGTCTCCATCCCGGTCGGCTTCCTGGCCGGCTGGCTCGGCACCCTGCTGTCGAAGGAACCCACCGACCCGGCGAAGTACGCTGAACTGGAGGTCCGCTCGCTCACCGGGCTGGGCGCCCACTGATCATCCCGCGATGACTATGCTGGCCCGGCCCGCCGTGACGGTGGCCGGGCCGGCCGCATTTTCGGGAAGGGACGCACGTGCTGCTCGACACCTTCGGACGACAGGCCGTCGACCTGCGGGTCTCCTTGACCGACCGGTGCAACCTGAGATGCACCTACTGCATGCCGGAGGAAGGCCTGCAGTGGCTGGCCAAGCCCGACCTGCTGGCCGATGAGGAGATCGTCCGGCTGGTCTCCCTGGCCGTCCGGGACCTGGGCGTGCGCGAGGTCCGCTTCACCGGTGGCGAGCCGCTGCTGCGCCCCGGACTCGTCGCCATCGTGGCCGCCTGCTCGGAGCTGGAGCCGCGCCCCGAGCTGTCGCTGACCACCAACGGCATCGGGCTGGCCCGCACCGCGACCGCGCTGCGCGAGGCCGGACTCGACCGGATCAACGTCTCGCTGGACACCCTCGACCCCGAGGTGTTCCACACCCTCACCCGCCGCCGTCGCCACCAGGACGTACTGGACGGGCTGGCCGCCGCGGAGACCGCCGGGCTGACGCCGGTCAAGCTGAACACCGTGCTGATGCGCGGCGTCAACGACCACGAGGCCGCCGACCTGCTGGCCTGGTGCCTGGAGCGCGGCTACGAACTGCGCTTCATCGAGCAGATGCCGCTGGACGCCCAGCACGGCTGGGACCGGTCCTCGATGGTCACCGCGGCGGAGATCCTGGACCTGCTGAGCGCGCGCTTCACGCTCACCCCGGAGCCGGCCGCGGGCCGGGGCGCGGCGCCCGCCGAACGCTGGGTGGTGGACGGCGGCCCGGGCCGGGTCGGCGTGATCGCCTCGGTCACCCGGCCGTTCTGCCGGGCCTGCGACCGGACCCGGCTGACCGCCGACGGGCAGGTGCGCAACTGCCTGTTCGCGACCGGGGAGACCGACCTGCGCAGCGCGCTGCGCTCGGGGGCGGACGACGCGGAGCTGGCCACGCTGTGGCGGGCGGCGATGTGGGGCAAGAAGGCCGGAGCCGGGATCGACGACCCGGAGTTCCTGCAGCCCGAGCGGCCGATGTCGGCGATCGGCGGCTAGCGCCCTGCGGGCCCCTCGGGAGTCTCCGAGTAGTCGGCGAAGGCGACGACCTCCTTGAGGAAGCCGCGGACGCCCAGGAACTGGGACAGGTGCTCGCGGTGCTCCTCGCAGGCCAGCCAGGTCTTGCGGCGGTCCGGGGTGTGCAGTTTGGGGTTGTTCCACACCAGCACCCAGCGGGCGTCCGCCCGGCAGCCCTTGGCGGAGCAGATCGGCGTCTGCGGGGTGTCCATCGGGTCGTCCTCGGGTGCTCGGCGGGTTGATCGTCGCCGTCAGTCTTTCACGAGCACCAGCGGGGGCCCGGTGGTCGGACGGGCCCGTCCGGATCCGGACATGGCGACGCCGGGCAGCCACGGGGGGAGCCGCCCGGCGTCGGTCCGTCGCTCCGACGGGGGATGCGGAGCGCGTACGCAGTATGTCACGCCGACACCCTCGGATGGGGAGGTCTTGCATGATTAATCTGAGGTTCTTTTGAGCTTTCGCAGGGCCGAAACGCGCCCAACCGTCACGAATCGGGTGAGGGGTCCGCGCTCGGTGAAGTCCCGGTGCCGGGGGCCTTTGCCTGTCCTGTACCGCTGGACGCTCCAGCCCCACCCGTACCACCCGGGCCGAGCATCAGCGGGGTGTCGTGCGGGATGTCGAAGGTGCTCGGCAGCCCGGGCATCCGCTCCCGGCCGGCGTTGGCGACCAGCACCGCGAAGTAGGGCAGCAGCACACCGCCCGCCAGTGCGGCGACCGCCAGCCAGCGCTGGACGTCCCACAGCACCACCGCGAGCAGCACGCAGAGCGTGCGGATCAGCATCGAGATGACGTAGCGGCGCTGACGCCCCCGGACGTCCTCGGTGAGACTGCTGCGAGCCCCGGTGATCCGGTAGATCCGTCCGCCCTCGGCGTTCTTGCGCATGTGTCCTACCGCCCTCGTCCGCGCACCCGCGCGCCGTGCCGCGCGGCCTCCTCACGGTACGCCCGGGCGCCCGGGAGCGACGAGACCGGGTGGGCGGGGCCCACCCGGTCGGGCGTGATAGGGAGCCGTCCGGCGGCAGCGGTGTCCGGGGAGATCCGGCCGCTACGAGCGGCGGGAGAGGTACTGCGGGGGAACGGCGTCGGTGAGCCAGACGCCGTTCTCGCTGAGCCGGAACTCGTGGCCGGCCGCCGCCATGGCGGCCGCGTTCACGGTCAGCACCACCGGGCGGCCGTGCCGGGCGCCGACCCGGGTCGCCGTCTCGGTGTCCGCCGACAGGTGGACGTCCCGGCGGGTCATCGGGCGCAGGCCCTCGCGGAAGATCGACGCCAGGTGGCGGTCGGCGGTGCCGTGGTAGAGCACGTGGGGCGGGGTGGTGGCGGTCAGGCCGAGGTCGACCGCCACCGTGTGGCCCTGGTTGGCGCGGATCGAGAGGCCGTCGGGCGAGTAGCCGAAGCGGCGCTTGTCGCTGGTGGCCACGACGTGGTCGAGCTCGGCCCGGGTGAGCGGCCTGCCCTCCGCCTCGAGGGCGATGAGCAGTTCGTCGATCCGGACCCACCCGGCCCCGTCCAGGGTGATCCCCACCAGCTCCGGCTCGTGCCGCAGGATGCGCGACAGCATCCTGCTCGTTCTGACCAGCCGCTTCTCGTCCGTCATGTCTCTCGTATCCCCCCGTCGGCCGCCGGCTATGAGGCCTGGCTCACCGAACTCATGTTGAAGTCCGCGACACGCACGGGTGGCATCGCGGTGCGGGTGAAGTAGTCGCTCCACTCGCGGGGCAGGCAGCGCTCGGTGCGGCCCACCTCGGTGATCCGGCCGAGCAGGTCGACCGGGGACTCGTTGAACCGGAAGTTGTTGACCGCGCCGACCACCTCGCCGTTCTCCACCAGGTACACGCCGTCCCGGGTGAGGCCGGTGAGCAGCAGCGTCGCCGGGTCCACCTCGCGGATGTACCAGAGGCAGGTGAGCAGCAGACCGCGCTCGGTGCGGGCGATCATCTCCTCCAGCGTCGGCGCGGACTCCTGGCCGGCCGTCTCCAGCACCAGGTTGTCGATCGCCGGGCGCAGCGGCAGGCCGGTGAGGCCGGCCGCGTGGCGGCTGGTGATCAGGTCGGTCAGCACGCCCTCGCGGACCCACTCGGTGGCGGTGATCGGCGCGCCGTTGTCGAAGACCGAGACGTCGCCGCCGCTGCGGTGGGCCAGCACGAAGGGGACGGCCTCCAGGCCCTCCTCGCGCGGGTCGGAGCGCAGCGTCAGGGGCAGGCCGGCGAGCTTGTCGCCGATCCTGGTACCTCCGCCGGGCTTGGAGAAGACGGTGCGGCCCTCGTGGGCGTCCCGGCCGCCGGAGGACCAGCTGAGGTAGATCATCAGGTCGGCGACGGCCGAGGGCGGCAGCAGCGTCTCGTAGCGCCCGGCCGGCAGGTCGACCTTGCGGGCGCCCCAGCCGAGGCGCTTGGTCAGCTCGGCGTGCAGGGCCTCCACGTCGATGTCGGAGAAGTCCCGGGTGGCGGCGCCGACCCAGGCCGAGCCGGACAGGTCGGCGGTCTTGGCGTTGATCTCGACCATGCCGGTGGGCTGGTCGTGGCGCAGCCGCAGGCCGGTGGAGCTGCCCAGGTAGCTGGTGGTGACCTCGTGCCGGGCGAAGCCGTACAGCAGCTCGCCCTGCGCAGCGGCGCGGGCGAAGGCCGCGCCGAGGGCCGGGCCGAAGGCGTCGAAGACCTCGATCGAGGTCTCGGCGGGCGGCCGGGTGAAGTCCGGGGAGGCCGGCCGGTCGGCGACCAGCGGCTGGGCGTCCTCGGCCGGGCCGGCCGCGCGGGCGGCCTCCTCGGCGGCCCGGACCAGGCCCTCGACGTCCTCGGCGGTGACGGCCTCGCGGGAGACCACGCCGGAGGCGGTGCCCTCGGCGCCGGCCACGGTGGCGATCACGGTGAGGCGGCGGCCGCGGGTGACACCGTTGGTGGTCAGCGCGTTGCCGGCCCAGCGCAGGTTGGCGGTGGACTCCTCGTCGGCGATCACCACGCAGCCGTCCGCGCGGGAGAGGCCGAGGGCCAGCTCGACGAGTTCGTGGGGCTGCATCGCGGACATCAGTGACCCGCCTCCTGCTGGGTGTTGAGCACGTTGACGTTGCGGAACAGCGCCGACGGGCAGCCGTGGCTGACCGCCGCGACCTGGCCGGGCTGGGCCTTGCCGCAGTTGAAGGCGCCGCCGAGGACGTAGGTCTGCGGGCCGCCGACGGCGGCCATCGAGCCCCAGAAGTCGGTGGTGGTGGCCTGGTAGGCGAAGTCCTTGACCTGGCCGGCGAGTTCGCCGTTCTTGATGGCGTAGGCGCGCTGGCCGGTGAACTGGAAGTTGTAGCGCTGCATGTCGATCGACCAGGACCGGTCGCCGACGATGTACAGGCCGTTCTCCACCCCGGCGAACAGGCCCTCGGTGTCCGGGCCGCCGGCGGCGGGCTGGAGCGAGACGTTGGCCATCCGCTGCACCGGCACGTGCGCCGGGGAGTCCGCGAAGGCGCAGCCGTTGGAGCGCTCGAAGCCCTTCAACCTGGCCATGCTCCGGTCGAGTTGGTAGCCGACCAGGATGCCGTCCCGGACCAGGTCCCAGGACTGGGTGGCCACGCCCTCGTCGTCGTAGCCGATGGTGGACAGGCCGTGCTCGGCGGTGCGGTCACCGGTGACGTGCATCAGCTCGGAGCCGTACTTCAGAGTGCCGAGCTGGTCGAAGGTGGCGAAGGAGGTGCCGGCGTAGGCGGCCTCGTAGCCGAGCGCGCGGTCCAGCTCGGTGGCGTGACCGATCGACTCGTGGATGGTCAGCCACAGGTTGGACGGGTCGATGACCAGGTCGTAGCGGCCCGCCCGGACGCTCGGGGCCTTCATCTTCTCGGCCAGCAGCACGGGCAGTTCGGCGATCTCCGCGTCCCAGTCCCACTCGGTGCCGGTGAGGTACTCGTAACCGCGGCCGACCGGCGGCGCGAGGGTGCGCATCGAGTCGAAGGCGCCGGTGCGCTCGTCGACCGAGGTCGCCTCCAGGTCGGAGTAGAGCCGGATCCGCTGCTGGGTCGTCACGGTGCCGGCGGTGTCCGCGTAGAACTTGTTCTCCTGGACGGTCAGCAGGGCCGCCTGGACGTGCGAGACGCCCCGGGCGGCCAGCAGCCGGGAGCTGCGCTCGGCGAGCAGGGCGGTCTTCTCGACGTCCGGCACCTCGAAGGGGTTGACCTCGTACGCGGAGACCCAGGTGACGTCCCGGTGGACCGGTTCGTCGGCCAGCTCGACCCGCTCGCCGGAGCCGGCCGCCCGGCTGATCCCGCCGGACAGGCGCGCCACGGCGACGGCCTGGGCGGCGACCGCCGCGGCGGCCTCAGGGGTCAGGTCCACCCCGGCGGCGAAGCCCCAGGCGCCGTCCAGCAGGACGCGGACGGCGAAGCCGAGCTGCACGCTGTCGGAGGTGCCGGCCGGGCGGGCGTCGCGCAGCCGCCAGGACGCGCTGCGGACCCGTTCCAGGCGGAAGTCGGCGTGGCTTGCGCCGAGTTCACGGGCGCGGGTGAGGGCGGCGTCGGCGAGGGGGCGCAGCGGGAGGGCGAGGAACAGCGGGTCGACGGCGCGCCCGGTCGGGGCGCCGGCGCTGTCGGCCGGAGGGATCGGAGGCAATCGGGCTCCCAGGTCGCGGAGGGTGACGGTGCGGGTGCCCACAGGGGCGCCCGCACCGCATCATTTCCCGTCCACCGGGTTTCCGGCCAGCGCATTTCGGCCGGTGCGCTGCGGCTGAGGCCCGGTAACGCCGGCCGGCCGAGGGGGTGGCCGTCAGGAGACGGACTCCCACCAACCGTCCAGCTCCGGCGGGTTGTCCACGTCGACCCGCTCGCCGGGGCGCGGCACCGCCAGCGTGACGGCCTGGGCCTTGGCCTCCTTGAGCAGCCGCTCGATCGGCTCGGCCCACGGGTGCAGGCCCAGGTTGAAGGTGCACCAGTGGACCGGCACCAGCAGCCCGGCCCGGAGGTCGCGGTGGGCGAGGACGGCGTCCTCGGGCGTCATGTGGATGTCGGCCCAGGCCGTGTCGTACGCGCCGATCTGCACCAGGGCGGCGTCGAAGGGGCCGTGCTGCTCGCCGATCCGGCCGTAGCCCTCGAAGTAGCCGGAGTCGCCGGTGTAGAAGACCTTGCGGGTGGGGCCGGCGATCACCCAGGAGCCCCACAGGGTGGTGTTGCGGGTGAGGCCGCGGCCGGAGAAGTGGTGCGCGGAGGTGAGGGTGAGCACCAGCTCGCCCAGGGTGCAGGTCTCGTCCCAGTCCAGTTCGATGATCCGGTGCTCCGGGACGCCCCAGCGGCGCAGGTGGCCGCCGATGCCGAGCGGCACCGCGAAGGGCGCTGACTGGCTGCGCACCAGGCGCTTGACGGTGGCCATGTCGAGGTGGTCGTAGTGGTCGTGCGAGATCAGCACGGCGTCGACCGGCGGCAGTTCCTCCAGCTCGACCGGCACCGGGTGGAGCCGCTTCGGGCCGACGTGCGCGGAGGGGGAGCAGCGGTCGCTCCAGATGGGGTCGAGCAGTACGCGCGAGCCCTCGATCTCCACCAGCGCGGAGGCGTGCCCGTACCAGGTGATCTCCACGCCCTCGGCGGCCGGGCCGGTGGCGGGGGCCGGGCGGACGGTGGGCACCGGGTGGGCGGGGACACGGCCGTCGCGCTCGAACAGCATCCGGCGGACGGTGGCCGGGTCGATGCCGGGGACGTCGGTGGTGCGGGTGAGGGCCGAGGGCGCGTTGTGGAAGACGCCGTCGCGGTACTGCGGGGAGTTGCGCACCCGTTCCTCGCGCTCGCCGTCGGGGCGGCGCCCGAACGCCGCCGGGAGGTCGCGCAGCGACCAGGCGGCCGAGCCCACGGCCGCCGCGAGGGCGGTCAGGGCGAGCAGTCGTCCGCGTCGGTGGGTGCTCCCGCGCCGTTCCTTGGTCATGCGCCCTGCCTTCGTTCCTCGCCGGGACTGTTCGGGGGAGGATACGGCCGATCCCGGGTCGGCCCGCACCAGGGGGGCAACGGGTGCGCCCGCCCGTGTTGTTCCCGTACAGTCGCCCCGATCGCGGCGGCGACCCGGCCCGCGGGGCACCGACGGGAGACTCCGGGCGCTGCGGCCACGGATTGTCGGATTGCGACAGTTCCTCCGGTTCGGCGCTGTGGGAGCCCGATGCGCCGACACCGCCGACCGCCCGATAGCGTCACAGTGCGTACGCATTCCGACGTACGTGCTCACACACGGAGAGAGGTGGATCGTTGAGCCGCTCGGTTCTCGTCACCGGAGGAAACCGGGGCATCGGCCTCGCGATCGCTCAGGCCTTCGCCGAAGCGGGCGACAAGGTGGCCATCACCAGCCGCTCGGGTGAGGTGCCCGAGGCGCTGGAGAAGTACGACGTCCTGGCCGTCCGCTGCGACATCACGGACGCCGCGCAGGTCGACGCCGCCTTCACCGAGATCGAGCAGAAGCACGGCGCGGTCCAGGTGCTGGTCGCCAACGCGGGCATCACCAACGACACCCTGCTGCTGCGGATGTCCGAGGAGGACTTCACGTCCGTCCTGGACACCAACCTGACCGGCACCTTCCGGGTGGTCAAGCGCGCGTCGAAGCTGATGATGCGCGCGAAGAAGGGCCGCGTGGTGCTGATCTCCTCCGTGGTGGGCCTGACCGGCTCGCCGGGCCAGGCCAACTACGCCGCCTCCAAGGCCGGTCTGGTGGGCTTCGCCCGGTCGCTGGCGCGCGAGCTCGGCCCGCGCAACATCACCGTCAACGTGGTGGCGCCCGGCTTCGTGGACACCGACATGACCGCCGTGCTCAGCGACGAGCGCCGCGCCGAGATCGTCTCCGGTGTGCCGCTGGGCCGCTACGCGGCGCCTTCCGAGGTCGCCTCCACCGTGCGGTTCCTCGGGTCGGACGAGGCCGCGTACATCACCGGAGCCGTCATTCCCGTCGACGGCGGATTGGGCATGGGTCACTGATCATGAGTGGAATCCTCGAAGGCAAGCGGATCCTGATCACCGGTGTGCTGATGGAGTCCTCCATCGCCTTCCACGCCGCCAAGCTGGCGCAGGAGCAGGGCGCGGAGATCATCCTCACCGCCTTCCCGCGTCCGACGCTGACGGAGCGGATCGCCAAGAAGCTGCCGAAGCCGGTCAAGGTGCTGGAGCTGGACGTCTCCAACCCGGAGCAGCTGGCCGGCATCGCCGACCAGGTCCGCGAGCACCTGCCGACGCTGGACGGCATCGTCCACTCGATCGGCTTCGCGCCGCAGGACGCGCTGGGCGGCAACTTCCTGGACACCCCGTGGGAGTCCGTGGCGACGGCCATGCACGTCTCGGCGTACTCGCTGAAGTCGCTGACCATGGCGCTGCTGCCGCTGATGCAGGACGGCGGCGCGGTGGTCGGCCTGACCTTCGACGCCCAGTTCGCGTGGCCGCAGTACGACTGGATGGGCCCCGCCAAGGCCGCCCTGGAGTCGACCAGCCGTTACCTGGCGCGTTACCTGGGCGAGCGGGACATCCGCTGCAACCTGGTCTCCGCCGGTCCGCTCGGCTCGATGGCCGCCAAGTCCATCCCGGGCTTCGGCGACCTGGCCGACACCTGGAACCACCGCTCTCCGCTGAAGTGGGACCTGAGCGACCCGGAGCCGGCCGGCCGCGCCATCGTCGCGCTGCTGTCCGAGTGGTTCCCGAAGACCACCGGCGAGATCATCCACGTCGACGGCGGCCTGCACGCCATCGGCGCCTGATCCGCTGAAACCGCCGCTGCCCGGCACCCCTGTGGAGGGGTGCCGGGCAGCGGCGTTCCCGGGCCGCTTCCGGGCCGCGCGGTGTCGAGCGGGGCGGGTCGGCCTCGGTGATCAGGCCTCGGTGACCGTCCCCGTCACGGCTGCCTCCGCCGCGGCCGCCTCGGCCTTGCCGCAGGCGCCGATGGCGCGGCCGGCCTCGATCGAGGCGCGCTGGGCGTCGCCGGACCGGATGGCGTCCAGGATGCTGTCGTGGCCGATGTACCGCTCGGCGACGAGTTCGGGGCCGACGTCGTGGCGCAGGTGCGCGCGGGTGACCTCGCCGAGGTCGGCGTAGAGGGCGAGCAGCACGTCGTTGTGGGCGGCGGCGACCACGGCCTGGTGGAAGGCGGCGTCGGCCTGGATGAAGTCCTCGGCGTCGCCGGAGCGCCAGGCGGCCTCCCGACGGGCGAGTGCCGCGTCCAGCAGGTCGAGGTCACGGGCGGTGCGGCGGACGGCCGCCAGGCCCGCCGCCGAGGTCTCCAGGGCCGCCCGCAGCTCGGAGACCTGCGCCTGGTCGGCGTCGGCGAAGCGGCGGTGCATCACCCCGGCCAGCTCGCTGGTGGCGAGCACGTACGTGCCGGAGCCCTGCCGGATGTCGAGCAGCCCGTTGTGGGCGAGGGCGCGGACGGCCTCGCGGACGGTGTTGCGGGCCACCCCCAGCTGCTCGACCAGCGCGGCCTCGGTGGGGATGCGCGAGCCGACGGGCCACTCCCCGGAGGTGATCTGGGCGCGCAGCTGTGCGATCACCTGGTCGGACAGCGGGGTGCGCCTCGGCGATGACAGCGCCACGGGGGACTCCTTGCGGCTACGGGACGGGTGGGTGGGCTCTGGGGAAAGCGACCGGTGGATGAACGGTCGGCACATCATGCCAATTCCAAGGTGCATCAATTCATCCCATCATTCTATGATGGCGCCCATGCCTCCCGCAGCAGACACCACCGCCGCCTCCCCACGAACCGAAACCGGGCCGCAGACCGAGCGGCCCTCCTCCTCCGCCACATACCTGGGCTGGCTGTTCGCCGTGGCGATCGCCGCCGCCGCCTTCAACCTGCGCCCCGTGGTCACCAGCCTCGGACCGCTGCTCGACCAGGTCCGCGGCGACCTGGGAATGAACCCCACCCTCGCCGGGCTGCTCACGGCCGTCCCGTCGCTGTGCTTCGCGCTGTTCGGCTTCGCCGCGCCCGCCGCGGCCCGCAGGATCGGCCCGATCGCGGTGGTCACGGCCGGCATGGGCGCGATCGCGGCCGGCGTGCTGGCCCGCTCCTTCGCCGGCGGCACCGCGGTGTTCCTGCTGCTGACCGCCCTCGCGCTGGCCGGCGTGGCGGTCTCCAACGTGCTGCTGCCGGTGGTGATCAAGCGGTACTTCCCGGAGAAGGTCGGCCCGATGATCGGCCTCTACTCCATGGCGCTGTCCGCCGGCACCGCGCTGGCCGCCGCCGTCACCGTGCCGCTGACCAGCGCACTCGGCGGCGACTGGCGCTACGGCCTCGGCGTCTGGGCGGCCCTGGGCGCACTCGCCCTGGTGCTCTGGCTGCCGGTGCTGATCGCCAAGCGCGAGCGCGGCGACCACGCGGGCGGAGCCGCGATCCCCGCCAGGCTGCCGATCACCCGCAGCCGTACGGCCTGGGCGATGGCCTGCTTCTTCGGCCTCCAGGCCACCGGCGCCTACGTGGTGATGGGCTGGCTGCCGAAGATCTTCCAGGACTCCGGCGTCGACAAGGGCACCTCCGGGGTGCTGCTCGCGGTCACCATGGTGATCGGGGTGCCGGTCTCCTTCGTGCTGCCCAACCTGGCCGCCCGCCGCGGCGACCAGCGGCTGTTCGTGGTCGCGCTGGCCTTGTGCGGCATGGCCGGGTACGCCGGCCTGGCGCTCGCCCCGGCCGCGGCGCCGTGGGTCTGGGCCGTCCTGGTGGGGCTGTCCAACTGCGCCTTCCCGCTGGTGCTGACCATGATCGGGCTGCGCGCCCGGACCGCCGGCGGTGTGGCGCAGCTGTCCGCCTTCGCCCAGGGCGTCGGCTACCTGATCTCCATCCCGGGCCCGATCCTGATCGGCCGGCTCTACCAGGCCACCGGCCAGTGGTACGGGCCGCTGGGCTTCCTGGCGCTGCTGCTGGTGCCGCAGATGCTGGTCGGCCTGCGCGCCGCGCGGGCCCGGCACATCGAGGACGAGGCGGTCCCTCCGGCGCGGCAGGCCGCAGGACGGGCCGGGGCCTGACCGGCGGGATCTCGGCCCGGCCGGAAGGCCGGGACGCGGCCGGGAAGGTCAAGGCCCGGCCGGGAAGGTCAAGACCCGGCCAAGGCGGCGGGGCCGGGAAGGGGCGGGCGTGTTCGGGGTGGGAGAATTCCGGACATGCCCGTTCTCGACCCGAACCCCACCGACGGCCGCAAGCAACTCGGCCGCATCGCCCTCACCTTCGCCGCCATCGCGGTGCTGGTCGCGATCATCGCCACCGTCGCCGCCAAGCTGGGCTGACCACCGTCCGTACCACCGCCGTCCACCCGGTGACGCCGTGGTGAACCCGGCGCGATGGCACGCGCCACCCCGCGGAGTGGCGGCAGCCGGGGGCACCGCGCCCCCGGGCCGCTTTTCTGCCAAGCTTGCTGGGTATGAGCGCCGAAACGCCCCGCAGGATCATCGTTCTCCGCCATGCCAAGGCCGACTGGCCCAACGGCGTGGACGACCATGAGCGGCCGCTGGCCGACCGGGGCCGCCACCAGGCCCCGGACGCCGGCCGCTGGCTGGCCGACTCCGGCATCAACCCCGACTTCGTGCTCTGCTCCACCGCCCTGCGCACCCGGGAGACGTGGAAGCTGGCCGCGCACGAGCTGCCCAAGCGGGCCCGCAAGACCGTCTACGAGGAGCGGATCTACGAGGCCAGCCCCGGGGAGATCATCACCGTCCTCCAGGAGACCCCGGAGGAGTACGCCGACGTCGTGCTGGTCGGCCACAACCCGGGCGTGCTGGGCCTGACCCAGGTGCTGGCGGGCGACGCGGGCGACCGGGACGCGCTGGAGCGGCTGCGCCTCGGCGGCTTCCCGACCGCGGCGATCGCGGTGCTCAGCTTCAGCGGCTCGTGGAAGGGCGTCGAGCCGGGCGTCGCCGAGCTGGTCTCGTACCACACCCCGCAGGACTGACGTCCGGAACGGATGCGAGGGGCGCGCGGGGTGGACCCGCGCGCCCCTCGTTCACGTCCGCAGGGCTCACTCGGTCGGGGTGCCGGCGCGCACGTCGGCCGCCTCGACCTCCTCGCGGGTGATGCCCAGCAGGTAGAGCACGGTGTCCAGGAACGGCACGTTCACCGCGGTGTGGGCGGCCTCGCGCACCACCGGCTTGGCGTTGAACGCCACCCCGAGCCCGGCCGCGTTCAGCATGTCCAGGTCGTTGGCGCCGTCGCCGATCGCCACCGTCTGCTCCAGCGGCACCTTCGCCTGCTCGGCGAACCGGGCCAGCCAGCGGGCCTTGCCGGCCCGGTCCACGATCTCGCCGACCACCCGGCCGGTGAACTTCCCGTCCACCACCTCCAGGGTGTTGGCGGCCGCGAAATCCAGCCCCAGCAGCTCCACCAGGTGGTCGGTCACCTGGGTGAACCCGCCGGAGACCACCGCCACCTGGAAGCCCAGCCGCTGCAGCGTCCGGATCAGGGTCCGCGCACCCGGGGTGAGCCGGACCTCGGCGCGGACCTTGTCGGTGACCGACGCGTCCAGCCCCGCCAGCAGCGCCACCCGGGCGCGCAGCGACTCGGCGAAGTCCAGCTCGCCGCGCATCGCCGCCGCCGTGACCTCGGCGACCTGCTCCTCGCAGCCGGCGTGGGCGGCGAACAGCTCGATCACCTCGTCCTGGATGAGCGTGGAGTCCACGTCCATCACCACCAGCCGCTTGGCCCGGCGCTCCAGCCCGGCCGCCACCACCGCGACGTCCACCCGCTGGGTGGCCGCCTCCTGGGCCAGCTCCGCCCGCAGCTCCTCGGTGGCCACCCCGGAGACGGCCAGCTCGACCGCCGTCACCGGGTACTTGGCGAGCCGGAAGACACGGTCGATGTTGCCGCCGGCCGCGGTGATCCGGGAGGTCAGCGCGGAGACGGCGGAGGCCGTCAGCGGGTTGCCGAGCACCGTCACGTGCGAACGGCCCTCGCGGCGCGGCCGGTTGTCGCCGATGCCGGAGAGGATCTCGGCCTGAAGCTTCTGCTCGTCCGCCCAGCGGTGCACGGTGGCCCGCAGGCCGCCCTCGGCGCCGGGCGCGGTCGGCGGGGTGACCAGGGCACACAGCGTGATGCGGCCACGGGTGACGACCTGCTCGATGTCGATCACGTCGACGCCGAAGCCGGCCAGGGTGGCGAAGAGGCCGGCGGTGATGCCGGGACGGTCCTTGCCGAACACCTTGACGAGCAGGGTGCGCTCGTCCGCGGTCCGGGGCTGGGCGACGGGGAGGGGCTCAGCGGCCAGGGGCGATGCGTTCATGGTGAGTCCCACGCTACCCGTCGGCCACGGGCCGACGGGCACCCGTCCACCTCCCGGGACACCGGTGCGCCCCGGTCCGGTAGCAGCCTGGTCACAGTCACCCGGGGTGACTTTCACCGGCGGACGGCGGGCTGGAATGATTCCCCCCGTCAGTCAGAGGAACAGCGCACCCCCGGCCGGGGGCCACAATTCGGGGGAACCGAGAGAGCGGGGCAGGCGAGCAGTGCCGCAACTCGTCATTGAGATCAACGGACAGCAGCGGACCCTCGAGCCCGGGCGGTCCTACACCATCGGCCGCAACCCGCAGTCGGACTTCACGTTCGACGACGCCAGGGTCTCCTGGCAGCACGGGACCATCAGCTTCAACGGCAGCAGCTGGCTGCTGGACGACCACGGCAGCACCAACGGCACGTACGCGGCCGGCGCCCGCACCCTGCAGGCCCAGCTGTACCCCGGCGCCGTGGTGAACCTGGGCAACCCGGACAACGGCCCCCGACTCACCTTCTCGGCGCCCGTCACCGCGCCCGCCCCGCAGCCGTCCCCGGTGCACGACGCCGCCACCGCCCGCGGGCCCGTCCCGACGCCGCACCCGCCCGCGCCGCAGCCGGCCTGGCCGGGGCAGGACCCGTACCAGCAGCAGGCCTGGCCGGGCCAGCAGCCGCCGCAGCAGCAGTTCGTGCCGCAACAGCAGTACGCGCCCCAGCCGCAGCACGCCCCGCAGCACGGCGGCTTCCCGCAGCAGCAGGGCTTCCAGCCGGCGCCGCAGCCCGTGGACGGCGGCGGCCCTCAGCCCACGGTGATCCGCAACCTGACGGCCGGCATGCGCACCGTCAAAATCGGCCGCGCGCTGGACAACGACGTCGTGGTCTCCGACCTCCAGGTCTCCCGCCACCACGCCGAGCTGCGCCAACTGCCGGATGGCCGCTACGAGATCGTCGACCTCGGCAGCCACAACGGCATCTTCCTCAACGGCCAGCGGGTCCAGCGTCAGCTGATGGGCCCGCAGGACCGGCTGACCGTCGGCCACTCCAGCTTCGTCCTGGTCGGCGACCAGCTGCAGGAGTTCGTCGACACCGGCGCGGTCTCCTTCTCCGCCCGCCACCTCACCGTCGAGGTCGAGCACAAGGGCGCCAAGAAGATCCTGCTCAACGACGTCAGCTTCGGCGTCCCGGAGAAGTCCCTGGTCGCCGTCATCGGCCCGTCCGGCTCCGGCAAGTCGACCCTGCTGCGCGCCCTCACCGGCTACCGCCCGGCCGACCGCGGCGAGGTGCTGTACGACGGCCGCAACCTCTACAAGCAGTTCGCCGAACTCCGCTCCCGCATCGGCCTGGTGCCGCAGTCGGAGATCCTGCACCGCGAGCTGACCGTCCGCTCCGGCCTCAAGTACGCGGCCCGGCTGCGCTTCCCCGGTGACACCGAGGCCAGCGAGCGCGCGGCCCGGATCGACGAGGTGCTGTACGAGCTGCGCCTGGACAAGCGCGCGGACAACAAGATCACCGCGCTCTCCGGCGGTCAGCAGAAGCGCGTCTCGGTCGCCCTGGAGCTGCTCACCAAGCCCTCGCTGATCTTCCTGGACGAGCCCACCTCCGGCCTCGACCCGGGCATGGACCGCGAGGTCATGCAGATGCTGCGCGGTCTGGCCGACGACGGCCGCACGATCCTGGTCGTCACCCACTCGGTGGCCGAACTCGCCCTGTGCGACCGGCTGCTGGTGATGGCGCCGGGCGGCTCGGTGGCCTACTTCGGCCCGCCGGACGAGGCACTGCACTTCTTCGGGTACGAAACCTGGGCGGACGTCTTCCAGGCCTTCGAGAACTACCCGGACCACGACTGGGCCGGCCGCTACCGCGGATCCGTGCACTACCAGCAGTACTCCGCCCCGACCGTCGAGGCGGGCGAGGTCCAGCACGCCCAGGTCTCCCAGGAGGCGATCCGCCCGCCCAAGCCGCAGAGCTGGGGTTCGCAGCTGTGGACCCTGATGCGGCGCTACATGTCGGTGCTCGCCTCGGACCGAGGCTTCCTGGCGCTGTCGGTGCTGCTGCCCGCGGTCATCGGCGCCGTCAGCGTGCTGATCCCCAACGAACCGGGGCTCGCGCCCAACCCCAAGACGCAGCTCCACCTCAACAACGGGGCCGCGACGATCATGCTGATCCTGGCGATCGGCGCGTGCTTCTCCGGCGCGGCCAACTCCGTCCGCGAGTTGATCAAGGAGCGGGCGATCTACGAACGGGAACGGGCCACCGGCCTGTCCCGCTCGGCCTACATGATGTCCAAGATCATCGTCCTGGGCATCTTCTCGGTGATCCAGGGCGCGATCATCTCCGCCGTCGGCTTCCTGCCGCGCAAGCTCCCCGAGCACGGGCTGATCGTCAAGGACCTGCCGATCATCGAGATGACCATCGGCATGATCCTGCTGAGCTTCGCCGCGATGATGTTCGGCCTGATGATCTCCGCGCTGGTCAAGACCGCCGAGAAGACCATGCCGCTGCTGGTCATGTTCGCCATCGTCCAGGTCGTCTTCACCGGCTGCCTCTTCCAGATCTTCGGCAAGCCCGGCCTGGAACAGGTCGCCTGGCTGATGCCGGCCCGCTGGGGCACCGGCATCGTCTCCACCACGCTCGACCTGTCACACCTGATGGGCCCCTGGAACAAGGACTTCCAGAACCCCGAGTACGACCCGCTGTGGACGCACTCCATCGCCCAGTGGTCGATCGACGCCGGCGTGCTGATCGCCATCGCCGTCGTGATCGGCGTGATCGTGACCCGGCTCCAGCGCCGGCACGAGCCGGAGGTCATGCAGAAGGGCTGACGGCCCGCCGCTGATCGGGCGCTCCCTCCGCACTCGGGGGGGAGCGCCCTTCTGTTATTCGCCTGCTCGCCTCCGGGGCTGCTATTCGCCCGCTCGCCTCCGGGGCTGCTATTCGCCCGCTCGCCTCCGGGGCGCTCTGACCCGGTGCCGACGGTCGGCGCTCCAAGGCCTCGTTCCTCGGGCCTCCTCGCTTCTTCCTTTCGGCACCGGCGCGCCCCTTCGGCTCGGGGCGGGGCGGGGTGGGCCCCGCGGCCTAGGTCTGGGGACCTGGGCCCGGGGCGGCCGGGGACGGACGCGGGGGCGCTCACGGCGGCGGTAGTTTGGCGGTATGCCCAGCACGACCGGTGACGACCGGACCCCCGCCGGCCCGCCGCCCGCCTGCGACCCGCTGACCGGGGCCGATGCCGCCTGCGACCCGCTGGCCGGCATCGAGGCCGTCAGCCGGGCCCTGCTAGCGATGAGCCGCCACCTGGAGGTCCGCGAGGTGCTGCGCCGCATCACCGCCTCCGCCCGGGAGCTGCTCGGCGCCGAGTACGCCGCCCTCGGCGTGCCCGACGACCACGGCGGCTTCGCCCAGTTCGTCGTCGACGGCGTCACCGACGAGCAGTGGCGGGCGATCGGCCCGCTGCCCCGTCAGCACGGCGTGCTCGCCGAGATGCTGCACGAGACCGGCCCCACCCGGCTCGCCGACGTCCGCAAGGCCCCCGCCTTCGAGGGCTGGCCCAGCGCCCACCCCGACATGGACGCCTTCCTCGGCATGCCGATCCTGGACGGCGAGGCCGCCGAGGACGAACCCCAGGTGATGGGCGTCATCTTCCTCGCCAACAAGCGCGGCGGCGGCCTGTTCACCGACCACGACGAGGAACTGCTGCGGATCCTCGCCGCCCACGCCGCCCTCGCGCTCTCCAACGCCCGGCTGTACGAACGCAGCCGCGAACTCACCCTGGCCGGCGAACGCGCCCGGATCGCCCACGACCTGCACGACGCCGTCTCGCAGAAGCTCTTCTCGCTGCGGCTGACCGCCAAGGCCGCCGCCAAGCTCGTCGACCGCGACCCGGTCCGCGCCCGCGCCGAACTCGCCGAGGTCGCCCGGCTCGCCGCCGAGGCCGCCGACGAACTGCGCGCCGTCGTGGTCGAACTGCGTCCCGCCGCCCTGGAGGAGGACGGGCTGAGCGCCACCCTCGCCTCCCAGGTGAAGCTCCTCGACCGGGCGCACACCGCCGACGTCGCCTTCACCGCCGACGGCGTGCGCGCCCTGCCGCCCGCCCAGGAGGCCGCGCTGCTGCGGGTCGCCCAGGAGGCGCTGCACAACGCGCTGCGCCACTCCGGTGCCGGCCGGGTCACCGTCACCCTGGCCGGGACGCCCGCGCGGGGCGCCCTGCTGCGGGTGCGCGACGACGGGCGCGGCTTCGACCCGGAGTCCGTCCGCCGGGCCGGCCGCCACCTCGGCCTTGCCTCGATGCGCGACCGCGCGGCCGCCGTCGGCGGCACGCTCACCCTGGAGTCCGCCCCCGGCAAGGGGACGCTCGTCGAGATGGAGGTCCCCGGTGCCTGACAGCACGCCGTCGATCCGCGTCCTGCTGGTCGACGACCACCAGGTGGTCCGCCGCGGGCTGCGCACCTTCCTGGAGGTCCAGGACGACATCGAGGTGGTCGGGGAGGCCGCCGACGGGGCCGAGGGCGTCGAGCGCGCCCGCGAACTCGACCCGGACGTCGTCCTGATGGACCTCAAGATGCCCGGCGTCGACGGCATCGAGGCGCTGCGCGCCCTCAAGGAGGAGGGCAGGCGGGCCCGGGTCCTGATCGTCACCAGCTTCACCGAGCACCGCACGGTGGTCCCCGCGCTGCGGGCCGGCGCCGCCGGCTACGTCTACAAGGACGTGGACCCGGAGGCGCTGGCCGGAGCGATCCGCTCGGTGCACGCCGGCCACGTGCTGCTCCAGCCCGAACTGGCCGAGGCGCTGCTCTCCGACGACGGCCCGCGCGCCCCGCAGGGCCGCGGCGGCACCCTCACCGAGCGCGAGCGCGAAGTGCTCGGCCACATCGCGGACGGCCGCTCCAACCGGGAGATCGCCCGCAGCCTGCACCTGTCGGAGAAGACGGTGAAGACCCACGTCTCCAACATCCTGATGAAGCTGGACCTCGCCGACCGCACCCAGGCCGCGCTGTGGGCCGTCCGCAACGGCGAGGCCGGCGCCTGAGCGCCCGGGGCCCCGACGGCCAGGCCGGCACCTGACCGCCGAGGCCCTGCTAGCGGTCCTCGCGCTCGTCCACCAGGGCGTTGTAGGCGGCGACCTGGGCGCGCCGGGCGGTGCGCCACAGCGGGGCCAGGACGGAGCGGCGGGCCGCCATCTCGGAGGCGCTCACGGCCGCGCCGTGGCCGCCCGAGGCGATCGACAGCAGGGCGGACACCTGCCGGGCCGACTCCAGCACCCGGACCGCCCGCGGCGGATAGCCGGGGGCGAGCAGCTCGGCGTCGCCCCGGCGGCGGTAGACCTCGAGGGCGCGCAGCGCCTCCGGATCGGCGCCCGCCACGTCGAGCCGGGTGAGCAGGACGGTCGCCTCGCGCAGCCCCTCCGCGAGCTCGCGCTCCGCCTCGTGCAGCGAGGGCACGTCGGCCGGAGGGAGGTCCTCGACCACGCCGCAGCGCCACAGCACGGTGGCCGAGCGGTCCCCCTCCGGGCCGAACACCGTGATCTCCGGCACCAGGCCGAGCGGCGCACCCACCGCGAGCACGGCCTCCCCGGCCGCCAGGGCGCGCTCGTTGAAGGCCGCCGGCCCGGTCAGTCCCAGCGGGTGCCCGGCCGAGGGCAGCGCCAGACGCAGGCCCTTCACCCCGAGCACCCGCAGCCGGCCCAGCGCCCAGGTCAGTCCGTGCTGCTCGCCCGGTTCGTCCCCGGGCAGTCCGGTCACCCGGTGGCCCTCGTCGGCGCCCAGGACGGCCGTGGCGGCGTCGTCGGGCGGCACCAGGCCGCTGAGCAGGGCGTTGCCCCAGGCGGTCAACCGCCCCGAACGGGGCTCTTGGTACGGATTGTCGGCAGGTGTCGCGAGCATCCGGCCAGCCTACGGAATCGGCGGTCATCCGCGTGGCGTAGGTTTGCCCATGCGTGTGCGGCGCACCCACCCGTGCCCCCCGGCTGCCGGAGTAGGCTCGCCGCCCGCACCGACGGCCGAGATTTTCGTGTGTATTGGGGAAGGCGTAGGCATGAGCGACGTGCTGGAGCTGGTGGACGTATCCGTGGTGCGGGAGGGGCGCGCGCTGGTCGACCAGGTCTCGTGGTCCATCTCCGAGGGTGAGCGCTGGGTCATCCTGGGCCCGAACGGCGCCGGCAAGACGACCCTGCTGCAGATCGCCTCCTCGTACCTGTTCCCGACCTCGGGCAAGGTCTCGGTGCTGGGCGAGAAGCTGGGTGAGATCGACGTCTTCGAACTGCGCTCCCGGATCGGCCTGGCCGGCGCCGCCATGTTCGACAAGCTGCCGGCCGAGCAGACCGTCCTGCAGACGGTGCTCACCGCCGCCTACGGCATGACGGTCAGCTGGCAGGAGACCTACGAGCAGTCCGACGAGTCCCGCGCCCTCGCCCTGCTCGACCGGATGGGCATGGCCACCCTGACCGGCCGCAAGTTCGGCACCCTCTCCGAGGGCGAGCGCAAGCGCACCCTGATCGCCCGCGCCCTGATGACCGACCCCGAGCTGCTGCTGCTCGACGAGCCCGCGGCCGGCCTGGACCTCGGCGGCCGCGAGGACCTGGTCCGCCGGCTCGGCGCGCTCGCCCAGGACGAGTTCGCCCCCGCCATGGCGATGGTCACCCACCACGTCGAGGAGATCGCCCCCGGCTTCACCCACGTCCTGATGATCCGCCAGGGCAAGGTGCTCACCGCCGGTCCGATCGACACCGAGCTGACCGCCCGCAACCTCTCCAAGTGCTTCGGCCTGCCGCTTACCCTGGAGCGCCACGGCGACCGCTGGTCGGCCCAGGGCCTGCCGCTGGGCTGAGGCGCCGTCCGGTGACGGCCTGACCACTCGTCCGTCCGCACCCGTCCGATAGTCGTCCATGACGTGAGGGCCGCCGGAACCGGTCGCACGTGCGACCGGTTTCCGCCCCTCCACCTGCGGGAACTGTCCGCCTCGAAGGCCCTTCGCTCCCTAGGATGGACATGTGGACAGCTGGATCTGGTGGCTCTTGGCCGCCGCAGCGCTCGGCATACCGCTGGTGCTCACCGCGGTGCCCGAGTTCGCCATGTTCGCGATCGGTGCCCTGGCGGCGGCCGGCGTGGCCGGGCTCGGCGGGGGAGTGGTCCTGGAGACCCTGACCTTCATCGCGGTCTCGGTCGGACTGGTCGTCTTCGTCGGTCCGATCGCGCGGCGGCAGCTGCGGAAGGGCGGTCAGGTCAAGATGGGCATCGAGGCGCTGCACGGCGCCACCGCGGTCGTCGCGGAAACCGTCGACGGGGAGGGCGGGCGGATCAAGCTCAACGGCGAGATCTGGTCGGCCCGCGCGCTCAATCCGGACAGCGTGTACCAGCCGGGTCAGAAGGTCGACGTCGTCGAAATCCAGGGCGCGACCGCCCTGGTCGTCTAGGGGAGAGTCCGTGGAACCCGTCCTTATCGTTTTGGTCGTCCTGGTCGTGGTGGCCTTCATCGCGCTGATCAAGACGATCCAGGTCATCCCGCAGGCCAGCGCCGCGATCGTGGAGCGCTTCGGCCGCTACACCCGGACGCTCAACGCAGGGCTGAACATCGTCGTCCCGTTCATCGACCGCGTCCGCAACCGGATCGACCTGCGCGAGCAGGTCGTGCCGTTCCCGCCGCAGCCGGTGATCACCCAGGACAACCTGGTGGTCAACATCGACACTGTCATCTACTACCAGGTCACCGACCCCCGGGCGGCGACCTACGAGGTCGCCAGCTACATCCAGGCGATCGAGCAGCTGACCGTCACCACGCTGCGCAACATCATCGGCTCGATGGACCTGGAGTCCACCCTGACCTCGCGCGAGGTCATCAACGCCGGCCTGCGCGGCGTCCTGGACGAAGCCACCGGCAAGTGGGGCATCCGGGTCAACCGCGTCGAGCTGAAGGCGATCGAGCCGCCGACCTCCATCCAGGACTCGATGGAGAAGCAGATGCGCGCCGACCGTGACAAGCGCGCCGCGATCCTCACCGCCGAGGGCCAGCGCCAGGCGCAGATCCTCAAGGCGGAGGGTGAGAAGCAGGCCGAGGTGCTCAAGGCCGAGGGTGAGGCCCAGGCCGCGGTGCTGCGCGCCGACGGTGAGGCGGCCGCGATCCGGACGGTCTTCGAGGCCATCCACGACGGTGACGCCGACCAGAAGCTGCTCGCCTACCAGTACCTGCAGACCCTGCCCGAGCTGGCCAAGGGCGACTCCAACAAGCTCTGGATCATTCCCAGCGAGGTCGGCGACGCGCTCAAGGGCCTCGGCGGTGCCTTCAACGGGCTGACCGGCAACGGCGGCGCCAATGGTGGTGGCACGGTCGCGGCGCCGAGCGTTCCGCCGGCGGCTCCGGCGGCCACCCAGGTCCCGCTCGACCCGGCGACCGGGCCGCGGCCGGTGGACGTCGAGAAGGGTGCCGCCCGGCCGCGGGTCGACCCGGCGCGGGAGTACCGCAAGATCGACCCCGAGTGATGTGACCGACGGCGTCCGGTGGAGGGCCCGCTGCCTGGTGGCGGCGGGCCCGCGGCGTGTTCGGGCGGGCGTCGGGGCGGCCGGGACGGCGGGGCGGCGGCGGTCGGGGCGTCGGGGCGGCGGCGCGGCCGGGGTAGCCGTGGTGCCCGGCGCTGTGGCGTACGTCCCGAATGATGGGCGGCCCTGGTCCGGCCGGTGCGGGGTCCGGCATGATCGCTTCGGACAGGACCGCGAGGAGAGGTGATCCATGACGCTCTGGGAGGCGATCGCCGTCCTGGTGGCCGGCGTCGGCGCCGGGATGATCAACGTGATCGTCGGCTCCGGCACCCTGATCACCTTCCCGGTCCTGCTCGCCGTCGGCATCCCGCCGGTCACCGCCAACGTCTCCAACTCCTTCGGCCTGGTGCCCGGTTCGCTCAGCGGCGTGATCGGCTACCGCCGCGAACTGGCCGGCCAGGGGCGCCGGCTACGGCGGATGGGCACCGCCTCGCTGCTCGGCGGCCTGCTCGGCGCACTGCTGCTGACCAAGCTGCCCAGCGGAGCGTTCGACGCGATCGTCCCGGCGCTGATCCTGCTCGCCCTCGTCCTGGTGGTGATCCAACCGCGGGTGGCCAAGGCCGTCGCCGCCCGCCGCCGCCCCGGCGGCGACCCGGACGGCAGCACGGTGCTGCTGGCCGGGGTGTTCCTCACCGGCATCTACGGCGGCTACTTCGGCGCCGCGCAGGGCGTCCTGCTGATGGCCCTGATGGGCATGCTGCTCCAGGAGGAGCTGCAGCGGATCAACGCGGTGAAGAACGCACTGGCGCTGATCGTCAACGGCGTCGCCGCGCTGTTCTTCTTGTTCACCGCGACCGTCGACTGGACGGCCGCCGGGCTGATCGCGGTCGGCTCACTGGTCGGCGGCCTGCTCGGGGCCAAGGTCGGCCGCCGTCTCCCGCCGGCCGCGCTGCGCGGGGTCATCGTGGTGGTGGGGCTCGCGGCCGTCACCAAGCTGCTGGTGAGTTGACAGGGCGTCAGGCACTCCGATCAGTAGGCTGGCCCGGTTCGCACCTCGACCGACGACCAACGGGAGCGCACCGGTGAACAGCAGGGCACGGCTGAGCGAGGACGAGATCACGGAGGCCCTGGCGGCCCTTCCGCAGTGGACCCGGGAGGGCGACAGCATCGCCCGCAGCGCGGACGCCCCCGACTTCCCGGCGGCGGTCCGGGTGGTGGACGCCGTCGCCGAACAGGCCGAGGCGCTCGACCACCACCCCGACATCGACATCCGCTGGCGCACCCTGCGGTTCGTCCTCTCCACCCACAGCGCCGGCGGGCTCACCGGCCTGGACTTCACCCTCGCCGCCCGGATCGACGAGGCCCTGCGCGCCGAGTCGGCGGTCTGAGGGCTGCGCCCGCGCCGCGTCGGGGGCCCGGGCTGGGCACCCGGGCTGGGCACCCGGACATGCCACTCGACCGGGGCACTCGGACAGGGCACTCGGGCGGGCGTGAGATGCTGACTGCCGCAATCGGCAGGCGGCGGGGGCTGGAGGGGACGGAACGATGGCACAGGAGCCCTTCGGAGACGCCCACGCCCCGCACCAGTGGTACCCCCAGGGGGCCTACCACGAGGAGCCGCAGCCGCAGCCGCAGCCGCAGCTACAGCCGCACGGGCAGTGGCAGCAGGCGCCGCAGTACGACGGTCATCCGTACGACCAGAAGCCCTACGACGCCCCGTACGGGCAGCCGTACGGCCAGCAGATCGAACAGCAGGTCGAACAGCAGGGTGGCTACGGCCCGACGGGGTACGTCGAGGGCGGGTACGGGCAGGCGGGCTACGCCGAGGCCGGGTACGGCCAAGGACCGTACGGCGACCAGGGCCAGTACCAGCCGTACCAGCAGCCGTACCCGGAGTACGGGCAGCAGGCGTACGCCGCCCCGCACCAGGAGCAGCAGCCGCAGCAGCAGCAGCCGGCGGAGGACGCGCTGTACGTTCCGGCGGGCGTCGAGTACTCGGCCGACGGCTACGTGCAGCTCGAGGAGTCCCCGGCGGAGTCCGAGTCGGCCCCGGCGCAGGCCCCGGCCGAGGCCGCCGCTTCGCCGCGCGCCGCTCGTCGGGGCGCGCGTGGTGGTGCCGGGAGCTCGGGCGCGGCCGGCTCGGGCTCCGGCAGGCCGTCCGGCTCCGGCGCGTCCCTGGTGGCCAAGGCGCGGGCGGCCGCGGACGCCGTGCTGGCGGGCGAACACGTGCCCAGCCGCCGGGCGCTGATGGTGCGGGCCGGCGCCGGGGTGGCCGCGCTCGGGGTGCTGATAACGGCCGCGCTGACGGTCGGCGCCGAGGGCGGCGGCAGCGCGTCCGCGACCGGCAGTGGCGAGCCCGGCTTCTCGGTGGCGCACACCAAGGCCTGGTCGGCGCAGCCTGCGGCCGCCACCCAGGGCGGCGACGACACGCTGGTCGGCAGCTGGTTGCTGGCCGACGCGGTGGTCCGGGCCGACGGCACCGGCGTGCACGCCTACGACCGGACGGCGGGCAAGCCGACCTGGTCGGTCGAGCCCCCGGCGGCCGGGGCCGTCCCGTGCGGGCTGTCTGCGGGCGTGAACCCGGCCGGGCTGGGCGCCGCGCTGTTCCGGCCGCAGGCCGACCCGAAGAGCCCCTGCACGCTGGTCGCCGCCGTGGACACCAAGACCGGAAAGACCGCCTGGACCAAGACCGTCTCGGACACCAAAGGCGCCTACGCCGCGCAGATCGGTGTCACCGAGGAGAAGGTGATCGCGGTGGGCGACGACCGCGCGGTCGCCTGGGACGCGGCCGACGGCAAGGACGTCTGGCAGTACACCGGGCAGGGCAAGTTCTGCACCCTGTCCGGCGGCGTCAGCGGAAAGACCGTGCTGGTCGCCTCCTCCTGCGCCGACTCCACCCCCGCCGACCAGGCCGTCGCGCTGAACACCACGGACGGCAAGGTCTCCTGGTGGCGGGGCCTTAACAACCAGCCGAAGACGGTGACGGTGCTCTCCGCCGAGCCGGCCGTCGTGCTCACCACCGGCGCCAAGCCCGAGGACGACCGGGTGTTCGCCTGGGGCGGCTCCGGCGATCCGGCCGCCGAAATCCCGGTGGTCACCGACGGCGGCCGGCTGGACGTCGCCCGCGGTACGTTTTCGGCCACTCCGAACGTCTTCTTCGACGGCCGCACGATGGTCGCCACCCTCACCCCGGCGAACGGCGGCGGGCCGGTGTCCGTGGCCGGGTACGACCTGGACACCGGCAAGCAGCGCTGGAAGGCGCCCACCGCCGCCAAGGGCGCCGTACGGGCGGTCGGCATCGACGGCGGCTCGCTGGTGCTGGCCGCCGACGAGCGCCGCGACCAGCCCGCCCGCCTCGGCCGCTTCCCGCTGGCAGGCGGCCAGGAGGCGGTCGGCGGCAACTTTCCGCCCGGCACCGGCTCGCTGCTGGTCTCCGGGCGGGTCGTGATCGGCGGCGGGCAGGTGGTCGTGATTCCCGAGCACTCGACCAACTTCGGCACTGCGGCGGGCTACCAGGCGAAGGGCTGAGCCGGCGGTAGCCCTCGCCCGACAGCCCACCGCGAGGGGCCAGGCCATCGAGGGAGGCCAGGCCATCGAGGGGGCCAGCCGCCGAGCGTCGTCGGAGGGTTACGCCGCCGGCACGGCCGGCAGCCAGTCGGCGAGCTCCCGGACCTCCGAGCCGCGCAGCCCCAGCGCCAGCATCAGGGTGGCCTGGGGCGTCGGCACGAACGGCCGCCGCAGCAGTTTCATCCCCGCCTGCTCCGGCGTGCGGTCGGCCTTGCGCTGGTTGTCCTCCGCGCAGGCGGCCACCGTGTTCATCCAGCTGTCCGCGCCACCGCGCGACCTCGGCTGCAGGTGGTCCACCGTGGTGGCCCGGCGTCCGCAGTACGCGCACAGGTGCTGGTCCCGCGCCAGGACACCCCGCCTCGACCACGGCGCCTGTTGTCGGAACGGCACTCGTACGTACCGTTGCAGTCTGATCACCCGGGGCACCGGGACGGCCACGCCCGTCCCCCGGATCGAGCGCAGGGGATGCGCCTGTTCCACCACCGCCTTGTCCTGGAGCACCAGGACGACGGCGCGCTGGAGCGACACCGTCGTCAGGGGCTCGTAGCTCGCGTTCAGAACCAGCGTGTTGCGCACTGGGCACACCCTTCCCGCGGGCGTGCCACGGCGGCACGACCGTCTCCACACACGTCACTGCCGCCGCACGGCGGTGAACCCACTCTGAATGGGCCCCCAGCCGACGAACAACGGAATTTCCGGTATCGCGGAGGCGCCCCGGGGGAGCGGGCCGCTCGCCCCGCCCGGCGCCTCGGGGAAACTCGCTGGCCGGGACCGCGTAGGCTCTATCAGGCTGGAGTCGTACCGGACCCGGGGCCCGACCGAATCGGGCCGACGCCGGGCGGGCGCCCGATAGAAGGAGAAGCGTGACCGTGACGGACATCGTCGACGAGCTGCGGTGGCGTGGGCTGATCGCCCTGTCCACCGACGAGGACGCACTGCGCAAGGCGTTCGCGGACGGCCCGGTCACGTTCTATTGCGGCTTCGACCCGACAGCCCCCAGCCTGCACCTCGGGAACCTGGTGCAGATCCTCACCATGCGCCGGATCCAGCAGGCGGGGAACCTGCCGCTCGGCCTGGTCGGCGGCGCCACGGGCCTGATCGGCGACCCGAAGCCGACCGCGGAGCGCGTGCTGAACGACCCGGAGACGGTGGCCGGCTGGGTCGAGCGGCTGCGTGGCCAGATCTCGCGCTTCCTCGACTTCGACGGCCCGTACGCGGCGCGCATGGTCAACAACCTGGACTGGACTTCCGGGATGTCGGCGATCAGCCTGCTCCGTGACGTCGGCAAGTACTTCCGCGTGAACAACATGATCGCCAAGGAGGCCGTCGCCCGGCGGCTGAACTCCGACGCGGGCATCAGCTACACCGAGTTCAGCTACCAGATCCTCCAGGGCATGGACTACCTGGAGCTGAACCGGCGCTACGGCTGCACCCTGCAGACCGGCGGCAGCGACCAGTGGGGCAACCTCACCGCCGGCACCGACCTGATCCGCAAGGCCGACGGCAAGTCCGTGCACGCGCTGGCCACGCCGCTGATCGTCAAGGCCGACGGCACCAAGTTCGGCAAGACCGAGTCCGGCACGGTCTGGCTCGACCCCGAGCTGACCACCCCGTACGCCTTCTACCAGTTCTGGCTGAACGCGGACGACCGGGACGTCTCCAACTTCCTGCGGATCTTCAGCTTCCGCTCGAAGGAGGAGATCGAGGAACTGGAGCGGGAGACCGCCGAGCGCCCGGCCGCCCGCCTCGCCCAGCGCGCGCTGGCCGAGGAGCTCACCACGCTGGTGCACGGCGCCGAGCAGTACGAGCGCGCGGTCGCCGCGTCCAAGGCGCTGTTCGGCCAGGGAGATCTCGCCGACCTGGAGGCCCCGACCCTGGCCGCCGCCCTGGCCGAGGTCCCGAAGGCCGAGGTGGCCGAACTCCAGCCGGTGGTGGACCTGTTGGTCGCCGTCGGCCTGGCGCCGAGCCGCTCGGCCGCCCGCCGGACGATCAAGGAGGGCGGTGCCTACCTCAACAACGTCAAGGTGACGGACGAGGAGGCGGTGCCCACTGAGGCCGACCTGCTGCACGGCCGGTGGCTGGTGCTGCGCCGCGGCAAGCGCAACCTGGCGGCGGCGGAGCTCGTCACGGCCGGCTGATCGCCGCCCGGCCGGGCGGCGCCCGACGGGCTCGCAGTTGATCAACTGGCCGAAAATGTACCCGCTGTGACCTGCGGTTTTGAGCCCCGAGGGCCGGATCTGGACAGATCCGGCCCTCGGTGTTTGACGATGTCCTCCAGGTGGCCTAGTGTTGAACGAGTCGCTGGAGCGGCCATCCCTCGTAGCGCGTCCCCCTCTCACCTCGATGCCCATTCGGTTGGGTTGGTCGGCGTTTTCGTCGACCGGGCGTGAGGGTGAATTTCGAGCGAAGCTCGGAATGCGCTAACGTGGTGGTCGTCGCAGAAAGCGGCCCCAGCCAGTTCGGGAAATCGGATGAATGAAGTTCCGGAAAGCGGAGCGGAAAACGTCTGATAAGCTGGAAAACGAAAGAACGAAGCGCCCGGAGGGCCCGCTGGAAGGCGGTCCGAAGGAAGTGTCCGTTCCTTGAGAACTCAACAGCGTGCCAAAAGTCAACGCC
>NZ_JBVHXY010000050.1:0-54732 GCF_055569215.1 Kitasatospora sp. NPDC029312 | reverse complement strand
TATCACACTCCCGCGTGCGAAGGGGGCGCACCACACTTGCCCCCCCCCCCCCCCCCCCCCCCCCCCCCCCCCCCCCCGACCCGTCGGCGGCTCCTGTCACGGCATCTGTTCGGTATCAATTCGCCCAGGGCGTAGGGCAGACCCGGCGAAGAGGACGGAATCACGGGCCCGGCAGAGTACCGTCGGATAGCGAGACCGAGCGCCGTCGGCGCGGACGGTCCACAGCACCAGGCCCCGGACCCCCGCGGGGCCCCTGGCGAAGGGGAAGCACCTCGTGGCACGCATCGGAGACGGTGGCGACCTGCTCAAGTGCTCGTTCTGCGGCAAGTCGCAGAAGCAGGTGAAGAAGCTGATCGCCGGCCCAGGCGTGTACATCTGCGACGAGTGCATCGACCTGTGCAACGAGATCATCGAGGAGGAACTCGCCGAGACCTCCGAGGTCCGCTTCGAGGAGCTGCCGAAGCCGCGCGAGATCTACGAGTTCCTCGACCAGTACGTGGTGGGCCAGGACCTCGCCAAGAAGGCGCTGTCGGTGGCGGTCTACAACCACTACAAGCGCGTCCAGGCCGGCGAGGCGGGCCGCAGCGGCGGCAACGGCCGCGACGACGCCATCGAGCTGGCCAAGTCCAACATCCTGCTGCTGGGCCCCACCGGCTCCGGCAAGACGCTGCTGGCGCAGACCCTCGCCCGGATGCTGAACGTGCCGTTCGCGATCGCGGACGCCACCGCGCTGACCGAGGCCGGCTACGTCGGCGAGGACGTCGAGAACATCCTGCTCAAGCTGATCCAGGCGGCCGACTACGACGTCAAGAAGGCCGAGACCGGGATCATCTACATCGACGAGATCGACAAGGTCGCGCGCAAGAGCGAGAACCCGTCGATCACCCGGGACGTCTCCGGCGAGGGCGTGCAGCAGGCGCTGCTGAAGATCCTGGAGGGCACCACCGCCTCGGTGCCGCCGCAGGGCGGGCGCAAACACCCGCACCAGGAGTTCATCCAGATCGACACCACCAACGTGCTGTTCATCGTCGGCGGCGCGTTCGCCGGCCTGGAGCGGATCATCGAGGGCCGCGCGGGCGCCAAGGGCATCGGCTTCGGCGCCAACATCCGCTCCAAGCGCGAGTCGGACGCCAGCGACCACTTCCGCCAGGTGATGCCGGAGGACCTGGTGAAGTTCGGCATGATCCCCGAGTTCATCGGCCGTCTGCCGGTGATCACCAGCGTGCACAACCTCGACCGCGAGGCGCTGCTGCAGATCCTCACCGAGCCGAAGAACGCGCTGGTCAAGCAGTACCGCAAGCTCTTCGAACTGGACGGCGTCGAGCTGGAGTTCTCCCGGGACGCGCTGGAGGCGATCGCCGACCAGGCGATCCTGCGCGGCACCGGAGCGCGCGGTCTGCGGGCCATCATGGAGGAGGTGCTGATGTCCGTGATGTACGAGGTCCCCTCGCGCCAGGACGTCGCCCGCGTGGTGGTCACCGGGGACGTGGTCTCCAAGCACGCCATCCCCACCCTCGTCCCGCGCGACATGATCAAGCGCGAGCGCCGCGAGAAGAGCGCCTGACCCACGGCCGTCACGCGAGGGGCCCCGCACCGGACCGGTGCGGGGCCCCTGCGCGTCGGGTGCGCGGGTTACCGGGTTACCGGGCGACCTTCATGGCGTCGCGGATCGCCCGGGTCTTCTCCGCGGCCTGCTCCGGGGTGATGGGCTGGGAGCCGTTGTCGCCGGTGGCGGTCAGGCTCATCTTGGTGAAGGTGACCCGGCCGTAGGTGGACTTGTCCGCCCACACGCAGACCGCGGAGCCGGTCTTGCCGGCGATGAGGGTCATGACGCCGCAGCTGAGCCTGCCCGAGGAGGCGTGGCTGTCCTTCGCCGGGTAGTCGGTCATCGGCGTCGTCCAGGTCACCCCGCCGCTGGTGCTCTTCGAGTCGGCGATGATCTGGTCCGGGTCGTTGAGGTTCCCGTAGATGCCGAGCACCGACAGCGAGTCCAGGTTCTTGACGTCGGTGCCCTTGCTGTAGCTGGCGCCCAACGCGTGCAGGTCCTTGCCGACCTTCGCCACGTCGGGCTTGCTCATGTCGGCGGCCTCCTCCTTCGCCGACTTCTGGACGTAGCCGTCCAGCAGCGTCTGCGGGGCGGTCAGCTTGTACTGGCCGCCCGCGTCACTGCCGCCGAGGAACTTCCAGGCCGCGAAACCGCCGCCGCCCAGCACCAGCGCGCCGATCACCAGGCCGATCACCAGACCGCCCTTGCCCTTCTGCGGCTGCGTCGGGTAGCCCGGCTGCCCGTACGGCGCCTGCGGGGGCACGCCGTACGGCTGCTGCGGTGCGCCGTAGGGCGGCTGCTGCGGAGGGTAGCCGTACTGCGGCTGCGGAGGGCCGTAGGGCTGCTGCGGCGGTGGCGCGCCGTAGGGCTGACCACCGTAGGGCTGGCCGCCGTAGGGCTGACCGCCGTGGGGCTGGCCGCCGTAGGGCCGGCCCTGCGGATCCTGCTGTCCCTGGCCGTACATCTGTCCTCGTGCTCCCCCGCCGCACCCGCGGCCGATCGTGGTGTGGGTACCAGTTCCGTGCCCGTCCGTCGCCCGGACGAGTGTCCGGGCACGCTACCGCACGCGCCCGCGGACGGGGCGTCCGGGCGGGGCGGGTACGGGCGCCGAAAGCGGTTCGTGACCAGGACCGGGGTTACGTAAACTGTGCGTCGTGACCGACACGACGAACCAGCGCCCCGTGAGCACCACCGGGGACGATGCGGCAACCCTCCCGACGACCTACACCCCCGCGGACGTAGAGGGCGAGCTGTACGAGCGCTGGGTAGAGCGTGGCTACTTCACCGCGGACGCGAAGAGCGACAAGCCCCCGTTCACCATCGTCATCCCCCCGCCGAACGTCACCGGCAGCCTGCACCTGGGCCACGCCTTCGAGCACACGCTGATCGACGCGCTGGTCCGCCGCAAGCGGATGCAGGGCTTCGAGGCGCTGTGGCAGCCGGGCATGGACCACGCCGGCATCGCCACCCAGAACGTGGTCGAGCGTGAGCTCGCCAAGGAAGGCAAGTCCCGCCACGACCTGGGCCGCGAGGCCTTCGTCGAGCGCGTCTGGAAGTGGAAGGCGGAGTCCGGCGGTCAGATCTCCGGCCAGATGCGCCGCCTCGGCGACGGCGTGGACTGGTCCCGCGAGCGGTTCACCATGGACGAGGGCCTCTCCCAGGCCGTCCAGACCATCTTCAAGAAGCTCTTCGACGACGAGCTGATCTACCGCGCCGAGCGCATCATCAACTGGTGCCCGCGCTGCCTGACCGCCATCTCGGACATCGAGGTGGAGTACCAGGACGACGACGGCGAGCTGGTCTCGATCCGCTACGGCGAGGGCGAGAACTCGATCGTCGTCGCCACCACCCGCGCCGAGACGATGCTGGGTGACACCGCGGTCGCCGTCCACCCGGAGGACGAGCGCTACAAGCACCTGGTCGGCACCGAGATCGAGCTTCCGCTGACCGGTCGCCGCATCCCGGTCGTCGCCGACGCCCACGTCGACCCGGAGTTCGGTACCGGCGCGGTCAAGGTGACGCCCGCGCACGACCCGAACGACTTCGAGATCGGCCAGCGGCACAACCTGCCGAACATCGCCGTGATGGACGAGCACGCCGTCATCACCGCGCACGGCCCCTTCCTCGGGCTGGACCGCCTGGAGGCCCGTTCGGCGATCGTCGCCGCGCTGCGCGCCGAGGGCCGGATCGTCGCCGAGAAGCGCCCGTACGTCCACTCGGTGGGCCACTGCTCGCGCTGCAAGACCACCATCGAGCCGCGGCTGTCCATGCAGTGGTGGGTCAAGGTCGGCCCGCTGGCGAAGGCCGCCGGGGACGCCGTCCGCGACGGCAAGGTCAAGATCCACCCGCAGGAGATGGAGAAGCGGTACTTCGACTGGGTCGACAACCTGCACGACTGGTGCATCTCGCGCCAGCTGTGGTGGGGCCACCGCATCCCGGTCTGGTACGGCCCGAACGGCGAGGTCGTCTGCGTCGGCCCGGACGAGCAGCCCCCCGCCGGCGAGGGCTGGCACCAGGACACCGACGTCCTGGACACCTGGTTCTCCTCCGGCCTGTGGCCGTTCTCCACGCTCGGCTGGCCGGAGCGGACCGAGAGCCTCGCGAAGTTCTACCCGAACTCCGTCCTGGTCACCGGCTACGACATCCTGTTCTTCTGGGTCGCCCGGATGATGATGTTCGGCCTCTACGCGATGGACGGCACCCCGCCGTTCCACACCATCGCGCTGCACGGCATGGTCCGTGACCAGAACGGCAAGAAGATGTCGAAGTCCTTCGGAAACGTGGTCAATCCGCTGGACTGGATGGACAAGTACGGCTCCGACGCGCTGCGCTTCACGCTCGCGCGCGGCGCCAACCCGGGCGTCGACGTGCCGATCGGCGAGGACTGGGTCCAGGCGGCCCGCAACTTCGCCAACAAGATCTGGAACGCCACCCGCTTCGCGCTGATGAACGGCGCCACCGTCGAGGGCCCGCTCCCCGCGCCGGAGGAGCTGACCGCGAGCGACCGCTGGATCCTGTCCCGCCTGAACAGCACCGTCGCCGAGGTGGACGGGCTGTACGAGGACTACCAGTTCTCCAAGCTCTCCGAGGCGCTGTACCACTTCGCCTGGGACGAGGTCTTCGACTGGTACGTCGAGCTCTCCAAGACCACCCTGGCCAAGGGCGGCCCGCAGGCCGACGCCGCGCGCCGGGTGCTCGGCGAGGTCCTGGACGTCACCCTGCGGCTGCTGCACCCGATCGTCCCCTTCGTCACCGAGACGCTGTGGACGACGCTCACCGGCGCCGAGTCGGTGGTCATCGCCGACTGGCCGGCCGACAGCGGCTACCGCGACGCCGAAGCCGAGGCGGAGATCGCCACGCTGCAGCAGGTCGTCACCGAGGTCCGCCGGTTCCGCACGGACCAGGGCCTCAAGCCGGGTCAGCGCGTCCCGGCCAAGCTGGAACTGGACGGCACGGCGCTGGCCGCCCACGAGGACGCGATCCGCTCGCTGCTGCGCCTGACCGTCCCCGAGGAGGGCTTCGCGGCCACCGCCTCGCTGCCGGTCGCCGGCGCCACCGTCTCGCTGGACCTCTCCGGCACCATCGACGTCGCGGCGGAGCGCAAGCGCCTCGCCAAGGACCTCGCGGCCGCCGAGAAGGAGAAGGCGCAGACCACCGCCAAGCTCGGCAATGAGGCCTTCCTGGCCAAGGCGCCGGACGAGGTGGTCGCCAAGATCCGGATCCGCCAGGAGGCCGCCGAGGCGGACATCGCCCGGATCACCGCCCAGCTCGCGGCACTGCCGCAGGGCTGAGTCGGACGCTCCCGCCGAGGGGCCGCACTCCGCGACACGCGGGGTGCGGCCCCTCGGCCGTTTTCCGGGCGCTCGCCGGGACGCCCCTGCGCTACGCCTAACAGAGCAGCAACCTTGCTCCCTTCTGACGAATATTCATCCTGGACCGGGTGACGTCCTATTCCGAGCGAATTGATTCCGGTCTTGCCCGCGCGCGTTCGCGGAAGTTTGCAGGTTCGGATGTGTACGGTGTGCACGGAGTTTCCGAAGGGCGTTTCTGCTGAGCGTTCATGCTGAACGACGGACGGGAGGGCATGGCGTGGTGGTGACCCAGGAGTTGGCCGAGGAACTGCCTGCCGCGGCGGTCGAGGAGGCCAAGGCCAGGGCGGCGACGCTGCTGCTCGCCTTCCGGCACGGGAACCAGATCGCGTTCGACCACGAACTGGACCTGCTGTTCGAGGAGAACGTCGAGCGGGAGGTGACCACCCTGCTCGCCTGGATCGCCGCCGAGGCCGTCCGCAAGGCGTACGCCCCCGAGGTCGGGGACCGGGTGCTCCGGGCGATGGCCCGGCGGGCCCCGGAGGACACCGGCGCCGTCCAGGTGGACGAGGAGTCCGCGAACGCCGCCCAGCTGATCGAGGCGGTCGCGGCCGGCGCGGTGGCCGAGGTCCGCGGCCTGGTCGCCGCGACGGCGGACACCACCTACCTGCTGGGCGGTCTGCTGCAGGGCGTGGCGATGATGCTGCCGCTCCTTCCGGAGGGCGAACTCGCCGAGATCACCGCCGAGTTGCGCCGCCGGCACGGCCATGCCGTGCACGTCCCGGAGGCCCGGGCGGGGGTCTGATCCGCTCCGGCCGCCGGACGGCCTACGCGGCCCGCGGCGCCGCCGCTTCCGCGCCGCGGCCGGCGAGCGCGGCGGTCAGCGCGGCGATCCGGGCCGAGGCGAGCCCGTCGCCGTACGGGCTGGGGGTGGCGGCCAGCCGGGCCAGCCGCTCGGGAGTGTCGGACAGCCAGGCGCGGGCCAGTTCACCGAGCTCCGCGTCCGGCCGCACCAGCGCCGCGAAGCCCGCGGCCATCGCCTCCGGGCGTTCGGTGGAGCGGCGCACCACCAGCAGCGGGCGCCCGAGCACGGTGCACTCCTCCTGCACGCCGCCGGAGTCGGAGACCAGCAGCGCCGCGTGGCTCGCCAGGCCCAGGAAGTCGCCGTAGCCGACCGGTCCGGTGACGGCCAGGCGCTCCAGCAGGCCGTCCAGGCCGAAGCGCTCGACGGCCGCGCGGGTGCGCGGGTGCATCGGGAACAGCACCGGAGTGCCGGACCGGGCGATCCGGTCCAGCTCGGCGAGCACGGCGCCGAGCGCCTCGGCGGTGTCGGTGTTCTCCGGGCGGTGCACGGTGGCCAGCACGTACGCGTCCGGGCGCAGCCCGTGGGCGGCGAGCAGCGCGGCGCGGGTGGCCCGGTCCGGCAGCTGGCGGCGGACCACCTCGACCACGGTGTTGCCGGTGAGCGCGATCCGGTCCGGGTCGAGCGACTCGGTGCGCAGGTTGGCGACGTTGTCCTCGGTGGCGGCGCAGAGCAGGTCGGAGACGTGGTCGACCATCACCCGGTTGTGCTCCTCGGGCATCGCCCGGTCGTAGCTGCGCAGCCCGGCTTCGACGTGCACCAGCGGGATCTCCCGGGCGTTGGCGGCCAGGGCCCCGGCGAGGGTGGCGTTGGTGTCGCCCTGGACGACGACGGCGGCGGGGCGGTCCTCGGCGAAGGCGGCGTCCAGCTGGCCGAGGGACTGGGCGATCTGGCCGGCCCGGGGGCGGCCGCCGACGCCCGTGAGCAGCTCCGGCCGGGGCAGGTCGAGGTCGCGCAGGAACCGGCCCGACATCGCCTCGTCCCAGTGCTGGCCGGTGTGCACCAGTCGGGTGGCGTCGCCGAGTTCGTGGATCAGCGGGGCGAGCTTGACGAGCTCGGGGCGGGTGCCGAGGACGACGGCGACGCTGGACGGGGGCAGGCACATGCTCATGGCGGGCTCCGAAGGGGCGGGGCAGGGGCGCGGGGAGGGAGGGGGGAGAGGGGGGAAGCGCGGCGGCTCAGGACTCGAGTGCGGTGGGGGCGCCGACGGCGACCTTCTCGGCGTTGCGCCGGGTCTTGGCCCAGCCGTTGCGGCCCAGCAGGATCCGGACGGCGGCCCGGGTGGCGACCACGAAGAGGTGGTAGGCGTAGAGCCAGACCAGGACGCCCCACAGCAGTCCGGTGAGCCGGGTGCGGTCGCCGTGGACGTGCTTGCGGTAGGCGAGGCCCCAGAACACCATCGGCAGGGTGGCGAGCACGAAGGCGAGCAGCATCCAGGGGCCGAAGCGGAGCTGGAACTCGGCGGTCTCGGCGGGGAAGAGCACCAGCCCGGCGGCGGTGATCCCGAGCGAGAGCGGGAAGAGCAGCACCAGCAGCACGCAGACCACGGGCTGGAGGAAGGTGTACATCACCTCGGCCTTGCCGGCCCGGGTGTAGTGCGGAGAGCGCAGCACCCGGCCGGTGTAGCGCAGGCACTGCATGTTGCCCTGGGCCCAGCGGGTGCGCTGGGTGAGGAAGCGGCGCAGCGAGATCAGGCCCTCCTGGGAGACCTGGGCCTCGGTGACGTGGGTGAGCCGCCAGCCGGCCAGCCGCAGGTCGAGGCCGGACTCGTAGTCCTCCAGCAGGGCGCGTTCGGGCCAGGGGCGGCCGGCCCGGCCCTCCTCGGCGGTGAGCGAGTCGAGGGCGGTCAGCCGGACGAACTGGCCGTTGCCGCCGAGGCCGACGCTGCCGGTGCGGCGGCGGAGCAGCTGCATCCCGGCGTTGTTGGCCTGGAACTCGATGTCCTGCATCCGGACCAGGGCGCGGGCGAGGGCGTTGGCGGTGCGGCCACGGCCGGGCAGCGGGCGTTCGTCGTCGGCGTTGCGCATCCGCACGCCGATCTGGACCGCGCCGGTGTCGGGGCGGGCGAGCGCCTTGGGGTTGCAGACCTGGCCGAGGGTGCCCGGGTCGAGCCGGCCGTCGGCGTCGACCACGCCGATCACCACGCGGGAGCGGTCGGTGGACTCGGGCAGCCAGGCGGAGATCTCGCGGTAGGCGGCGTTGAGGGCGGCGCCCTTGCCGATCCGGGCGTGCGGGCGGCGGCGCTGGACGAGGTGGACGCGCGGGTCGCGGGCCGCGGCGGCGAGCACGAGGTCCCGGGTGGCGTCCTCGCTGTCGTCGTCGATCACCCACAGGTGGGCCTCGGGCGCGGCGGCCCGCAGGCCGTCCAGGGTCTGGGTGACGACGGCCTCCTCGTCGCGGCACGGGATGACCAGGTGCCACTGGAAGAGGGACGGGTCGCCGGGTTCGGCGGGCTCGTTGTGCCGGAAGGCGTGGCGGGACCCGGCCCAGTACACGAGGAAGCGTCCGAAGACGAGGGTCATGTAGCCGACGAGGGCCAGCGAGATCAGTCCGGCGAACCAGACGATCTCCTCCTGGCGGAGCACGATCCAGTCGTGCAGGAGGTCGGACATGGCGCGGTACTCCTCATGATCAAAGGCTCTCGGCTCCTGGGGGATGCGAATCGATGCTTCATTGCCGTTCAGATCGCTAAAGGAATGGTAAAGGGAGTAAACCGGCTTCATGGGGCCAAGGCGGACAAAGTGGCCGTTCTCACCCCCGCCGCCACCCTGGTCGCCACCCGGGCTGCCACCCGGGCCGCCGCCCCCGCTCTCGTCCTGTGAGGACGGGCCGCCGCAGCTCCGTAGACTGTGGTCGTGAGCGACAAGGCCGACCCGAATCCGTACACCCTCCGCCCCGCCGACGCCGACGCCGACGCCGGCCCCGGCGACGCCCTGCGCGACGTCGAGCTGGAACTCTCCAAGCGCTGGCCGGAGAACAAGCTGGAGCCCTCGCTCGACCGGATCGAGGCGCTGATGGACATCCTGGGCCAGCCCCAGCGGTCCTTCCCGTCCATCCACATCACCGGCACCAACGGCAAGACCTCCACCGCCCGGATGATCGAGCAGCTGCTCAACGCCTTCGAGCTGCGCACCGGCCGCTACACCAGCCCGCACGTGGAGACCGTCACCGAGCGGATCAGCCTGGACGGCGCCCCGATCAGCCCGGAGCGCTTCGTCGAGGTCTACCGCGACATCGAGCCCTACGTGCGGATGGTCGACGCGGCGCAGCCGGTGCCGATGTCCTTCTTCGAGGTGCTGACCGGCATGGCCTACGCGGCCTTCGCGGACGCGCCGGTGGACGTCGCCGTGGTCGAGGTCGGCATGGGCGGCTCCTGGGACGCCACCAACGTCATCGACGCCGTGGTCTCCGTGATCACCCCGATCGGGCTGGACCACACCGACAAGCTCGGCGAGACCACCGGGGAGATCGCGGTCGAGAAGTCCGGGATCATCAAGTCCGGTGCCGTCGCCGTGGTCGCCCAGCAGCCGCTGGACGCCGCCGAGACCATCCTGCGCCGTGCCGTCGAGGTGGACGCCACCGTCGCCCGCGAGGGCATGGAGTTCGGCGTGATGCGCCGTGAGCTCGCGGTCGGCGGCCAGCTGGTGACGCTGCGCGGGCTCGGCGGCGAGGAGTACGAGGACCTCTTCATCCCGCTGCACGGCGAGCACCAGGCGCACAACGCGGCGCTCGCGCTGGGCGCGGTCGAGGCCTTCTTCGGCGTCGGCGGCGCCCGCGGCGGGCAGCTCGACGTCGACAAGGTCCGCCAGGCCTTCTCCGGCGTCTCCTCGCCGGGCCGCCTGGAGGTCGTCCGCCGCAGCCCCACGATCGTCCTGGACGCCGCGCACAACCCGCACGGCGCCCGGGCCACCGTCGCCGCGCTCTCCGAGTCCTTCGGCTTCACCCGCCTGGTCGGCGTGATCGCCACCTCCGGGGACAAGGACGTGGCGGGCCTGCTGGAGGCCTTCGAGCCGATCCTGGCCGATGTCGTCATCACCCAGAACTCCACCCACCGCGCGATGGACGTGGACGCGCTCGCGGCCCTGGCCGTCGAGGTCTTCGGCGAGGACCGCGTCCAGGTCGAGCCGCGGCTCGACGACGCCATCGCCGCCGCCGTCACCCTGGCCGAGGAGGGGGGCGACCTCGGCGGTGCCGGGGTGCTGGTCACCGGTTCGGTCATCACGGTGGGCGAGGCCCGCCTGCTGCTCGGGAGGAAGTGACATGAGGACGCTCTGCTCCTCGACGCTGATCGGCGAGGCGCTGCTGATCATGTTCGCGGCGCTGGTCGCGATGCGGCTCTCCAGCGTCTCCACCGCCACGGTGTGGATCGTCAGCGGCATCGCGATGGCGCTGTGCCTCGCGCTCTGCGGCATGATCAACCGCCCCGGCGCGGTGCAGATCGGCTGGGTGCTGCAGGCCGGTCTGATCGCCGCCGGCTTCATCCTGCCGACCATGTTCGGCCTCGGCGTGGTCTTCGCCGGCCTGTGGTGGTGCTCGGTGCACTACGGCCGCAAGGTGGACGCCTTCAAGGCCGCCCGCGCGGCCGCCGAGGCCCGGGTGGCCGCCCGGGCCTGAGGCCGCGGCCCTACCGGCCACGGGACCGGACCGGCGCACCGACACGCCGTGTACGCAAGGTAATCTCTGCCCTGTCGGCTCCCGCCTCGCGACCCGACTGTCTGCCGAACCGACTCCCCAGGAGACGCACCGTGTCCCAGCGCACTCTCGTCCTGCTCAAGCCCGACGCCGTCCGCCGCGGCCTGGCCGGCGAGATCATCAGCCGCATCGAGCGCAAGGCCGGGTGGCAGCTCGCCGCCATGGAACTGCGCACCTTCGACCGGGCGACGCTGGAGCGGCACTACGAGGAGCACGTCGGCCGCCCGTTCTACGAGCCGCTGCTGGAGTTCATGACCTCCGGCCCGTCGATCGCGATGATCGTCGAGGGCGAGGAGGTCGTGAAGGGCATCCGCATGCTGGCCGGTGCCACCAACCCGCTGGACGCCGGGGCCGGCACCATCCGCGGCGACTACGCGACCATCACCCGCGAGAACCTGATCCACGCCTCCGACTCCCCGGAGTCCGCCGAGCGCGAGATCAAGATCTTCTTCCCGGCGCACGCCTGAGCCCTTCCGGGCACCCGGAGGACCTCGGCACCGCCCCGGTCGGGACCATTGGCCCGGCCGGGGCATTCTTATCGGGAAATAGGGAACTGAGGATGCCGACACGGCGTCCCAATGCTCGGAGAAGCGATCACCCTCCGGACAATGGACGGTATGCCCCACGTCGATGTCCGTTCCGCGCGGCGTGACTACGATGGACGCGACTCAAGGGCCCGGTAAGGCAGCTCAGCTGGTCTCCGCCCAAGCGTGGGCGCGCGTTTCGTCCACCCTCCATGAACTCCGAGCCCGGGAAGGCACCCACACCCCATGGCGAGCAACCTGTCGTTCATCGGCCGCGACTTGGCGATCGACCTCGGAACTGCCAACACGCTGGTGTACGTCAGGGGCAAGGGGATCGTCCTCAATGAGCCGTCAGTCGTCGCGGTGAACACCAACACCGGCGGCATCCTGGCGGTCGGCGCCGAGGCCAAGAAGATGATCGGCCGCACGCCCGGCAACATCGTCGCCATCCGCCCGCTCAAGGACGGCGTGATCGCCGACTTCGAGATCACCGAGCGGATGCTGCGCTACTTCATCCTCAAGATCCACCGCCGCCGCTACCTCGCCCGCCCCCGCGTCGTCGTCTGCGTGCCCTCCGGCATCACCGGCGTCGAGCGCCGCGCCGTCATCGAGGCCTCCTCGCAGGCCGGCGCGCGCCAGGTGCACATCATCGAGGAGCCGATGGCCGCCGCGATCGGCGCCGGCCTGCCGGTCCACGAGGCCACCGGCAACATGGTCGTCGACATCGGCGGCGGCACCACCGAGGTCGCCGTGATCTCCCTCGGCGGCATCGTCACCGCCCAGTCCATCCGGGTCGCCGGCGACGAACTGGACAACGCCATCGTCCAGCACATCAAGAAGGAGTACTCCCTCCTCCTCGGCGAGCGCAGCGCCGAGCAGATCAAGATGAGCATCGGCAGCGCCTACGGCCTCGAAGGCGAGAAGGACGAACACGCCGAGATCCGCGGCCGCGACCTCGTCAGCGGCCTGCCGAAGACCGTCGTCATCTCCGCCGCCGAGGTCCGCGAAGCCATCGACGAACCGGTCAACTCGATCATCGACGCGGTCAAGACCACCCTCGACCAGTGCCCGCCCGAACTGGCCGGCGACGTCATGGACCGCGGCATCGTGCTCACCGGCGGCGGCGCCCTGCTCCGCGGCCTGGACGAGCGGCTGCGCCGCGAGACCGGCATGCCGATCCACATCGCCGAGAACCCGCTCGACTCCGTCGCGCTCGGCTCCGGCAAGTGCGTCGAGGAGTTCGAGGCGCTCCAGCAGGTACTGGACGCCCAGCCGCGCCGTTAGCACCACGACGAGACAATCCGACACTCGACTGAACGGGCGACCGCCCGGGCCCCACAGCCCCGGGCGGTCGCCAGGTACGAAGGGGCAGTACCAGCACCGTGAGGGACACACGAGAGAGCCGGCTGCTGCTCATCCTGCTGGTGGCCGTCGCCTTCGCGCTGATCACCGTGGACATCAAGGGCGGTGAGGACTCACCGCTCGGCCCGGCCCGGCACGCGGCCGCCGACCTCCTCGGTCCGGTCGAGCGCGGCGCCGCCACCGTCGTCGACCCCGTCGCCGACACCGTCCGCGCCTTCCGCGACACCGCCACCAACAGCGGCCGCACCGATCAGCTCGCCCGCGAGAACACCGAACTGCGACAGAAGCTCGCCTCCTCCGACATGGCCACCGGGCGCACCAAGCAGCTGGACGACCTGCTGCGCACCGCCGGAGCCGGCGGTTACACCGTCAAGGCCGCCCAGGTCATCGCGATCGGCCCGGCCCAGGGCTTCTCCTGGACCATCACCATCGACGCCGGCAGCGACGACGGCCTCACGCGCGACATGACCGTGATCAACGGCCAGGGCCTGGTCGGCCGGATCACCACCGTCGCGCCGACCACCGCCACCGTGCTGCTCGCCTCCGACCCCGGCTTCTCGGCCGGCACCCGGCTGGAGGGCAGCGGCGAGATCGGCTTCGCCTCCGGCGGCGGCGACAGCCCGATGAAGGTCTCCCTGCTCAACGGCAAGGCGCAGGTCAAGGCCGGCGACCGGCTGGTCACCTTCGGCTCGCAGAGCGGCCGCCCGTTCGTACCCGGCGTCCCCGTCGGCAAGGTCACCGAGGTGCAGGCCAACGCGGGCCAGCTGACCAAGACCGTCCTGGTCGAGCCGTTCGTCCAGTTCACCCGGCTGGACCTGGTCGGCGTCGTGGTCGTGCCGCCGCGCAGCGACCCGCGCGACGCCGTCCTGCCGCCCGCCCCCACCCCGGGCCAGAGCCAGGCCCCGGCCGCGCCCGCCCAGCCGCAGGCCTCCGGGCCCGCCGCCCCGCCCGCCAAGCCCAATGGGGGGAACTGAGCCATGCGCCTCGCCCGCATCCCCGTCTCCGCCGTCCTCATCCTGGTCGGACTGGTCCTCCAGGTCAGCGTGTTCGGCCGGCTCCAGCTCCCCGGGGCGACCCCGGACATACTGCTGCTCGTCGTGGTCGGCCTGGCCATGGTCTACGGGCCCACCGGCGGCTGCCTGGTCGGCTTCGCGGCCGGCCTGCTCGCCGACCTCGCCCCGCCCTCCGACCACGCCATCGGCCGCTACGCCCTGGTGCTCTGCCTGATGGGCTACGTCGCCGGGCTGCTGCGCCCGGACCACGGCCGCCAGCGGTCCGTCTCCAGCGCGCTGCTGGTCGTCGGCGCCGCGGCGATCGCCTCCACCCTGCTGTACGCGATGGTCGGCGCCCTGGTCGGCGACACCGCGGCCCGGCACGTCGGCCTCGTCGGCCTGGTGCTCAGCGCCCTGCTGTACGACCTGCTGCTGGCCCCGTTCGTGGTGCCGCTGGTGATGCTGCTCGGCCGCCGCTTCGGCCGCGATCCGATGACCGCCGCCAGTGACGACGACGAGGGCGGCCCGGGCCTCGGCACGCTGGCCCGCTACCGCACCACGCGTGAGGTCTCCTCCGGCCCGAAGTACAAGAAGCGGCGCGTTCCCGGCTTCGCCCGGCGCCCGTAACCGGCCCGTCCGGGCCGCCCCAGAACTCCCGACCTCCCCGCATCCTGGAGCGCACGAGACGTGAGCAACATCCCCGAGACCGGCCGAACCCGGCGGGTGACGATCCGTCTGGTGGTGCTGCAGATCCTGGTGCTGTCGCTGCTCGCCACCCTCGGCGGACGGCTGTGGTACCTGCAGATCCGCAACGCCAAGGAGTACACCGCCAAGGCGACCGGCAATCACATCCGCGAAGTGGTCGAACCGTCCGTCCGCGGCGAGATCCTGGACGCCTCCGGTCGCGTCCTGGCCGGCAACGAGACCCGGCTGGTGGTGTCCGTCAGCCGGACGTCGCTGATGCAGCAGAAGGACGGCGGCAAGGCGGTGCTGGGCCGCCTCGCCGACGTGCTGGGCATGCCCGCCAAGGACGTGCAGGAGAAGGTCCGCCTCTGCGACGCCAAGACCTCGCAGCCCTGCTGGAACGGTTCGCCGTACCAGCCGATCCCGGTCACCAAGGAGGCGACCACCCAGCAGGCGATGCAGATAATGGAGCGCCGCGAGGACTTCCCCGGGGTCACCGCGCAGCCCACCGCCCTGCGCCGCTACACCGGTGTGGAGGGCGCCAACCTGGCCCAGGTGCTCGGCTACCTCTCGCCCGTCACCGACGACGAGGTCAGCAAGACCGCCGACAAGAGCGGCCTGGACCGCTACCTGCCGGCCGACCAGATCGGCCGGGCCGGCCTGGAGTCGGTCTACGACCGCGACCTGCGCGGCACCGCCGGCATCACCAAGCTGGAGGTGGACAACCTCGGCCGGGTGATCGGCACCGCCGGCACGGTCGCCCCGCAGACCGGCAACAACCTGGTCACCAGCATCGACGCCCGGGTGCAGAAGGTGGTTGAGGACAACCTCGCGCAGGCCATGGCCGACGCCCGGAACACCTTCGACAAGGTCACCAACCGCAACTACGAGGCCGACTCCGGCGCCGCCGTCGTGATGGACGTGCACACCGGGCGGATCGTCGCCATGGCGAGCGCCCCGACCTACGACCCCAACCTGTGGGTGGGCGGCATCAGCGGCAAGGACTACCAGTCGCTGACCAGCAAGGACTCCAACTTCCCGCTGCTGAACCGCGCCATACAGGGTCAGTCCGCCCCCGGCTCGACCTTCAAGGTCATCTCCACCACCGCCGCGGTGCAGGCCGGCTACTCGCTGGACGGCAGCTACCAGTGCCCGAAGAGCATGACCATCGGCGGCCGCGAGTTCAAGAACTTCGAGAGCGAGAACTTCGGCGCCATCTCCCTGGAGAAGGCGCTGGAGGTCTCCTGCGACACCGTCTTCTACGGCCTGGCGTACGACCAGTGGATGAAGGACGGTGGCATCAAGCCGAAGAAGGACGCGTCGGACTGGTTCTTCAAGACCGCCCACGAGTTCGGCCTCGGCACCAAGACCGGCATCGACCTGCCCTCCGAGGTGGCCGGCCGGGTGCCGGACCGGCAGTGGAAGCAGTCCTTCTACGACAACAACAAGGACGCCTGGTGCGCGCAGGCGCAGAAGGGCGGCAACAGCTTCTCCGACCAGATCGCCAAGGAGAACTGCGTCGACGGCTACCAGATGCGCGCCGGTGACGCCGTCAACTTCGCGATCGGCCAGGGCGACACCCTCGTCACCCCGGTACAGATGGCCCGGATCTACTCGGCGCTGGCCAACGGCGGCACCTTCTACCGGCCGACCGTCGCCAAGGCCGTGATAAGCCCCGGCGGGGACCTCGTCCGCGAGATCGCCCCGCAGGCGGACGCCAAGTTCCCCGGCGACCAGAAGTTGCTGAGCTACATCAACCAGGCCACCGAGGGCGTCGTCAAGAGCGGTACCGCCGCCTGGAAGTTCACGCAGGCCGGCTGGCCGCAGGACAAGATCGCGCTGCACGCCAAGACCGGCACCGCCGAGGTCGAGGGCAAGCAGACCACCTCCTGGCTGGCCACGTACAGCAAGGACTACGCGATCATCATGACGATCAGCCAGGGCGGCACCGGCTCCGGCGGCTCCGGTGACTCCGTCCGCCGGATCTACCAGGCGCTGTACGGCGTGGACGACAAGGGCAACATCGACAACAGCAAGGCGCTGCTGCCGACGCCGCAGGGCGACCTGCCGAAGTTCAACCCGGACGGCACCGCGGTCATCAAGCCGGCCGCCTACACGATCGACCCGGCGTCCGGCGCGGTGGTCCAGCCGGTCCAGCCCGCCGGGGCCTCCCAGGCAGCCCAGGCAGACCGGGCCGTCCCGGTTGTTCAGCCGGCTCAGCTCGCGCAGTACACCCAGTCCGCGCAACTCGCTCAGTCCGCTCAGTCCGCCGGACCGGACCCGGCTGCGGCGACCGCCTGGCTCGACCCGGCGCCGCCGGCCGACAGCCCGGCGCCGTACACCGCGACCGACGCCGCGCTCGAACCGAACCGCCCGGGAAGGGGACGGGCATGAGCTCCTACGGCTCCTACCGGCAACTGCGGCTGACCCCGCAGCGCACCGGCGTCTCCAAGGCCCTCTCCAAGGACTCGCCGCTGTGGCGCCTGGACTGGATACTGCTGCTGGCCGCGCTGGCCCTCTCGCTCGGCAGCTCGCTGCTGGTCTGGTCGGCCACCCGCGGGCGCGACAACCTCACCCACGGGGACCCGCAGTACTTCCTCTACCGGCACCTCACCAACTTCGTGATCGGCCTGCTGCTGTGCGCCGTGGTGATAGCGATAGGAGCCCGGCGGGTCCGCACCCTGGTGCCGTTCATCTACGTCGCCGTGATGGTGCTGCTGCTGGCGACGCTCAGCCCGCTCGGCTCGACCGTCAACGGCGCCCACTCGTGGATCCAGCTCGGCGCCGGCTTCTCGATCCAGCCCGCCGAGTTCGCGAAGCTCGCGATCGTGCTGGCGATGGCGGTCGTGCTGTCCGACCAGGTCGACGCCGGAGAGCGCGACTTCCCCTCGCACCGGGCGGTGTTCCGGGGCCTCATCTGGGCCTGTGTGCCGATGGGCCTGGTGCTGCTGATGCCGGACGCCGGATCGACCATGGTGATGTCCGCGATCGTGCTGGGCATCCTGCTCGGCTCCGGCTCCCCCAACCGCTGGGTGCTCGGCATCCTCGCGGCCGGCGTCGGCGGCAGCATCGCGATCTGGAAGCTCGGACTGCTGAGCCAGTACCAGATCGACCGCTTCGCGGCCTTCGCCAACCCGCAGCTCGACCCCAACGGCGTCGGCTACAACACCGCGCAGGCCCGGATCGCGATCGGCTCGGGCGGACTGACCGGCAAGGGCCTGTTCCACGGCACCCAGACCGTCGGACAGTTCGTACCGGAGCAGCAGACCGACTTCGTGTTCACCGTCGCCGGTGAGGAACTCGGCTTCGTCGGCGCGCTGGCGATAATCGCCCTGGTCGGCGTGATCCTCTGGCGCGCCTGCCGGATCGCCCGCCAGGCGACCGACCTGTACGGGACGATCGTGGCGGCCGGGGTCATCGCCTGGTTCTCCTTCCAGGCCTTCGAGAACATCGGGATGTGCCTGGGCATCATGCCCGTCGCGGGCATCCCGCTGCCCTTCGTCTCCTACGGCGGTTCCTCGATGTTCGCGGTCTGGATGGGCGTCGGGCTGCTCCAGGCGGTGCGCAGCCAGCGGCCGATAGCGGCCTGAGCCCACGCGGTAGCGGGGCCGGTCCGGGATCCTCCGGACCGGCCCTTTTCCGTGCGACGGTAGTAAGTTGACGATGCATCAGGGCAAGAGCAGCAGGCAGTCGGCGGCGGCGAGCACCGCGCGGGTCTGGTGGGCCAGCTGCTCCTGCACCGGGACCCAGCGGGCGCCGAATCGGTGCCGCAGCCGGTCCAGACTGTCGGCGACCACCGCCCGGGCGCGCTCCCGGGCCGCCTCCGCTCCCGGGCCGCGGGCATCGGAGAGCAGGCGCAGCAGGACCGAGGCGACCCGCAGCGGCAGCCGGGCGGCGACCAGCCCCGCGGTGGTCGCCCGGGAGACGCTCAACGGCCCCGGACACCACAGCTCCAGCCACTCCTCGGCGACCCGTGGAGCGACCGCCAGGTTGAACTCGGCGGTGCGCACCAGCGCGCCGTGGCTCTCCCGTGCCCGCGCCGGGACCTGGGCGAGCAACTCGGCCAGCTCCCCGGTGCGCGCGGTCAGCGCCCGGGCCGCCCCGCCGACGGCCTGCGGCCCGGCCGGATGCGGGCCGGCGTCGCCGACGGCGTCCACCGCCCACATCGGGACCTCCAGCACGGCGGTGACCCCGCCGTACCTGGCCGCGTAGGACCAGGTCGACAGCTCGGGCTCGTCCGGCAGCGCCCGGGAGGTGCCCCCGCTGCCGGGCCGCGGCATCAGATAGGTGCCGGGGGCGGGGCTGGCCCAGCCGACGGCGTCGTAGGAATCCACGTCGAGCGGCAGCCCGGCCCGCTCGGCGGAGCGGGCGAAACGCTCGGACAGGCCCGGCACCGGGTTGGTCAGCTGGACGAAGGCGCCGCCGAAGTCCACGCCGTGCAGCGAGCACTGCAGGAACGGGCGCAGCTCGTCGATCAGCCCGGTCAGCGCCAGGCTCTCCGGCATCGGCGGCCGACCGGAGCCGGGCGCGGGCAGCAGCTCCGGCTGCTCCTCGAAGGCCGGGCGGAAGAAGTGCTCGTAGTGGCGGCCCATGGTGAGCGGACCGTCCAGCCAGCCCGCGTTGAGCGCGGCGCCGTCCGGATCCAGGCACAGCAGCAGGTGCCAGGACAGGCCGGGCCGCGCGGGACGCTCCAACAGCACCTCGGCCAGCCGGACCGCGGCGGCCGTGCCGACCGGCTCGTTGGGGTGCGGGCCGCCCACCACCAGGACGGCCCGCGGCCCGCGGTCCACCGAGAGCAGCAGCAGCGGGCGCCCGGCCCGGGAGCGGCCGACCTCGCGCAGCCGGCAGCGGTCCGGGCGGCGCAGAGCGAGCCGTCGGGCCGCGGCCTCGGCCTGGGCCTGCGTGGGGTAGCGGGCCGGCCCGGTGTCGCGGGTCCGCAGGGGCCGGACCCGCCGACCGGTGTCGGTCATGGTTCTCCTTGCGACCGGCCGTACGGCCGCCGGGGCGCGGGCGTGCTGCGCCACCGGACGCGGCCTGCGGGCCGGGGACGGGCTCTGCGCGGCCGGGGGAGGGGGCCTCGCGGGGCGGGGGACGGGCCGCCGGGGAGTCGGCGCGGGCCGAGCGTACGACCCAACTCCCGTCTCCGGAAGGGGGTGCAGGGCCTTGGGCAGGGCCCTGCCAGTACCGCACGCCCCGCCGGGCCTGTCAACGGCGGACGGCGCCGGTCGGCGCTCGGCGCACCGTGCGTGCCGGAGCGGACGCGGGCGGGCACCAGCGGGTGCGGCGGCGCGGCTCGCGCCCGGGCGCACCACGGGCCCGGCGGCCGCCGGTGCGGCTCCCGGGCCGACGGGTCGTTCCCCGGATTGGGCTACCCTTGAGGGTCACCCCTCCCGTGCCGGATCGCGGCACCGAATCACGTCGTAAGGGTTCCTAGTACATGACTGTCGAATCGGTCTTCCCACGCCTGGAGGCCCTCCTCCCGCACGTCCAGAAGCCGATCCAGTACGTCGGCGGCGAGCTCAACTCGACCGTCAAGGACTGGGACGCCTGCGACGTCCGCTGGGCGTTGATGTACCCCGACGCCTACGAGGTCGGCCTGCCCAACCAGGGCGTCATGATCCTCTACGAGGTGCTCAACGAGCGCGAGGGTGTGCTGGCCGAGCGCACCTACAGCGTCTGGCCGGACCTGGAGGCGCTGATGCGGGAGCACGGCGTCCCGCAGTTCACCGTGGACGCCCACCGCCCGGTGAAGGCCTTCGACGTCTTCGGCCTCTCGTTCTCCACCGAGCTCGGCTACACCAACATGCTGACCGCGCTCGACCTGGCCGGCATCCCGCTGGAGGCCAAGGACCGCACCGACGAGGACCCGATCGTCCTCGCCGGCGGCCACGCGGCCTTCAACCCGGAGCCGATCGCGGACTTCCTGGACTGCGCGGTGATCGGCGACGGCGAGCAGGCCGTCCTCGACATCACGGAGATCATCCGCGCCTGGAAGGCCGAGGGCCGCCCCGGCGGCCGCGACGAGCTGCTGCTGCGCCTGGCCCGTACCGGCGGCGTGTACGTGCCGAAGTTCTACGACGTGGAGTACCTGGCCGACGGCCGGATCGGCCGCGTCGTGCCGAACGCCCCGGGCGTGCCGTGGCGGGTGTCCAAGCACACCGTGATGGACCTGGACGAGTGGCCGTACCCCAAGCAGCCGCTGGTCCCGCTCGCGGAGACGGTGCACGAGCGGATGTCCGTGGAGATCTTCCGCGGCTGCACCCGCGGCTGCCGCTTCTGCCAGGCAGGCATGATCACGCGCCCCGTGCGGGAGCGAAGCATCACCGGCATCGGCGACATGGTCGAGCGCGGGTTGAAGGCGACCGGCTTCGAGGAGGTCGGCCTGCTGTCGCTGTCCAGCGCTGACCACACCGAGATCGGCGAGATCGCCAAGGGCCTGGCCGACCGCTACACCGAGGACAAGATCGGCCTGTCGCTGCCGTCCACCCGCGTGGACGCCTTCAACATCGACCTCGCCAACGAGCTGTCCCGCAACGGCCGCCGCTCCGGCCTCACCTTCGCCCCCGAGGGCGGCAGCGAGCGCATGCGCAAGGTGATCAACAAGATGGTGTCGGAGGAGGACCTGATCCGCACCGTCGCCACCGCCTACGGCAACGGCTGGCGCCAGGTGAAGCTGTACTTCATGTGCGGCCTGCCCACCGAGACCGACGAGGACGTGCTCCAGATCGGCGAGATGGCGAAGAACGTCATCCAGAAGGGCCGCGAGGTCACCGGCCAGAACGACATCCGCTGCACCGTCTCCATCGGCGGGTTCGTGCCCAAGCCGCACACCCCGTTCCAGTGGGCCCCCCAGCTGTCCGCCGAGGCCACCGACGCCCGCCTGGCCAAGCTGCGCGACTCGATCCGCGGCGACCGCAAGTACGGCAAGAACATCGGCTACCGCTACCACGACGGCAAGCCGGGCATCATCGAGGGCCTGCTCTCCCGCGGCGACCGTCGGGTCGGCGCCGTCATCCGGGCCGTCTACGAGGACGGCGGCCGCTTCGACGGCTGGCGCGAGTACTTCTCCTACGACCGCTGGATGGCCTGCGCCGAGAAGGGCCTGGCCGGCACCGGCGTCGACGTCGACTGGTACACCACCCGCGAACGCTCCTACGAGGAGGTGCTGCCCTGGGACCACCTGGACAGCGGCCTCGACAAGGACTGGCTGTGGGAGGACTGGCAGGACGCCCTGGAGGAGGTCGAGGTCGACGACTGCCGCTGGACCCCGTGCTTCGACTGCGGCGTGTGTCCGCAGATGGACACCCACATCCAGATCGGCCCCACCGGCAAGAAGCTGCTGCCGCTGACGGTCGTCAACAAGTAGCGTCGCCCGTGCCGTCGGCCCCCGTTCGGTGTGATCCGGGCGGGGGCCGGGGTGTGGGGTGACCAGGGGCGGAGCGAGGGGTGCGGTGGGGCGCGTACCCTTTGAGGTGACAGCGTCCGGGCAGTGGAGGGAAACCTGCCGCGCCGGACGGGGAAACTTGACTAAAGGACTGAGCGACCCTGGCACGCCGTACGCCCGACGGTCCGCCGCCCGCGCCGACGGTGCAGCGGATTCGTCTCCGCTACACCAAGCGGGGCCGGCTCCGCTTCACCAGCCACCGCGACTTCCAGCGCGCCTTCGAGCGCGCCCTGCGCCGGTCCGCCGTTCCGATGGCCTACTCGGCCGGCTTCACCCCGCACCCGAAGGTCTCCTACGCCAACGCGGCCCCGACCGGGGTGGCGAGTGAGGCGGAGTACCTGGAGATCGGTCTGGCTGCCCTCCGTGACCCGGAGCAGCTGCGGGCGCAACTGGACGAGTCATTGCCGGCGGGCCTGGACGTGATCGACGCGGTCGAGGTGCGGACGTCGAACTTCGTGGAGCGCCTGGAAGCCTCCGAGTGGCTGGTCCGGCTGGACGGCGTCGAGCCGGACCAGGCGGCCCGGGCCGCGGAGAAGTTCCTCGCCGAGGAGCGGGTCGAGGTCGAGCGCCGGACCAAGAACGGCGTGCGGGTCTTCGACGCGCGGGCCGCGGTGGCCGCGCTCGGAGTCGTCGAGTCGCAGGTCGACGGCGGTGCGGACACGGCCTCCGGAACCGACCACGATGTTCGGACCGGCCGTCCCTGTGCGATACTGCGCCTGGTAGTACGACACGCCACACCCGCCGTACGACCCGACGACGTATTGTCCGGTCTCCGTGCGACGGCCGACCTGGCGCCGCCGGTCCCCGCAGAGGTGACCAGGCTGGCGCAGGGGCCGCTCGACGAGGAGTCCGGCACGGTGACCGACCCGCTGGCGCTCGACCGCGCCGCGGCCCCGACTGGCTGAGAAACGGCCGCCGGGCCGCGCGCACCGCGTCCGCCTAGCGGGCGGAGGCCGGGTCCAGTGCCTCACTGGACCCGATGGTCCTCCAGGGTTCCCGCGGCTCCCCAGGGGAGCGAGCGTCGTCGCAGCACAGGCCGGCCACTCGGGGCCGCCGACCAGGACGGTCGGTGGCCCGGGACCCCTTCCGGGAGCCACCCGGGGTTGGGGGACGGCACAGCTTGGGAAAACCTCAGAAGACTGGTCAGACCAGAAGACTTTCGACACCCCGCCGAGCGCGGGGCGCCGAGCGAGACTACGAGCCCCTGTGCGGCCTCGCGTCCGCGCGGCGGCACCGTGAAAGGGTCCGGCCCGAGCATCGTCGTGATGCCGGCCGCCCACCGGTGTCGAGCCGTGCCCGGATGTGGAGCCCGGGGGCCTGACGGGAGATCCACCCGCATGCTCGATAACACCGATCCGCAGCAGACTGCGGTCACGGAACAGAACGAATCCGCCGCGACCGGCGGTGAGGGCGCGTCCGCCGCGCCGCCGCGCCGTCGTCGCCGGGCGGTGTCCCGCCCGGCGGGCACCCCGCAGGGTGCGGCCGCCGAGGTGGCCGAGACGGTCGTCCCGGCCGAGGCGCACGAGGTGCCCGCTGCGGCGTCCCCGGAGGCCGAGCCGGCCCCGGTGGCCGAGAAGCCCGCTCGGGCCCGCCGTACCCGCAAGCGTGCCGAGGCGCCGGCTGGTGCCCCGGAGGCGGCCGCGGTCACCCGGTCGGAGGCCGGAGCGGCCCCGGCGGAGGAGAAGGACCAGCCGGCCGAGCAGGCTGAGCAGGTCGAGAAGACTACGAAGGCCGAGAAGACTACGAAGGTCGAGAAGCCGGAGCAGGCGGAGAAGCCCGCTCGGGCCCGCCGTGCCCGCAAGCGGGCCGAGGCTCCGGCCGGCGCGCCCGCCGTCGAGGCGCCCGCTGCCGCCGAGGTCTCTGCCGCTGCCGAGGCCCCCGCCGCCGTCGAGGAGCCGGCCGTCGCCGAGCCGGTGGCCGAGGAGGCCCCTGCGGCTCCGGCCCGCCGCCCCCGCCGCCGTCGTGTGGTCGAGGCCGCGCCGGTGGTCGAGGCCCCGGTCGAGGAGCCGGTGGTCGAGGAGCCCGCCGCGGAGGAGGAGCCCGCGGAGGAGGAGGCCGTCGAGGCCCCCGCCGCCGAGCCGGCCGCCGCGCCCGCCCCGGCCGCCGAGGCCGAGCCGCACCACCGGGTGCGCCGCCGCGCCGTCCGCCCGGCCACCGCGGTCTTCCAGGCTCCGGTCTTCCAGGAGCCCGCCCCCTACGTCGCGCCCACCGCGCCGCAGCAGTCCGCCGCCGCCCCGGCGCAGGCGGTGGCCCCGGCCGCCGCCGAGCGCGAGGAGGACGAGTACGAGTACAGCGGCGTCGGCCGCCGCCGCCGGGTCCGCACCCGGGTGGAGCCGAACCGCCGCAAGGCGGCCGCCCAGGCGTCGGCCCAGACGCGGGTCCAGGCGCCGGTCCAGCCGGCTCCGGTCCAGGCGGCTCCGGTCGTCCAGGCCCCCGCCGTCGTCGAGGCGCCCGCAGTCGAGGCTCCCGCCGCCGGTCCGGAGACCGAGGGCGACTGGGAGGACGACGGCCGTCCGTCCCGCCGTCGCCGTCGAGGTGGCCGTCGCCGCCGTCGTGGCGAGGCCGAGGAGTCCGAGGCCGCCGTCGAGACCGAGCAGCCCACCGTCGGGGAGCCGGCCGAGGCCATCGCCGAGGAGGAGGAGGACGAGGACGACGACCTGGCCGCGGGCCTGTCCTCGTCGCGCCGCCGTCGCCGCCGTCGCCGCCGCAGCGGTGAGGCCGGCGACGTGGAGGTCGCCGAGACCACCGAGGACGGCATCCGCACGGTGGTGAAGGTGCGCGAGCCGCGCCGCCGCTCCACCGAGCCGTCCTTCGACCCGGACGAGGTGCAGTCCATCAAGGGCTCGACCCGTCTGGAGGCGAAGAAGCAGCGCCGCCGGGAGGGCCGCGAGCTGGGCCGCCGCCGGGTGCCGATCATCACCGAGGCCGAGTTCCTGGCCCGCCGGGAGTCGGTCGAGCGCGTCATGGTGGTGCGCCAGAACGGCCAGCGGACCCAGATCGGCGTCCTCGAGGACGGCGTGCTGGTCGAGCACTACGTCAACAAGGAGCAGGCCACCTCGTACGTCGGCAACGTCTACCTGGGCAAGGTCCAGAACGTGCTGCCGTCGATGGAGGCCGCGTTCGTCGACATCGGCAAGGGCCGCAACGCGGTGCTGTACGCCGGTGAGGTCAACTTCGGCTCGCTGGGCGGCCACGGCGGCCCGCGCCGGATCGAGTCGGTGCTGAAGTCCGGCCAGTCCGTGCTGGTGCAGGTCTCCAAGGACCCGATCGGCCACAAGGGCGCCCGCCTGACCAGCCAGATCTCGCTGCCCGGCCGCTACCTGGTGTACGTGCCCGAGGGCTCGATGACCGGCATCTCGCGCAAGCTGCCCGAGAACGAGCGCGCGCGCCTGAAGCAGATCCTCAAGAAGATCGTTCCGGACGACGCGGGCGTGATCGTGCGCACCGCCGCCGAGGGCGCCTCCGAGGACGAGCTGACCCGCGACGTCCAGCGCCTCCAGCAGCAGTGGGAGGACATCCAGAAGAAGGCCGCGACCGGCAACGCCCCGGCGCTGCTGTACGGCGAGCCGGACATGACCGTCCGGGTCGTCCGCGACATCTTCAACGAGGACTTCACCAAGGTCATCGTCTCCGGTGACGAGGCGTGGAAGACCATCCACGAGTACGTCACCAACGTGGCCCCGGACCTCGCCGAGCGGCTCCAGCGGTGGACCTCCGAGGTGGACGTGTTCGCCACCTACCGGATCGACGAGCAGCTGATGAAGGCGCTGGACCGCAAGGTCTGGCTGCCCAGTGGCGGCTCGCTGGTGATCGACCGCACCGAGGCGATGGTCGTCATCGACGTCAACACCGGCAAGTTCGTCGGCCAGGGCGGGAACCTGGAGGAGACGGTCACCCGGAACAACATCGAGGCGGCCGAGGAGATCGTGCGCCAGCTGCGGCTGCGCGACCTCGGCGGCATCATCGTGATCGACTTCATCGACATGGTCCTGGAGTCCAACCGCGACCTGGTGCTGCGCCGCCTGCTGGAGTGCCTGGGCCGGGACCGGACCAAGCACCAGGTGGCCGAGGTCACCTCGCTGGGCCTGGTCCAGATGACCCGCAAGCGGGTCGGCCAGGGCTTGCTGGAGTCCTTCTCCGAGCCCTGCGTGCACTGCAACGGCCGCGGCGTGATCGTCCACATGGAGCAGCCGAGCGCCCACGTCCACGCCCCGGCCGCGGCCTCGGGCGAGACCTCGGGCAGCGGCAAGCGCCGTCGCCGGGGCAAGGGCGGGGCCGTTCACGAGGAGCCGCAGGCCGTCGAGGCCGCCGTGGCCGAGACGGTCGTGGAGGCCGCCGAGGACGTGGAAGAGGCCGCCGAGCCGGTGCGCGAGGAGATCGAGGGCCAGCTGGCCCTGGAGGTCCCGGGCGTCGAGACCCCGGTGGCGGAGCCCGCGGTGACCGAGGCCGCCCCGGTGGTGGCCCCGAAGGCCGAGGAGGCCCCGGTGGCGGAGGCCCCGGCCGCCGCTCCGGCGGGCCGTACCCGCCGCCGCGCGGTGCGCAAGGCGACGGCTCCGGCCGGCTCGCCGCAGGCCGCCGAGATCGTGGTGCTTCAGGCGAAGGCCGATGCGGCGCTGGAGGCGGCCCTGGCCGCCGCCGCGCCGACGGTCGAGGCCGCCGCGGAGACCGCCGCCGAGGCGGTCGCGGAAGCCGTCGCCGAGACCGGGCCCGAGGGCGCCGAGCAGGTCGTCGTCGAGGAGACCGTGGTCGTCGAGACCCCGGCCGCCGAGGCTCCGGCCGCCGAGCCCGCCGAGCCCGCCGAGGCCCCGGCCGCGGAGGAGGCGCCCGCCGAGGAGGCCCCGGCGCCGAAGAAGCGGGCCGCCCGCAAGACCGCCGCGAAGAAGACCGCCGCCAAGAAGACGGCCACGGCGGCCAAGAAGACCACCGCCCGCAAGACCGCGACCAAGCGGACCAGCGCGGCGGCCAAGAAGGCCGCGGCCGCCGAGGGTGATACGGCGTCCGAGTAGTGCCCGAGCCCGGGGTGGGAGCCCTTCCACCCCGGGCCGTACGGGCCGGTTTGCCCCATGGGCGGTCGGTCCGTATTCTTGACCTTCGGCGTGTCTACGCCACGCTCCCGAGCACATCACCTTCCCGAGGGCAGCGCGCACGCGCGCGGCGATCGGGAAGAGGCCCCTGTGTCCGTACCCAGGTGGCTGGCGTCGGGGGTTCCGACCGAGTTAGGAAAGTGGGTACCGCATGTACGCGATCGTTCGCGCAGGCGGCCGCCAGCACAAGGTCGCCGTCGGCGACGTGCTGGAGATTGACCGTATCGAGGCCAAGGCGGGTGACTCGGTCGAGCTCTCGACCATCCTGGTCGTCGACGGTGACGCCGTCACCTCCGACCCGTGGGTCCTGGCCGGCGTGAAGGCTCACGCCGAGGTGGTCGACCAGACCAAGGGCGACAAGATCGTCATCCTGCGCTACAAGAACAAGACCGGCTACCGCCGTCGTCAGGGTCACCGTCAGAAGCACACCGCGGTGCGCATCACCAGCATCGACTCGGTCAGCAAGTAAGGGGATAGCGAGATATGGCACACAAGAAGGGCGCAAGCTCTACCCGTAACGGCCGTGACTCGAACGCCCAGCGCCTCGGCGTGAAGCGCTTCGGCGGCCAGGTCGTCTCGGCCGGCGAGATCCTCGTCCGCCAGCGTGGCACCCACTTCCACCCGGGTGCGGGCGTCGGTCGCGGTGGCGACGACACCCTCTTCGCGCTGACCGCCGGTGCCGTGCAGTTCGGCAACCGCCGCGGCCGCAAGGTCGTCAACGTCGTGGCCGTCGAGGCCTGAGTCCACGCGGACTCCCGAGTCGCCTAGGGGACTCACAGCGAAGGGTGGGCCGGAATGTTCCGGTCCGCCCTTCGCGCTTTACCCAGCAGACAAGCAGACTCATCCGTACTGGAGGCACACCCATGACCACCTTCGTGGACCGCGTCGAACTTCATGTCGCCGCGGGTAACGGGGGCCACGGCTGCGCCTCCGTGCACCGGGAGAAGTTCAAGCCGCTCGGCGGCCCGGACGGCGGCAACGGCGGTGAGGGCGGCAGCGTCATCCTCACCGTGGACTCGCAGGTCACCACCCTGCTCGAGTACCACCACTCGCCGAAGCGCAAGGCCACCAACGGCAAGCCGGGCGCGGGCGGCAACCGCACCGGCGCGGACGGCGAGGACCTCGTCCTGCTGGTGCCGGACGGCACCGTCGTCCTGGACCGCAAGGGCAACGTGCTGGCGGACCTCGTCGGCCACGGCACCAGCTTCGTGGCCGCCCAGGGCGGCCGCGGCGGCCTCGGCAACGCCGCGCTCGCCTCGGCGCGCCGCAAGGCCCCCGGCTTCGCGCTGCTCGGCGAGCCCGGCGAGGCCCGCGACATCGTGATGGAGCTCAAGTCCGTCGCCGACGTGGCCCTGGTGGGCTACCCGAGCGCCGGCAAGTCCTCGCTGATCTCGGTGCTCTCCGCCGCCAAGCCGAAGATCGCGGACTACCCGTTCACCACCCTGGTCCCCAACCTCGGGGTGGTCACCGCCGGCGACACCGTCTACACCATCGCCGACGTGCCGGGCCTGATCCCGGGTGCCAGCCAGGGCCGCGGCCTGGGCCTGGAGTTCCTGCGGCACGTCGAGCGCTGCTCGGTGCTGGTGCACGTCCTGGACTGCGCCACCCTCGAGCCCGGCCGCGACCCGCTGAGCGACCTGGAGACCATCGAGTCCGAGCTCGCCGAGTACGGGGGCCTGGAGGACCGTCCGCGCCTGGTCGCGCTCAACAAGGTGGACGTGCCGGACGGCCAGGACATCGCCGACCTCACCCGGGCCTCGCTGGAGGAGCGCGGCTACCAGGTGTTCGAGGTCTCCGCCGCCTCCCGCAAGGGCCTGCGCGAGCTGAGCTTCGCCGTGGCGAAGATCGTCGCCGAGGCGCGGGCCGCCAAGCCGGCCGAGGAGTCCACCCGGATCGTGCTGCGGCCCAAGGCCGTGGACGACGCGGGCTTCACCATCACCGAGGAGGACGGCGCCTTCCACATCCGCGGCGTCAAGCCGGAGCGCTGGGTCCGCCAGACCGACTTCTCGAACGACGAGGCCGTCGGCTACCTCGCCGACCGGCTGGCCCGCCTCGGCGTCGAGGAGCAGCTGTGGAAGGTCGGGGCGCAGGAGGGCGACACCGTCATCATCGGTCCCGAGGAGAACGCCGTCGTCTTCGACTGGGAGCCGACCATGGCCGCCGGCGCCGAGATGCTCGGCCGTCGCGGTGAGGACCACCGGTTCGAGAACCCGCGCCCGGCGGTCGACCGCCGCCGCGATAAGCAGAAGGGCCGGGACGCCGCCGAGGCCGAGTTCCTCGCCTTCGAGGCGCTCTCCAGCGGCCGCCAGGCCGCCATCGAGGGCGACGACGAGGAGTGACGAGGACCGGCGCGAGCCGGCGAGCACCACTGAGCCGAGTGCTTACGCGGACGGCCCCGCCACCTGACAAGGGTGGCGGGGCCGTCCGCGTCGTTCGGCGTCCCGGCCGTTGGTGGGTGACGCACCTTACGATCTGATGTTTGGTCAGCGACCTTGGAATTCAACGGATTTGGTGGCCCGGTGGTGGCGAGGCCGGGGCCGGGCCGGGTCCAGCCGGTGGAACGCGCCGCGGGCGACCTGCGCGGATCGCGTAGATTTCGGGATTGACGGCCGGGCCCGGCCCGCCGCACCCGCACCACACCGGAAGGGCGTACAGCGAGATGAGCGAGGACTCACTGCGGGAGGAGGTGCTGACCGCACGCCGGATCGTGGTCAAGGTCGGCTCCTCCTCACTCACCACGGCGGCCGGTGGCCTGGACGCCGACCGGGTCGACGCCCTGGTGGACGCGCTCGCCAGGGTGCGCGCGCGCCCGGCCGCCCCCGAGGTCGTCCTCGTCTCCTCCGGCGCCATCGCCGCCGGGCTCGCCCCGCTCGGCCTCGACAAGCGCCCCAAGGACCTGGCCCGCCAGCAGGCCGCGGCCAGCGTCGGCCAGGGGCTGCTGGTCGCCCGGTACACCGCCTCCTTCGCCCGGTACGGCCTCCGGGTCGGCCAGGTGCTGCTCACTGCCGAGGACGCCAGCCGGCGCGCCCACTACCGCAACGCGTACCGCACCCTGGACCAGCTGCTGGCGATGGGCGCGATGCCGGTCGTCAACGAGAACGACACCGTCGCCACCGCCGAAATCAAGTTCGGGGACAACGACCGGCTGGCCGCCCTGGTCGCCCACCTGGTCCGGGCCGACCTGCTGGTGCTGCTCTCCGACGTGGACGGCCTCTACGACGGCGACCCGGCCAAGCCCGGCACCAGCCGGATCGCCGAGGTACGCGGCCCGCACGACCTGGACGGCATCGAGATCGGCAGCGCGGGCAAGGCCGGCGTCGGCACCGGCGGCATGGTCACCAAGGTGGAGGCGGCCCGGATCGCGACCGGCGCGGGCATCCCCGTGGTGCTCACCGCGGCCAGCCACGCCGCCGACGCGCTGGCCGGACGGCCCACCGGAACGCTCTTCCGGCGCACCGGCAGCCGCACCTCCGACCGGATGCTCTGGCTGGCCCACGCGAGCAGCCCGCGCGGCGCCCTGCACCTGGACGCGGGCGCCGTGGAGGCCGTCGTCTCCGGCGGAGCCTCGCTGCTGCCGGCCGGGGTCACCAAGGTCGACGGGGACTTCGCCGCGGGTGATCCGGTGGACCTTCTTGCCGAAAACGGCCACATCGTGGCCCGCGGACTGGTCAACTTTGATGCGAGGGAGTTGCCCCGCCTGCTCGGCCGGTCCACGCGTGACCTGGCCCAGGAGTTCGGCGCCGCGTACGAGCGCGAGGTCGTCCACCGCGACGACCTGGTCGTTCTGCGCGGCTGATCGGCCGATCGACCGGCACCGGCCGTTCGGCGGAGCGCGGCCGGCGGGCCGCTCCGTACCGGGAGCGGCCCGGCCGCGGCGAGGTGGGGCGCAGCCGTACCGGTCGGCGGTGGGCCGACGGGCCGGTGGGGGACGACACGACATCGCCGAACAGGAGGCCGCCGGTGGAACGCAGGCGCGAGGCAGCGCTGACCGGAGGGACGGCGGGCCGGCGGCTGACCAGTATCGACGGCGGGCGCGCAGACGGCCCCGCCGAGCAGGCCGGTCCGCCGCCGCAGGGGCCCGGCGGGGTGCGCGGGGTGCGACCGCGGCGTGCGGAGTCGGCGGAGCCGCCCAGCGTGCCCGAGCAGGCGCGGCTGTGGCACGTGGTGCTGAGCGTGGCCGGGCAGGCCACCCCGCTGTCCGCACTGCGGGCCTCGCTGGAGCGGCTGGCGCACGACCACTCGTTCTTCCTGACCGCCCGCTACGCGGCCGACCACGCCGAGATCCGGTACTGGGAGCAGGCCAGGGACCTGCACGACGCGGCGGCGATCGCGCTGCGGCTGTGGGGCGAGCACAAGGTGACCGCGCAACTGCCGCCGTGGGAGATCGTCGGGCTGGAAGTGGTCGACCGGGCGACGTACCACAAACGGGTGGCGGAGGGCTTCGGCGATCCGCCGCCGCAGCTGGGCGGCGTGCACCCGTACTGAGGCCCGGCGCGTCCGCTGGGCTGCGGCTACCGGCGTCGGGGGCCGGCTACCGAGGTCGTCCCGGCGCGGCTGTTCGGATGGCGAAACGACCGCGGGCGGGGCGGGCGCAGTCGCTACCCTTGGCGGCATGACCAGCGACCTCGCCACCGCCGACAGCCCCGTCCTCGCCGTAGCGCGCCGTGCCCGGGAGGCGGCCGCCGTGCTCGCCCCGCTGCCGCGCGGCACCAAGGACGCCGCGCTGCTGTCGATGGCGGACGCGCTGGTCGCCCGCGGCGCCGAGATCATCGAGGCCAACGCCGAGGACGTGGCCCGGGCCCGCGCGGAGGGCACCGCGGAGTCGGTGATCGACCGGCTGACGCTGAACGAGGAGCGGATCGCCGCGATCGCCTCCGACGTGCGCGACGTGGCCGGCCTGCCCGACCCGGTCGGCGAGGTGGTGCGCGGCTACACGCTGCCGAACGGCCTGGACGTGCGCCAGGTGCGGGTGCCGCTGGGCGTGGTCGGCATCATCTACGAGGCCCGGCCGAACGTCACGGCGGACGCCGCCGCGCTCTGCCTGAAGTCCGGCAACGCGGTGCTGCTGCGCGGTTCCGCCTCGGCCTACCGCTCCAACACGGCGATGGTCGCGGTGCTGCGGGACGCCGTCGCCGCGGCCGGGCTGCCGGCCGACGTCGTCCAGCTGGTCCCGGGGGAGAGCCGGGACTCGGTGCAGGAGCTGATGCGTGCCCGCGGCCTCGTCGACGTGCTGATCCCGCGCGGCGGCGCCTCGCTCATCCGCGCCGTGGTCGAGGGCTCGACCGTCCCGGTGATCGAGACCGGCACCGGCAACTGCCACGTGTACGTGGACGCGCAGACCGACCTGGCGATGGCCGTCGGCATCCTGCTGAACTCCAAGGCGCAGCGGGTCAGCGTCTGCAACTCGGCCGAGACGCTGCTGGTGCACCAGGACGTCGCGGACGCCTTCCTGCCGTTGGCGCTGGCCGCCCTGGCCGAGGCCGGTGTGACGGTGCACGGCGACGAGACGGTGCTCAAGGCCGCCGAGGGCGGCGCCGCCACCGTGGTGCCGGCCACCGAGGAGGACTGGGGCGCGGAGTACCTCTCGTACGACCTGGCGGCGGCCGTGGTGCCCTCGCTGGACGCCGCGGTCGAGCACATCCGCCGCTGGTCCTCCGGCCACACCGAGGCGATCGTCACCACCTCGCAGGCCGCCGCCCGCCGCTTCACGCAGCTGGTCGACTCGACGACGGTGGCCGTCAACGCCTCCACCCGGTTCACCGACGGCAGTGAGTTCGGCTTCGGCGCGGAGATCGGCATCTCCACCCAGAAGCTGCACGCCCGCGGTCCGATGGGCCTGCCCGAGCTGACCAGCACCAAGTACATCGTCACTGGTGACGGGCACGTCCGCGGCGAGGCGACGCAGACCGTGGGCGGGGGCGCGGAGGCCCGCTGACCGGGGTGCGCGGGGCGTCCGTCACACGTGTGCCGGACCAACTGCCGTGAGCCACAGACAAATCGCCCGGCCGGTAATACGCTGAACCCCGTGGCTGACGATGTGGGGGGCTTGCCGTACCCCGACGGCGCCGACCACGGTGGTGCGGACGACGAGTTCGCCACCGTGGTCTTCGATGAGGCCTTCGTCCGGTCCGCCGCCGTGCACGAGCCGACCGCCAAGGAGCGGCAGCTCGCCGCGGCCGAGGCGCGGTTCGAGCTGGACACCGCGGGACCGGGCTGGGGCTACGACGTCCCGGCCGGCGACGGGCTGCCGCTGGAGCTGCGCCCCTACCCGAGCGGACTCGACGAGGACCACCTCTACCCGGATCCGTGGTCGGGCCCGGGTCGGGCGGGCGGCCGCTGGTCCCGGAGCCGGTGGCGCAGTGACGATCCGGTGCGCCCCCGCGGGCGGTACGTGGCCCAGCAGCGCTGGCACCGGCCGGTGGCCTGGGTGCTCGCCGTGATCATGGGCGTGAGCCTGGTGGCGGTGGCGGTCGCGGCGATCTCCCAGGGTGTGGGCGGCTCGCCGGGTGCGCCCCGGCGTCCGGGCTCCGGCAGCAGCAGTGCGGGGCTGGGCCCGCGGCCCGTCCCGGCGGAGCCGCCACCGGTGGTCACCGCGCCGGCCGGATAGGGGCGTCGGACCGCGCCGCCGGGTCCGGAGCCGGGGGGCGTACGCCCGGGGCGGGTGGTCACGCGATGCCCCCGGCAATCTGCGCAGGGGCCCTCGTAGCGGGGCCGGTGTGCGCCTACCCTGGTGTCATGGGTGACCCGCGCGAGCCTCCTGAGGGTACGCCCGAGGGCGGTTCCGGCAACGAGGACGAATTCCGGTCCGTCGTGTTCGACGAATCGTTCGTGCGGGCTGCCCGAATCCAGGAGCTGTCCGCCCGCGAGCGACTCGGGGGGTCCTTCGGCAAGGCCACCCGGGCGCGGGTCCGGCTCGGCCCGCTGGGCACCGTCCCGCGCCAGGCGCTGGCCCTGCTGCTGCTCGTCCTGCTGGCCTTCGGGGCGGCGGTGTACTTCGGGGTGAACTCGCCGAAGGGCGTTCCGGCACGGCCGGAGGGCAGTCAACTGACCGTCAGCCTGGTCGCGTTGAGCCCCGCTTCGGCCGTCCACCCGGTGGCCGACCCGGCGAACCCGTTCGCCGCGCTGCCGGCTGGCTACGGCGACGGGACGATCGGGCTGAACACCCCGGCCGGTGCCGCCACCGAGCACTTCAGCCGGGTCGAGGTGACCAAGGCGCTGGACACCGTGCAGCGCTACCTGGCCGCCTCCTCGCTGTCGCCGGCGACGGTGGTGCAGGGGGACACCGCGAACGTCCGGGCCTTCGTCACGCCGGGTGAGCAGGCGGCGTTCGACGCGAGCGTGGCCCAGCCGGTGGACGACCGGCACCACGCCGTGACGGGCTGGCTGGTCCGCTTCGACCCGGCGCAGGTCGCCCTGGCCTCGGACACCGTGAAGGTGGTCGGTGCCATGCGGATCGACGAGGCGGACAGCGGAACGCTCCAGATCACCACCGACCACACCTTCGTCTACGCGCTGAAGGCGGCCGGGGCCCCGGCCGGGGCGCCGGTCACCCTGGAGACGGTGCGGCGGGAGCTGACCTTCCAGTTCGACCGGGTGGACCTGGCCTCGGCGCAACTGCGGCTGGTGGACTCGGTGGTGCAGGCCGGGCCGGCGCCGTGCACCGCCTCGATGGCGGGCTTCCTGCAGCCGGTGCTGGCCACCGCGCAGGGCACCGTGGTGGCGCCGCCGCCACCGGTCGACCCGGGCAACCACGCGCGGCCGGCCTGGCAGGTGTGCGGGGTGCTGGGAGGAGGCTGAGCGGCCGTGACGGCGCGGCGGCCGCGGCCGGGTGGCGACCGCCCGGGGTGGCGACCGCGACGGGTGGCGACCGCGACGGGTGGCGACCGCAGCCCGATCGCCGGGCCGCGGTCGCCGTGCGGGCTCAGCTGCCGTCGCGGTCCGCGGCCGAGCCGCGGTTGCCGTTGGTGAAGGTGCCGCCCGTGAAGGTGTCGCGCAGCTTGCCGCCGACGGTCGCGGCGCCGCCGGCCACGTCCCGCAGCAGGCCCATCAGGGGGTCCTTGCTCTCCTTCACCGAGGTCGTGTAGTGCTCGGCGGCGGCCTTCCACTGCTCGCCGACCGAGGCGTCCCGGTCGTCCGAGCGGCGCGGGTAGGCGCCGGCCAGGATCGAGCGGTACTCGTCGCTCTCCGCCCACTTCTTCAGCTGGGCGACCCGGACCACCGCGAACGGGTGGGTCTGCGGCAGCAGCTGGAGCAGCTTGAGGACGCCGTCGCGCAGGTCCCCGGCCTTCTCGTACTCCTCCGCCTGCTCCAGGAAGGCGTCGACGTTCATCTCGGCGAGGTCGTGCCCGCCGGCCAGCTTCATCAGGGCCCGCATCGACGCGTGGAGGTCCTGCCCGGCGAGCAGGCCGGCCCGGTCGCTGGACAGCTCCGCCTTGCGGAACCACTCCTTGAGCGCCGTGACCAGGGCCATGATCGCCAGGTTGCCGAGCGGCACCCAGGCGATCCGGGTGGCGATGTTGGTGAGGATCATCAGCATCGTCCGGTAGACGGCGTGGCCGGACATCGCGTGGCCGACCTCGTGGCCGATGGCGAAGCGCAGCTCCTCCTCGTCCATCAGCTCGACCAGGCCGCTGGTGATCACGATGATCGGGGTGTCGATGCCGATGGTGTACGCGTTGGCCGTCGGGTCCTGGGTCACGTACAGGTCCGGCACCTGCTCCAGGTCGAGCGCGTAGGCCGCGTCCCGCACCATGTCGTACAGCTCGGGGAACTGGCGCTCGGAGGTCTTCACGGCGGTGGCCAGGAACATCAGCCGGATCGCGCGCTCGGAGACCAGCCCGGCGAGCTTCTTCAGGACGTCGTCGAAGCCCGACAGCTTGCGCAGGGCGACCAGGGCCGAGCGGTCGGCGGGGTGTTCCCAGGCCCGGGTGGAGATCTCGGGGAAGCGCTGGCGGCGCCGGCTCGGGGTCTTCTCGAACGTGTCGGTCATGGTCTGAGTACCTCCTGGTCGAACGGCGGTCCCGGCACGGCGCCGGCCCCCCGCTGCTCTTCGCCTGCAACGACTGTCTGTGCAACGTCCGCGGTTGCGTACTCGTCCCCCGGGGCTCAGCGTAGACGGGGGGCGGACCGCGCCGCAGGGGCCGGTGGGCGGCGCCGGTGTGAGGCGGGTTTACCCTGAATGCCCTGGAGAACCGAGACCGGACCCGGCCGCGGTACCGAGCAGTTCGAGGAGCCCTCAGATGTCCACCGACGCGCTGGTCAGCCTGGCCGCCCCCATTTCCGGCGAGTCCGGCCCGGGCCTGTTCCTGCGGATCATCGTGATCGCGTCCTTCGTCGGGATCGGCCTGCTGGTCTGGGCCATGGCCCGCGCCTTCCGCGGCCAGTAGCCGGCCCGCCCGCCCCCGCGGGCTCACGCCCGGTCAGTGGCAGTGGGCCGCCGAGCGGTTGCCGCGTGACCCCCCGTACGATGACGGGTGGGCCCTCACCGGCCCGGAACCACCCCCAGGTCCGTTCACCGAGCCGAGAAGGTCCCGCCGACCATGAGCACTGCTGCCGCACTCCCCGTTCTGAACCTGCTCGCCGAGGGCGAGGGGGGCAACCACGACAGCCTGAACCCGGCCCTGACGGGTGGCGCCGCGCTGTTCATCCTGCTGCTCCTGCTCTTCATCACCACCCGCTTCAACCGGGACCGCTGAGCCTCGTCCACGGACCGCTCGGGGAGCGTCCGGCCACCGGGCCGGCCGCTCCCTCACGCATCTGCGGGCAACCCCCACACGGCCGTTCCCGCACCGTAACGGGTGTCGCGTAAGGTGTGGCGGCATGGGAGAGCAGGCCGGGATTCCCGGCGGACCGGAACCGGTGAAGAAGCGCCTCGGCGTGATGGGCGGGACGTTCGACCCGATCCACCACGGCCACCTGGTCGCCGCCAGTGAGGTGGCGAGCGCGTTCCACCTGGACGAGGTGATCTTCGTCCCGACCGGACAGCCCTGGCAGAAGAGCGACCGGCAGGTCAGCCCCGCCGAGGACCGCTACCTGATGACGGTCATCGCCACCGCCGAGAACCCGCAGTTCTCCGTCAGCCGGATCGACATCGACCGCGAGGGTCCGACGTACACCGTCGACACCCTGCGCGACCTGCACGCGCTGCACCCGGACGCCGACCTCTTCTTCATCACCGGCGCCGACGCGCTCGCCCAGATCCTGTCCTGGCGCGACTCGGACGAACTCTTCTCGCTGGCCCACTTCATCGGATGCACCCGCCCGGGGCACACTCTGTCGGACGCCGGACTTCCGGTGGGCGGGGTCTCCCTGGTGGAGGTCCCGGCGCTGGCCATCTCCTCCACGGACTGCCGCAACCGGGTCGCCAAGGGCGAGCCGGTCTGGTACCTCGTCCCGGACGGCGTGGTCCGCTACATCGACAAGCGGGCGCTGTACGCGCCGCACGGGACCTGAGCCGGGAGTGCCAGTGAGCGAGCGCAGCGAGCGAGCCTGTGGAAGGTGCGCGTTTCGCGGAGCGACTGCCGTGCGTAGCGAGGTGGGAGCGTGAGCGGGGGTAACGGTCAGCAGCCGGAGGAGTGGACCACCGGGCAGCACCAGCAGCCGTACCAGGGCTATCCGCAGCAGGGGCACGAGCAGCCGGCACAGTACGACCAGTACGACCAGTACGACCAGTACGACCAGTACGGGCAGCCGGTGTACGGGCAGGGCCCCTACGCCGGCCACCAGCAGGGCTACCAGGAGCAGCCGTACCAGCAGCCGTACCAGGAGTACCCGCAGCAGCAGGGCTACGCGCAGCCGGCGCAGTACGACCAGTACGGGCAGCCGGTGTACACCCAGGACCCGTACGGCGGCTACCAGCAGCAGGGGTACCACCAGGGCTACCTGCAGCCGTACCCGGACGCCGCGCCGCCGGTCGCCGAGCCGCAGTCGCAGCCCGGGGCCGCCGCCCCCGCAGCCCCCGCCGTCCCGGCGGAGCCCGCCGCGCCCGCCGCCGTGCGGCCGCCGCGCCCGCGCACGTCCCGGCCGGCCGCCGAGGCGGCCCCGGCCAAGCCCGAGCCGCCCTCCGAGCAGGTCTCCGGTGCCCGGTCGGGCAAGGCCGGTTCCCGGGCGCCCAAGGACGCCTACGCCACGGGCGAGTTCACCTTCGTCGACGAGGAGGCGGAGGAGTCCGAGGACGTCATCGACTGGCTGAAGTTCGCCGAGTCGCGCAGCGAGGTGCGCGCCGAACGCCGCCGCAAGCTGCGCAACCGGCTGATCGGGCTCGGTGTGGCGGTGGCGCTCGTGGCGGGCGGCGTCGGCGGCTACCTGTGGTTCACCGGTGACAAGCCGACCGCGGCCGCCGCGGCCGGCGGCCGCCAGGTCAACGTCGTCCACCTGCGCGACCTGCAGGGCAAGGTGTCCACCGCGCTGCTGGTCAACGACGCCTCCGGGCACAAGGGCACGGTCCTGCTGCTGCCCGACAACCTGCGGCTGCCCGGCCCGGGTGACCCGCCGGTCACCACCGTCGGCCAGGCCATGGACGCGGTCGGCGCCTCGGCGACCCGCGACGGCCTGTCCACCGTGCTGGGCGCCCCGGTGGCGGGCACCTGGCGGCTGGACACCCCGTACCTGGAGATGCTGGTCTCCCAGCTCGGCGGTGTCCGGGTGGACACCAACGCGGAGACCCACGAGGGCGGCAAGCCGGACGGCAAGCTGCTGTCCGCGGCGGGCAAGAACACCCTGCTCAGCGGCAAGGCGGCGGTCGCGTACGCGACCCTGCAGGGGCCCGGCGAGAACCGGGACGCCCAGCTGGCCCGCTTCGGGCAGGTGATGGACGCGGTGGTGCGCACCATGCCGACCGAGTTCAAGGACGCCAAGGACGACGTGCACCGGATGAACGCCGTGCTCGACCCCTCGCTGCCCGAGGACGCCCTCGCCGGGGTGCTCGCCCAGCTCGCCCAGCAGGCGAAGGACGGCCACCTGGGCACCACGGCGCTGACCGTCAAGCCGGACGGCAGCCTGGACGAGGCGACCGCGGGCAAGCAGGTCAAGGACGTGCTCGGCGGCACCGTGAAGTCCGCGGCGGCCGGCGGCGCGGCGGCCCGGGTCTCGCTGCAGGACGCCACCGGCAACGACGCGGCCGCAGCCGCGGCGCAGGTCCAGATCGTCAACGCGGGCCTGACCTTCATCCCGGGCGGAGCCAAGACCGCGGCCCAGGCCACCAGTGAGATCCGCTACACCGACGACGCCCGGCAGGCCGCGGCGAAGTCGCTGGCGACCAGTCTGGGGCTGCCGGACTCGGCGGTGAAGAAGGTGGGCGACGCCCAGAACGCGGACCTGGTCGTCGTGCTCGGCAAGGACTACCAGCCGCCCAAGCAGTAGCCGTCGGCCGGTCCGGGCCGGGGCCCGAGCCCGCCCGGCGCCGGTGGGCCCGGAAAAACGGTTCCGGGCCCACCGGAGCGGCGTGAGATCCTGGAAGGCGACCCCCGGCCGTGTGCCGGGGCCGCCCCAAAGCCGCCGAGCCGGAAGAACACCGTGACCGTCACCGACCACAGCCAGCAGCTCATCACCGTCGCCGCCCAGGCGGCGGCCGACAAGCTCGCGCACAACATCATCGCCTTCGACGTCAGCGAGGTGCTGTCGATCACCGACGCCTTCCTGATCGCCTCCGCGAACAACGACCGCCAGGTCCGCTCGATCGCGGAGGAGATCGAGGACCAGCTGCGCGAGCAGCTGGACATCAAGCCGGTGCGCCGCGAGGGCGAGCGCGACGGCCGCTGGATCCTCCTCGACTACCTGGACATCGTGGTGCACGTCCAGCACTCCGAGGAGCGCTCCTTCTACTCGCTGGACCGGCTCTGGAAGGACTGCCCCGAGCTGCCGCTGCCCGAGGACGCCATGGCCTCGCGCAACCGCCCCGACGCCATCACCGACGAGGCCGGCAACGCCGTCGCCCCGGCCGACGACTTCGGCAAGCCCGAGGACCTGCACTGAGCCGGGGGGCGCGGGGGCCGCGCATCGTCTTCTGGCGGCACGGCCAGACCTCCTGGAACCTCGAGTCGCGTTTCCAGGGCACCACGGACATCGAGCTGACCGGCCAGGGCGTGGTGCAGGCCCAGCGCGCCGCCCGGCTGCTCTTCGGCCTGCGCCCTGACCTGCTGGTCTCCTCGGACCTCAAGCGCGCCCGGCGCACCGCCGAGGAGCTGGCCAAGGTCACCGGCCTGGACGTGCAGCACCACGAGGGCCTGCGGGAGACCTTCGCGGGCTCCTGGCAGGGCCTGACGAACGCCGAGATCCGCGAGCGCTACCCGGAGGAGTACGCGGCCTGGGCGGCCGGGGAGCCGGTGCGGCGCGGTGGCGACGGCGAGCTGTCCACGGAGGTCGCCGACCGTTCGGTGCCGGTGGTGCTGGAGGCGGTCGCCAAGCTGCCGGAGAACGGCACGCTGGTCGTGGTCAGCCACGGCGGCACCATCCGCACGATGCTCGGGCAGCTGCTCGGCCTGGAGCCGGGGCTGTGGGAGTGCTTCGGCGGGCTGTCCAACTGCTGCTGGTCGGTCCTCGGCCAGGGTGCGCGCGGCTGGCGGCTGCTGGAGCACAACGCGGGCACCCTCCCGCAGCCGGTCATCGGCGACGACACCTGACGGCACCCAGCGACACCCGACGGCTCCGGCCGGGGGCGGCACCGGCCGGTGCGGGTCCTCGCGGGCTACTCCGAGAGCCTTCCCGGGAAGGCTCTCGGGGCCTGCTCCGGAGGTCGCGGGGGAACGGCGGGGGAACGGCGGTGGGGGCAGCGGTGGGGGCCCGGGCGGGGGTGGATTTCGCAGTTCCGGGCCTGACCGGCTAGAGTCTTCCTCGTTCGCACGGAGGGAACGCGGCCCGGGAGGGAAGCGGGGGATCCGGTGAGTGCGGGGCTATAGCTCAGTTGGTAGAGCGCTTGCATGGCATGCAAGAGGTCTGGGGTTCAATTCCCCATAGCTCCACTCCGCATCGGCGGTCGTGGAAATCCAGGGTCGTCCGTGTCGCGGGGCTATAGCTCAGTTGGTAGAGCGCTTGCATGGCATGCAAGAGGTCTGGGGTTCAATTCCCCATAGCTCCACAGCAGTTCAGAAGGCCGTCACCCATCGGGTGGCGGCCTTCGGCGTTCTGCCCGTGGGGCCGGCCCGCGCCGCCCCTCCGGCGGATCAGGTCAGGCAGGTGTGCACCCAGCCGCCCTGCGGCAGCGAGTTGAGCGCCTCCACCCGCTCCCGGTCCTGCTCGGCCACCGGCACGTAGACCACGATGTAGCACTCCGGCACGCCCGGCATCGTCAGATAGGTGGCGTTCAGGTTCAGCACGCCGACCTGGGGGTGGCGGAAGATCCGCAGCAGGGTCTCCGTCGGCGCCACCTCCTGGCGCTCCCACAGCCGCCGGAACAGCTCGCTGCGCGCCGACAGCCGCTGCACGTGGGCCTCCCAGGACGGCTCGCCGACGTGCTTGCCGTACGCCGAGCGCAGCACCGCCACCATCCGCGGCAGGGTCTCCTCCGGGTTCTCGCAGGGGTTGCAGCACGACGGCGCGGTCAGCATGCACCACAGGCTGTTGAAGGCGACCCCGTGGGACGCACGCATCCGCTCGGTGCCGAACAGCAGGCGGTACGGCTCGTTGTGGCCCAGCACGTCGAACCGGGTGTTGGAGACCGCCGCCGGCAGCGGGGCGAGCGAGTCCAGGATCACCTGGATCGACTGGCTCAGCTCCGGCGCGGCGGGCCGGCCGAGCGGCGAGGGGGACATCCCGGCCAGCCGGAACAGGTGCTCGCGCTCGGTGCCGTCCAGCCGCAGTGCCCGGGCCACCGCCAGCAGCACCTGCTCGCTCGCGTTGATCGGGCGCCCCTGCTCGAGCCACGTGTACCAGGTGACCCCGACCCCGGCGAGCTGCGCGACCTCCTCGCGGCGCAGGCCCGGCGTACGGCGGCGCAGCCCCGGCGGCAGGCCGACGTCCTCGGGGGTCACGCGCGCCCGGCAGGCCTTCAGGAAACGGGCCAGCTCGGTGCGACGGCGGTTGCGGCCGTCCGCCGCGGCGGGCAGCTCCTCCAGCACGGTCATGCCGTCCATCGTGCCGCAGAGCGCCCGGGCGATACAGGTGCTGCCGGTACCAGGATCGACAGGCTCTAACCACCAGTACCCGGATCCGCCCAGGATGGTGGCCATGACGGACCTTCAGATCCGGCCCCACGCGGCCGGAGGAACCACCCGGGTCCCGGCCGTACGGCCGGGACTCCTCCTCGCACTCGTCTTGTGCGGGCAGTTCATGGCCGTGCTCGACGTCTCCATCGTCAACGTCGCGGTACCCACCATCCGCACCGACCTGGGTGCCTCCGGCGCCGCCCTGCAACTGGTGATCGCCGGCTACACCATCAGCTACGCGGTCCTGCTGATCACCGGTGCCCGGCTCGGCGCCCGCTACGGCTACAGCCGGCTCTTCCAGCTCGGTCTGGCCGCCTTCACCACCACCTCGCTCGCCTGCGGGCTCGCCCCGTCCACCGGCTGGCTGATCGCCTTCCGGCTGCTCCAGGGCGCCGGCTCGGCCCTGATGGTGCCGCAGGTGATGAGCCTGCTGCAGCGCACCTTCACCGGCGCCGCCCGCACCCGGGCGCTCGGCCTGTACTCGGCGGTGCTGGCCGGCGGGATGGCCCTCGGGCAGGTGCTCGGCGGGGTGCTGGTCAGCGCCGACCTGTTCGGCGCCGGCTGGCGGCCGGTGTTCCTGGTGAACGTGCCGCTGGGAGTGGTGCTGCTGGCGGCCGGGGCCCGGCTGCTGCCGCGGCTGCCCGGTGACCCCTCGCGCGGCTTCGACCTCCCCGGCCTGGTGGTGCTGGGCGCGGCGCTCGGCCTGCTGGTGGTGCCGCTGGTGCTCGGGCACGAACTCGGCTGGCCGGCCTGGGGCTGGGGGATGATCGCCGGCAGCGTGCTGCTGTTCGGCCTGTTCACGGTGGTCGAGCGGGGCGTCGCCCGGCGCGGCGGGCAGCCGCTGATCCCCGGGCGGGTGCTGCGCGCCCCGGGACTGCGGCCCGCGGCGGCCGGACTGTTCGCGATCATGGCGGCCTTCGCGGGCTTCATGTTCTCCTTCGCCCTGCACCAGCAGGCCGCGCTCGGCCACAGCGCGCTGCGGGCCGGCCTCTGCTCGGCTCCCGTCGCGGTCGGCTTCGGGCTGTCCAGTCTGTACTGGCACCGGCTGCCGGGCCGGCTGCACGGGGTGCTGCCGGTGCTCGCCTCCGTGGCCCTCGGCGGCGGCTACCTGCTGCTGGGCGTGCTGCTCGGCGGCGGCGCCGAGATCGGGGCAGTGGCGCTGGCGGAGATGGCCGCCCTCGGTCTGATCGCCGGCTGCGCGTACGCGCCGCTGTTCGCCCGGGCCCTCGCGGGGGTGGCGCCCGGGGACGCGGCCGATGCCAGCGGGGCGATGGTCACGGTCATCCAGCTCGGGCAGGTGGTCGGGGTGGCGGTGCTCGGCTCGGTGTTCCTCGGGCAGGTGGACCTGCCGGCGCCGGCCGGCGCGTCCGGGCACGCGCTGGAGGTGACCCTCCTGGTCAACGCCGTCGGGGTGCTCCTCGCCGCGGGCTTCGCGGCGCGCAGCCGGCGGGTGGCCCGGTAGGGCGCGGACGGTCGGGTGCGCCCGGGCGCGGACGGTCGGGTGTGCCCCGGGGCGTGGCCGGGCGCGTCGGGGCACGGCTTGGTTCCTCGGCCGCGGTCGGGTGCGTCGGCTGCGGTCGGGTGCGCCGGGGCACGGCCGGGTTCGTTCCCGGGCGCGGCCATCGGTGCGGGCGGTACCTCGGGAAACGGATTTCGGGAGCACGCCCACGACCGTGTAAAGTAGTCGATGTCGCCGAGGGAAACGGACGGAAACGGCCGAGGAACCCGGTGACATCGCAGGTCAAGGGGCTATAGCTCAGTTGGTAGAGCGCTTGCATGGCATGCAAGAGGTCTGGGGTTCAATTCCCCATAGCTCCACAGCGATCCAGAGCCGCCTCCCGTTCCCGGGGGGCGGCTCTTCGCCGTTGTGTCCATGCCACCGGCGGGCGGGCCGGGAAGACCGCTACCGTCGTGGCATGGCCGATCTGCAGCGAAGGCGGAACGAGGAGCTGGCCCGGATACTGCACCAGCTCGGCTGGAGTCCGGAGCGGCTGGCCCGCGAGGTCAGCCTCGCCCTGCCGCCGGGCCTGGCCATCAGCTCCACCGCCCCGTACAAGTGGCGCGACCGCGGCATGGTGCCGCGCAGCCCGCACGACCAGACCGTCTGCGAGGTGCTCAGCCGCACCCTGGGCATCGCCGTCACCTACGAGCAGCTCTGGGGCCGGATGGGCGGCCACCGCGGCGCCAAGATCCTCTCCCCCCGGCTGCTGACCGACCCGTGGACCGCCGACACCGCCCAGACCGCGCTGCGCGAGGCCGCCACCGACGCCGGGCCCGTCCGCCTCACCGACCTGTTCCGCAGCGCCGACCTCGACCATGCCGCCGAGCGGCTCGCCTCCGCTCCGCCGCCCGTTGGCGGCGGCGAGGGCGCGCTGCGCGTCGACCCTGGCCTGGTCGGCGAACTCGGCCTCTCCTTCCGCAGCAAGCAGCGGCTCGAACGCTCCTGTGGCGGCGGTCTCGTCCTCGGCCCCACCCGGGCCGAACTCGCCATGCTGGCCAAGCTGTTGGAGCTCGGCGCCTACGACGAACGGCTGGGCCGCGAACTGTACGGGACAGCCAGCAGGCTCGCCCGGCTGGCCGGCTGGGCCGCGTACGACCTCGGCCACGACGCGGCCGCCCAGCGGGCCTTCGTCGCCGCACTGCGCGCCGCCCACGTCAGCGGCGACCCCCGGCTCGGCGTCGCCGGGCTCGGCGCGCTGGTGGTGCTCGCCACCCAGGGCACCGGCGGGCGCGGCCTGGACGCCGTCACCGCGCTGCGCACCGCCCTGGAGACCCACGGCCCCGTGCTCAGCCCCACCTCCCGGGCGCGCCAGCTCGGCCGGATCTCCCGCGCTCACGGCCGCCGCGGCGAGGCGGAACAGGCCGAGGCCGCCGCCGCCCGGGCCTTCGCCGAACTGGACGGCGTCGCCGGGACCGAGGAGGCCCGGGCCGACCTCGCCGGGATGGTGGGGGAGGGGCGCCTCGCCCTCGGCCGGTGCCGGATGGCCAAGCCGCTGCTGGCCGAGGCCGTCGCCGGGCTGGGGCCGGGGCGGGCCCGCTCCAAGGCGCTGCTGATGGTCCGGCTCGCGGAGGCCCACCGGCGGCTCGGCGACCAGCGGGAGGCGGCCCGTACGGCGGCGCAGGCGCGCGCGCTCGCGGCGGGGATGCAGTCGGAGCGGCTGGCGAAGGCACTGCGGGACTTCGACGCGGCGGGGCGGGCCGCCGCGCGGTGAGGCGGCGGGCCGGGGTGGCGGCGGCCGGACTGCTGCTCGGTGGCGCTGCCGCGCGGCGGCTCGCTCCGGCCCGCTCCGGCCCGGCCGCGCCCGGTCCCGACGGGCGGTACACCCGGGAGTGCCCTGACCTGCTTGCGGTACCCTGAGCCCATGCGAACCGTGCGCCTGCTCCTTAGCCGGCCGCGCTGACCAGGACCGGCTGCGCCCTCGGGCGGTGCCGGAGTCGGCGTGGCGTCCCCTCCTGCGAGGGGATTTTTTGTTTTCCGCCCCCGCCCGCGTCGTGGGACGGGTCCACGGGCCGCCGCGTGGCGCGGTTCGCCAACTGACATCGATGGAGCTTGAAGGACCATGAGCGAGACGACCCCTGCGTCCGGCGCGGCCGAGACCGCGACCGAGCCGTTCCGGTACAGCGCCGCGCTGGCGGCGGACATCGAGTCCCGCTGGCAGGACCTCTGGGAGAAGGAGGGCACCTTCCACGCCCCCAACCCCACCGGTGCGCTGGCCGACCCGTCCGCCGGTGACGTCGCCGCGAAGCCGCACAGCTTCATCATGGACATGTTCCCGTACCCCTCGGGCGCGGGCCTGCACGTCGGCCACCCGCTGGGCTACATCGCCACCGACGTCTTCGCCCGCTACCAGCGGATGACCGGCCACAACGTGCTGCACACGCTGGGCTACGACGCCTTCGGCCTGCCCGCCGAGCAGTACGCGGTGCAGACCGGCACCCACCCGCGGGTCTCCACCGAGGCCAACATCGCCAACATGCGCCAGCAGCTGCGCCGGCTGGGCCTGGGCCACGACCCGCGCCGCTCGATCTCCACGATTGACCCGGACTACTACCGCTGGACCCAGTGGATCTTCCTGCAGATCTTCAACTCCTGGTACGACGAGGACGCGCGCAGGGCCCGGCCGATCACCGAGCTGGTCGCCCAGTTCGAGTCCGGCGCGCGTGCGCTGCCGGGCGGGCGTGCCTGGGCCGAGCTGTCCGGCGCCGAGCGCGACGAGGTACTGGGCGAGTACCGCCTGGCCTACGCCAAGGAGGTGCCGGTCAACTGGTGCCCGGGCCTGGGCACCGTGCTGGCCAACGAGGAGGTCACCGCGGACGGCCGCTCCGAGCGCGGCAACTTCCCGGTGTTCAAGTCGAACCTGCGCCAGTGGATGATGCGCATCACCGCGTACTCCGACCGCCTGATCGCCGACCTGGACCTGCTGGACTGGCCCGAGGCCATCAAGCTGCAGCAGCGCAACTGGATCGGCCGCTCCGAGGGCGCCCGGGTCGACTTCGCCGTCGACGCCGGGACGATCACCGTCTTCACCACCCGGCCCGACACCCTGTTCGGCGCGACCTACATGGTGCTGGCGCCCGAGCACGGCCTGGTCGACTCGATCGTCCCGGCCGCCTGGCCCGAGGGCGTGCCCGCCGAGTGGACCGGCGGCGCCGCCACCCCCGCCGAGGCCGTCGCCGCCTACCGCGCCGAGGCCGCCGCCAAGTCGGACGTCGAGCGGCAGGTCGACGCCAAGGTCAAGACCGGTGTCTTCACCGGCGCCTACGCCGTCAACCCGGTCAGCGGCGAGTCTGTCCCGGTGTTCATCGCCGACTACGTGCTGATGGGCTACGGCACCGGCGCCATCATGGCCGTCCCCGCCCACGACCACCGCGACTTCGCGTTCGCGCGCGCCTTCGGCCTGCCGATGCGCTGCGTCGTCGAGCCCACCGACGGGCGCGGCGAGGACCCGGCGCAGTGGGACGACGCCTTCGACACCTACGACTCCGTCATCGTCAACTCCTCCCGCGACGGGCTGACCCTGGACGGGCTGAGCGTGGTCGACGCCAAGGCCGCCGTCACCGCCTGGCTGGCCGAGCGCGGCATCGGCGAGGGCACCGTCAACTACCGCCTGCGCGACTGGCTGTTCAGCCGCCAGCGGTACTGGGGCGAGCCCTTCCCGATCGTCTACGACGAGGACGGCGTGATGCACGCGCTGCCCGAGTCGATGCTGCCGGTGGAGGTCCCCGAGGTCGACGACTACTCGCCGCGCACCTACGACCCGTACGACTCCGACTCCTCGCCGGAGACCCCGCTGTCGCGCAACGAAGCCTGGGTCAACGTCGAACTGGACCTGGGCGACGGCGTCAAGAAGTACCGCCGAGAGACCAACACCATGCCCAACTGGGCGGGCTCCTGCTGGTACGACCTGCGCTACGTCGACCCGACCAACGCCGAGGCCGTCGTCGACCCGGCCAACGAGCGGTACTGGCTGGGCCCCACCGCCGCCAAGCCGGCCGGCGGCGCCGACCTGTACGTCGGCGGCGCCGAGCACGCGGTGCTGCACCTGCTGTACGCGCGCTTCTGGCACAAGGTGCTGCACGACCTGGGGCACGTCTCGTCCGTCGAGCCGTTCCACAAGCTGTTCAACCAGGGCATGATCACCGCCGACGTCTACCGCGACGAGCGCGGCTTCCCGGTGCCCGCCGCCGAGGTCGAGGAGCGCGACGGCAGGTACTTCTGGCAGGGCGAGCCGGTCAAGCGTGAGGCCGGGAAGATGGGCAAGTCCCTGAAGAACGCCGTCGCCCCGGACGACATCGCCGACGAGTACGGCGCGGACACCCTGCGCCTGTACGAGATGTCCATGGGCCCGCTGGACGTCTCCCGCCCCTGGGACACCCGCGCCGTCGTCGGCTCGTACCGCTTCCTGCAGCGGCTGTGGCGCAACGTCGTCTCGGAGACCACCGGGGAACTGGTCGTCACCGAGGAGGAGCCGGACGAGGCGACCCTGCGCGCCCTGCACAAGGCGATCGACGGCATCCGCGGCGACATGGCCGGGCTGCGCTTCAACACGGCCGTCGCCAAGGCGATCGAGCTGAACAACTTCCTGGTCAAGCGCGGCTCCACGCCGCGGGTGGTGGCCGAACAGCTGGTGCTGATGGTCGCGCCGCTGGCCCCGCACATCGCCGAGGAGCTGTGGCGCCGCCTGGGCCACACCGAGTCGCTGGCGCACGCCGACTACCCGGTCGCGGACCCGGCGTACGTCGTCGACGAGTCGGTGACCTGCGTCGTGCAGATCAAGGGCAAGGTGAAGGCCCGGCTGGAGGTCGCCCCCACCATCACGGACGCCGAGCTGGAGGCGCTGGCGCTGGCGGACCCGGCGGTGGTCGCGGCGATCGGCGACGCGGCGGTGCGGAAGGTGATCGCGCGGGCGCCGAAGCTGGTGAACATCGTGACCGGCTGAGGCTTCGGTTTTCGAGGCTGAGGCCGGCTGACTGAGTTTCCGGCTTTCGAGGTTGAGGCTGGCTGGCCGAGGTTTCGGTTTTCGAAGCTGAGGCGACTGGCTGAGGCCGACTTGATCGGGCGGGCGTCCTTCGGGGCGTCCGCCCGGTGCTTTCCTCGTCCGTGGGGTGCTGCCGGCGTCCTGCCGGCACTCGGGGAGATCCCGGATCTGTCCCTGATCTCCGCTCGCCGGTCCTTCCGGACCGTTCCCGGCCCGGATGCGGCGGCTACGGTGGAACCCTGGGCAGTGCGGTCCCCTTGGGGCCCGGCGGAAGCCCGGTGGGGCCCGGTGGGGGCCGGAACGGCGGCGGAAGGTGGCGCGTGATGGACGTGTTCGGCGTGGTGATCGGCTTGGTCCTGCTCTTCGGGATCGCGGTGCTCGCCCTGGCCGTGGTCGGCACGGTCAAGGCGGCCAAGGCCGTCACCGTGAAGGTGGGGAAGCACGAGGCCAACGCCCGGCGCGCCGTCGAGACCGCAGCCCTCAAGGCCAGGACGTACACCAAGGTCGGCCCGCCGGCGCAGATCGCCAACGTCCGGCTCAAGCTGCGGACCTCGCTGGACGGCACCCGACAGGTGTTGGAGACCGGGCTGTCGCAGGACGGTCAGCTCAGCGAGGCCCTGGCGTTGCTCACCCGGCTCGACGCCCATGCGGCAGAGCTGGACGGCGAACTGCGGATGCTGGAGCGCGAGCCGGACACCGCGCGGATCGCGGCCAAGCTGCCGGAACTGCGGGAGCGGGCCGAGCGGATCACCCACTCGGCGGAGACCATGCGCTGGGCGGCGCAGGACCGGATGCAGCGGTTCGCGGACGACGAGCTGAGCCGGCTGAGCCAGGAGTGCGAGAGCGAGGCGGGGGCGCTGCGGCACTGGGACTCCGCCGGTGCGGGTGCCGGTTCGGGTGCGGGTGCCGGCGCTCCGAGTGCGGGCGCGGGCGCGGGCGCCGGTGCGGCCAGGCCCGGGCTGACGGACGGGAAGGGGCGCCCGAGCGCGGAGGAACTGCTCGGGCTGGCCGATCCGCTGGTGAAGCTGGCGCAGCGGTGGCGGAGGCCGTCGGCCGGGCCCTCGACGGGGCCCTCGGCGAGCTGACCCACCGCTCCTTCCCGGTGGACCCACCGTGTCTCCTCCGGTGGCGCACCGCGTCCTCCCCGGTGCGCCGAGGAGCGCGCTGTTCTCCCGGACGCGTGGGGAGTAACCTCCGGCTCATGCCCTCCGACCTCGCACTTGTCACCGATTCGACGGCCTATCTGCCGCAGGAGGCCCTCGACCGGCACGGGATCACGGTGGTCCCGCTGAGCGTCGCGGTCGGTGACTCGGTCCTCAGCGAGGGCGTGGAGATCTCCCCGAAGGACGTCGCCGAGGCGCTGCGCGCCAAGCAGCGGGTGACCACGTCCCGGCCCAACCCGGAGACCTTCGCCGCCACCTACCGGGCGGCCGCCGAAGCCGGGGCCAAGGGGATCGTCTCGGTGCACATCTCCGGTGAACTGTCCGGCACGGTCGAGGCCGCCCGGCTGGCGGCCGCCGAGGCGCCCGTACCGGTGCGGGTGGTGGACAGCCGGCTGGTCGGCATGGCGCTCGGGTACGGGGTGCTGGCGGCCGCCGGGGCGATCGCGGCCGGTCAGGGCTTGGCCGAGGCGGCCGGGGCGGCGGAGCGGCGGGCGGCCGGGACCAGCGGCTTCTTCTACGTGGACACCCTGGAGCACCTGCGCCGGGGCGGCCGGATCGGGGCGGCCCGGGCGCTGCTCGGGTCGGCGCTGGCGGTCAAGCCGTTGCTGCACCTGGACGGGGGGCGGATCCAGCCGCTGGAGAAGGTGCGCACGGCCTCGCGGGCGATCGCGCGGCTGGAGGAGATCGCGGTCGAGCGGTCGGGGGAGGGCGAGGTGGACATCACCGTCCACCACCTGGCGGCCGAGGACCGGGCCGAGCCGCTCGCCGAGCGGCTGCGGGCGCGGGTACCGGGGCTGCGGGAGCTGTACGTCGGCGAGGTGGGGGCGGTGATCGGCGCGCATGTCGGGCCGGGGCTGCTCGCGGTGGTGGTCTCGCCGCGCTGACGCGGCTGGCGGGGTGATCAATTTCCGTGGGTGCCCGCCACTCGTGTGAGTGACGTTTTTTATCCACAACCCCCGGGTTATCCACAGGGTTTCGCTCATTTCCGCGCGCCGGCCGTCGGACTCCTAGCGTGCTCGCCATGACGACCTTGAACCTGGGCGCGGCGAAGCGCCAGACGATCAACGAGGCGGTACGGCTGCGGATGGCGGCGCTGCTGCCGACGGGCGACGAGCCGGTGCGCGGCGAGTGGGCGCGCGACGAGTCGGTGCGTCGGGAGTGGGTGCCCGGCGAGCCGGTGGTCGATGGCCGGGCGGGCGGTGAGCGGGTGGCCGGCTCCTCCGAGGGTGTACCTCCGCCCTCGCCTCCGTCCCCGGCCACCTCGCCGCCCGCGCCTGCCGGGGCGGCGCCGCCGGATGCGGTCCATTTCGCCGAGCCGCTGCCGAGCGGCGGAGCCCGGCCGCGGTTCGCCGCTGCGCTGGCGCTCGACCGGCGGGCGGTGGCCGGGCTGGTGATCCTGCTGCTGTTCGCGGTGGGCTACGCCGTGCAGCACTTCTGGCTCGGTAGGCCGGAGGCGGTGGCCGTTCCCGCGCTGGCGGTCGCCTCGGCGCCGACGGAGTCCGGCCAGCCCTCCGCCGCCACAGCTGCCACCGCAGCCGGCGCCGCTGCTTCGGGCCCCTCCGGAGCCGGACCGCCCGGAGTGCCCGGACCGCCCGGAGTACCCGGACCGCCCGGGGCGACCGGAGGCCAGGGCGTCGAGGCCGCCGCCGTCGTGATCGACATCGGCGGGCGGGTCCACCTACCAGGCCTGCACACCCTGCCCGGCGGCTCCCGGGTGGCCGACGCCCTGCGGGCGGCCGGCGGTCCACTGCCGGACACGGACACCAGAGGCCTCAACCTCGCCCGGGTACTGACGGACGGTGAGCAGATCCTGGTCGGCGAGCCGGCCCAGGCCGCCCCCGTCCCGGTCTCCGGGGGAGCCAACGGGCCTCCCGGCGGCGGCATGCCCCGACCACCCGTCAGCCTCAACCGCGCCACCCTCGAACAGCTCGACACCCTGCCGGGCGTCGGCCCGACCCTCGCCCAGCGCATCCTCGCCTACCGCACCTCGCACGGCCCGTTCCGCACGGTCGACCAGCTCCGACAGGTCAGCGGCATCGGGGCCCGGACCTTCGCCGAACTCCGCCCACTGCTGACGCTCTGACACACCCCCATCCCCGAGCCCTGACCCCTCCATCCCCGAAGGGAGGTACCGCCATGCCCACCGCCACCACCGCACTCCCACGCCCCCGCTCCTCGCACGCCGACTTCCGACTGCTGCTCCCCGCCGTCTCGGCCTGGGTGGTCACGGCGGCCCTCCTGCCCCTGGAACCGCGCTCCCCGGCCCTGCTCCTCGCACTCGCAGGGGCCGCCGCGCTCGCGGCCGTCCTCCTGCTCGTCCGACCAAACCTGCTGCGCCGGCGCGGGGCCGCGGTGACGCTGGCCGCCGTCCTGCTCACCGGAGCGGCGGCCGCGATCGCGACCCCCCTGCACACCGCCGACCTGCACCGGGGGCCACTGCCGGAACTCGCCCACGCGGCCGGACACGCCGTGCCGCAGCCACCGAGCACGCAAGCGCCCGCGGCGGAGGTGGAGTTGACCGTCACCGGGGATCCGGAGGTCCACAGCTCCCGGGGCGGCACCACCGGCGGGCAGGCCCTCCTCACCGTGGAGGCCGTCGCCGACCGCGTCACCGTCCTCCCGGACGGGCACGCCACCCGCATCCATACTCCCGTGACCGTCATGGCCCGAGGACGCGACAGCGAGCCCTGGCTGCGGCTGCTCCCGTCCGAGCGGCTGGCCGCGGAGGCGGAGGTCCGGCCGCCGGGCCACGACACCGAGTCCGCGGGCCTGTTGGTCGTCCACGGCCCGCCTCGGCGACTCGCACCGCCGAGCCTGCCGCAGCGGATCGCCGGGCGGCTGCGCGAGGGGCTGCGCACGGCATCCGACGGGCTGCCCGCCGATGCGCGCGGGCTGCTCCCGGCACTGGTGGTCGGGGACACCTCCCGGCTGCCCGACGACCTCGTGGACGCCTTCCGAGCCACCGACCTGGTGCACCTGGTGGCCGTCAGCGGGGCGAACCTGGCCATCGTCCTGGGGGCGCTGCTCGGCGCGCCCGGGCAGGCCGGCACGCCCGAACGGCGCGGTCTGGCCGCGCTGCTGGGCCTCTCGCTTCGCACCAGCGCCCTGCTGGGCGCGGCCCTGACGCTGGCCTTCGTCACGGTCTGCCGACCCGAGCCCAGCGTGCTGCGGGCGGCGGGGACGGGGCTGATCGGCATGCTGGCCCTGGCCACCGGCCGCCCCCGCCAGGCCGTACCGGCCCTCGCCGGGGCCGTGCTGGTCCTGGTCCTGCTGGACCCGTTCCTGGCCCGCTCCTTCGGCTTCCTGCTCTCGGTGCTCGCCACCGCGGGGCTGCTGGTCCTCGGGCCCCGGTGGGCCGAGGCCCTGCGGGCCCGACGCTGGCCGCACCACCTGGCGGGCGCGCTGGCGGCGACGGCGGCGGCGCAGACGCTGTGCGCGCCGGTGACAGTGGTGCTGTCCGGGCACATCAGTCTGGTCGCCATCCCGTGCAACCTGCTGGCCGAACTCGCCGTCGCCCCGGCCACCTTGCTCGGCTCCGGGGTGCTCGTCCTGCAGCCGTTCCTCCCCTCCGCGGCCCGACTGCTCGCCGATCCGGCCGGAGTGCCGGCCGGCTGGCTGGCCCTCGTGGCCCGTCGCGGAGCCGAACTGCCGGGCGGCCAACTGTCCTGGCCGGGTGGATGGTTCGGAACGGCGACGGTCGCCCTCGCCTCCCTGGCGGCCTGCTGGGCGGCACCTCTGCTACTGCCGCGACGGACGGAGCCCGGCGGTGCCGCGCACAGCCGTCGCCGCCCCACCCGGGTGCTGGTGACCGGCGCCCTGCTGGTGGTGCTCCTGGCCGTCCTGCTGCGGCCGCCACAGCTCACCCGGATCGCCACCGGCTGGCCCCCGCCCGGGTGGCGGCTGGTGATGTGCGACGTCGGGCAGGGCGACATGTTGGCCCTTCGAACCGGTGACCCGGACAGTGCGGTGGTGATCGACACGGGACCGGACCCGAGCGCCGCCGACCGGTGCCTGCGCGATCTGGGAGTCAACACGGTGCCCCTCCTGTTGCTGACCCACTTCCACGCCGACCATGTCGAGGGGGTGCCGGGAGTGCTGCGGGGGCGCGATGTCGGTGCGGTCGAGGGCACGGCGTTGGACGACCCACCGGGCGAGGCGGCCCGGGTGGCCGCCTGGGCGGCCGGGGCCGGGGTGCCGCTGCTGCGCGCGGGGCGTGGCGAACGCCGCTCGGCGGGTGCGGAGTTGGTGTGGGACGTGGTGTGGCCGGATCCCGGGGCGGCCGTCGACGCGCCCGGCGCGAACAACGCGAGTGTGGCACTGCTGGTGTCGCTGGCGGGCGGACTGCGGATGGCACTACTCGGCGACCTCGAACCACCCGCCCAATCAGCCCTGTTGGGCCGGCTTGGCCGGGTCGACGTCCTGAAGGTGGCCCACCACGGCTCGGCCCACCAGGACTGGGACCTGACCGCCGCCCTGCGGCCCCGCCTGGCCCTGATCTCCTGCGGCGAGGGCAACGCCTACGGTCACCCCTCGCCGCGCACGGTCGACCGGCTTCGCGCACTGGGCGCCACCGTCCTGCGCACCGACCGCGCGGGTGACATCGCCGTGACCGGTGACTCCCCGTCCACCCTGGCGGTCGCCGTCCAGCCCCAGCCCGCCCACGGCCGCCACGCGGCCCACTCCACCCGCGAGGCCCACTCGGCCGCCGGCCCCCGCGCCCCGCCCCGGTGACCCCCGCTCTCCTCCTCCCTCCACACGGTGGGGCAGGGAAGGGGTAGGGGGTGGGGGAGGTGGAGGGAGGGGAGGGGGCGGGGGCGGGGGCCCGGGGAAAGCGATTGCGGCGGGGGGGGGGGGGGGGGGGGGGGGGGGCCCCCCGGGGGGGAGGGGGGGCGCGCCAACCCTCCCGTCTCCATGGTTCTCGTCTTTTTATTTTTTTGTGTTTGTCCCCCCG
>NZ_JBVHXY010000049.1:0-56282 GCF_055569215.1 Kitasatospora sp. NPDC029312 | reverse complement strand
TCGTGCGGTTCTTTTCCCCCTTGTCCTTTTGGCTGTTTCTCCCTCCCTTGCCCCCCCTTTTCCGGGGGGGGACGCACCCTGTCCTCCCCCCGCCCCCCCCCCCCCCCCCCCCCCCCGGGGCCGGCTGCGCCGGCCGGATCGGGCTGCGCCCGATCGGGTTGGGTGGCGGGCGCCATGGGCTTGGGTGGTGGTGGGTCAACTCCGCGCTTCGCTGCGGAGTTGGGTGGGTGTCAGGGTGGGGCCTTCGGCCCTGGGTGAGTGGGGGTGGGTTCGGGCTTCGCCCGGGCTGACTGGGGTGATGGGTGGGGGGCGCTTCGCGCCTTGACGGGTGGGATGGTGAGGGGTGGTCAGGTGGTGGGGTCACTCGTTGGGGTGGTACAGGGACGGGCTTCGCCCGTTCTCGTGCATCAAAGACAGCAACCCGCTAGGCTCTGGATTGCTGGACAGGCTCCGGGCGCCTCTGGAATCGGCAGGGTCGCCCGGATTCGGCGCCTCTTCAAAGGGCCCGGACGCGAATCCTCGTCGATGGATGGTGAGTGCTGTGATCGTGCGAGACGCTGACGGTATTGAGCTGCCGGACCCGGAGAAGGCGGCTCCGGCCGATCTGTGGCGGGTGCTCCGGATGTTCCCGGGCATCGCCGACGACATGGAGCGGGAGCCGCACAGCTTCGCCGTTGCTGGGCCCTGCTGATCGCCCAGTTTGAGCGGGTGGCCGAGCTCGGCGAGTGGGTGACGAAATGCGCCCACGCGCTGCACTACGAGCTGGCCGATGACCTGGACAACGGCCGGGGCTGGCTGGCCGAGGGCTGAGCGGGCACTTCGAGAAACGGGCCCGCTGAATAGCGGAGTGCCCTCAAATAAGGCCGTGGCGGCTTTTCTTTCGCGTCGCATGAATTCCGGAAAAGGGAGACAGTAATTATGGCGAAGAAATTGCGCCTGAACCAGGAAGAGGCGTGCGACGCGGCAGTACGACTTCTGACGCCTCCGGCGTCGGGTCTGGTGCCGCCGGAGGGTCTGCGGTGCCAGATCCGGGCCGCAACGGGCTCGGGCAAGTCGCTGACAGCCGTGCACGTCGCCGGGCGGCTCCACTCGGAGCGGACGCTGGTGCTCGTGCCCTCGCTGCCGCTGCTGGAGCAGACGGCCGGGGTCTGGCAGCGGGAGGGGCACGGCGGACTCATGGTCGGGCTCTGCTCGCTGGTGGGCAACGAGCAGCCCGTGGGTCTGCGCTGCACCACCGATCCGGCGGAGCTGGTGAAGTGGACAGCCGGGGCCGGCCGGGTGACGGTGTTCGCCACCTACGCCAGCCTGGGCCTGGGCCACCTGGAGAAGGCCCACCAGGCGGGCTTGGAGCCGTTCTCACTCGCGGTCGTCGACGAGGCGCACCGGGTCAGTGGTCAAGCTGGGCGGCCGTGGGCGGCGATCCTGGACAACACCCGCATCCCCTGCGACAGGCGGCTGTTCATGACGGCCACGCCGCGCCTGTGGGCGGTGAAGGAGACGGATCGGCTGCGGGCGGCGGCGGCCGGGATCGAGGCGGCCGAGCTGATCGCAAGCATGGACGACGAGGCGCTGTTCGGGCCCGTCGCCCACGACTATCCCCTCGGGACCGCGATTTCTGACGGGGTGATCGCGCCGTACCGCATCCTGTGCGTGGACGTGTCCGACCCGGTCCTCCAGGGCCTGGAGCAGCGCGGTGCGAGCGATGTGTCGGTGGAGTACCGGGGCGCCCGGCTGGCGGCCCTGCAGACGGCCCTGCTGACCGCCTGCGCGGAGTGGGACCTGTCCCGGGTGCTGTCCTTCCACCACATGGTCGCCGAGGCCCGGGCGCTAAGCACCGGCCTTGGCGACGTCGCCCGGGTGCTTTGGGAGCAGGACCCGGCCCTGCACCCGGCCCCGGAGCTGATCGGCACGACGTGGCTGGAGGCCGAGCACACGCCGGCCGAGCGACGGGCCGTGCTGGGCACGTTCGCCTCGCTGGTCAGGGAGGACGGGTGGAGGCTGCTGCGGTACATCCTGGCCTCGGTCAAGGTGCTGTCGGAGGGCGTGGACACCTTCGACTGCGACGCGGTGTTCTTCGCCGACGTGCGCGGCTCGATGGTTGACCTGGTCCAGGCCGTCGGCCGGGCCCTGCGGATGCACCCGGGCAGCGGCAAGGTCGCCACCATCGTGGTGCCCGTCCTGCTCGGCGCCGGCGAGAACGGCGACCAACTGCTCACCTCCCGCGCCTACGACGGGCTGAGCAAACTGCTCATGGCCCTGCGCGCGCACGACGCGGCCGCCGTCGAACGCCTGGCCCTGCCGCAGTCCGAGACCCGCCCCCCGCGCGAGCCGAGGCATGCCGCAGAGCCGGAGGAACGCCGCTCCGCCGCCGGAGAGGCGCAGCTGCTCCAGTTCTCCACCCAGCGCGACCCGGTCGTGATCGCGGCTTTCGTGCGGACCCGGGTGTTGGAGCCCGAGCGGGCGGAGTTCCGGCGGGGCCTGGAGGAGCTGCTCGCCTACCGGGAGAAGTTCGGCGACGTGAAGGTGCCCTACGCCTACCGGGCGCCGTCCGGGCACCGCCTCGGGGTGTGGGTGGCCGACCAGCGCCGCTACAAGGCCGCCGACGTCCTCGACCCGGAGCGCGTCAAGGAACTGGACGAGCTGGGCATGGTCTGGTCCGCGTTCGACACGGCCTTCACCGACAACCTGGCCGCGGTGGCCGGGTACGCCGCCGAGCACGGCCACGCCTGCCCGCCCAACGAGGCGGTCTGGGGCGGGCGCCCGGTCGGCACCATCATGAAGAACCTGCGCACCGCCCAGCGGCGCACCGAGGCCCTGGAGCGCCGTGCCGAGGCCGGGGAGACCGGCCTCGACTGGACCGGGGCGCTGACCGCCGACCGCAAGGCCGCCCTCGACGCGATCGACCCGGCGTGGTGCCCGGCCTGGTCGGTGGAGTGGCAGCGCTGCTTCGCCCTGGCCTGGCGCCACGTCAAGGACGGCGGCACGCTCGCCGGCGCCGAGCCGGGCAGCATCATCGTCCAGGGCGAGGACCTCGCCGGGTGGGGCCGCGCCCAGCGGGTCGGCTGGAACAAGCTCGCACCGGCGCAGCAGTGGGCGTGCGAGCACGTCCTCGGAATCGAGCCGCTGACCGCCGAGCAGAAGCCGGCCGGGAAGGTGAGCCACGCCGAGAAGGAGCAGCGCAACCTCGCCGCCGCCGCCCAGTACCGGGCCCGCGAGGGCCACCTGAACGTCCCCCGCAAGCACAAGGAACCGCTGGTGCTGGACGACGGCACCACGGCGCAGATCAGCCTGGGCCTGTTCATCGCGAACAGCCGCAGCCGACATGCCGACATCCCCGCTGCCCGGGCCGAGCGACTCACCCAACTCGGCATCCGCTGGCAATAGCCCGGTGGTCGGGGGCCGGGCACAGACCGGGGGCGGCAAGCTCCTGCCGCCCCCACCGTGTGCCGAGCCCCGTACGGCACGGCAGCGTGCGGGATAGGCGGATACCCGTCCAGTTGTCGCGCGCCCAGCTCACCGCCAAGCAGGAATCCCAGCTCGCTCCGCTGGCGCTGGCTATGGGTGGCAGATTCCGCACCCCTAATTTACTAACGGCCGATATGATCCAATTCATCCAGGCGCATGGCGATTCCACATGCAAAAATCACCCACCCTTGGAAGGCATTTGCGTTATCTAGCAGCTCACGCCTAGCTTCCGCCCTTTCCGTGGGTGTTCCAGAGTTCACGACGCGGGATAGCCTTTCAAGATAATCATGAGGCAAAGAAAGTGACAGCAAATCACGCGACTTCACGGCAGAGAACATTTCCCGGATGTGCGCGTCACTGCGAATCGGAAGCCACGCTAGGCCAAGCCCCTGAAGTAGTGGCCGGATGTCACGATCGAGCTGCTCCCATAGAGTGCTCAGCAGGTTCAGCCACTCCAGTAGACCTCTATTATCGAGCCGAGACCAGCTCCGCAATAGTTCATGGCGCTGCCTCATCAAGTCTTGACTGGAGGAGAAGTTCCCGGCGGCGAAGGCATCCCTTACAGTCGCACCCAGGACCAGGAGCTCAGAAGTCCGCAGGCCAAAATTTGCACGCTCGCAGGTGAATACACTGAAGTGCCGTCTTCTTGAACTCGGATACCGCAATATCTGTGCGACGCCGCACCGAGCGTCGCTCGATGGCTTCTGCCTGAATTTCACTCAGGTGAGACAGAACTACGAGAGCCGTTGGTACGCCGAAGAGTAGGCTAGCGAAGCTAGACGCCAGATTGGTGAGAAAGCTTCGATTATCCCACCAAGAATGCGAATCGCCGTAGACTCCCAGCGATACACAGGCTAATCCCAAAGGGACGCAAACATACGCGACCCATCGAACTGCAGCAGGTGTCTCCCGCCACCAGTTCCTAGTCCGCCCAACCCAGCCGAGCACCTTCCCCACCCTCTTCCTGGACAGTACTTGGCAGGCAAACCTAGCCGTTTAGCTGCTGCTGGTGCACACGTCCCACACAAGGGGCGCAGGTGGACACGCGACAGCACCCGCGACAGCCCCGGACCGGCGCTCACGGGTACGGTTCTTCACCGGGTAGAGCTCCGCGTGCCGAAGCCGATCCTTCCACCACGGATCGGCCGGGGCCAAGACGCGGGCGGCCACCTGCTCGCGCCTGGTCGGGGCGGGCAGCACCAGCGGCCCCAGTTCCTTGTCCTCCCGGTCGCTTTCGCAGTGCGGGCACTCCAGCCGGTCGGGGCCGGCCTTCTCCTTCAGCTCCAGGAACGAGCCCTCCTTCCCGCCGATCGAGCCCCGGCACGTCCAGCACGGACGCAGCTTGGCGTTGGCGGCGCGGGCCGCCTCCAGCCGTGTCTGGGCCTTCGTCTTCCGCTCCTCCTCGCGGCGCTGCTGCTCCTTCTCGTGGCAGGGCCAGCAGCGGCCGCCGGGGCGGCGGGTCCACTCGACCTGCCCCCGGGGGCCGTACTCCCAGGTGCTCTCCTGCTCGGGGACGTCGTCGCAGTCGATGCAGACGAGGGAGTCCATCAGCTCCCGGTGGGCCTTGTGCTGCTCGTCCTCGCGGGCGGCCTGGCGTAGGTCGTAGGCGGCCCGGTTGTTCGGGTTCTCCAGCGCCTCGATGAGGGAGTGCCGGCCTGAGCGGCCGAAGCGCCACCACACCGGCCCGAGCGGCCCGTGCTCGGCCAGCAGCTCCAGGGTGGTCGCGACGATGGGCACGGCATCGTCGTACTCGCGCCACCCGTCGTCGTTGTAGTCGCGGACCTCCCTGCACCACCGACCGCGCCAGCAGTCGGCGGACAGGTCCGCGACGGCCTGCTGACGGTTGGCCAGCGCGACCGGTCCGGCGTCGGTGACGACCAGCGCAACGGGCGGGTACCCGGCGCGGGTGTGGCCGGGGTAGGCCCGGCGCCACCAGTGCACCGTGCGATCGGCCGGCTCGCGGTCGGCGAGGGTCGGGTCGTTGTCGCGGAGCTTGGTGCGGAACAACTCGCCGTACCGGGGGAACTTCGCGGCGACGTCGGCCGGGGCCATGGTGGAGCGGTCGACTTCGACCATCAGCACCGGCACCCCGATCTCCGGGGCCTGCCACACCCCATCCGGACGCACCTTGCGCTTGCCACCGGGCAGCAGGAACTCGGTCTCGGTCGACCAGGAGCGCGCCGTGCCGACCCCGCCCGCGGCCCCGGGCTCGCTGCCGCCGAGGACGAACGCGGCGATCGTCTCGTTGACCGCCATCGCGTGCTGGGCGCCGGAGCGCCCGGCGCCCCGAGCGGTGCCGCCCATCTCGGAACGGACCATCCCGAGCACGGCGGCGGCCGCGTCCAGCCCGGCGGCGCCTTCCAGCCGCCAGGTCTTGTGCCGCGTCTTGGTGTTGCCGTCCGAGGCGACCAGGCCGTGCAGCGCGAGATCGCCGAGCGCCTGCCGGATCGCCTTGTTCGACGCCGCGCCGGGGCGCAGCACTCGCTGGAGCTGGTCGGCGGTGGCGACCTTGAGGACACCGAGCGCGCCGAGGACATCGGCCCGCAGCGCGGTGGTCGAGCCGTTCGGGTTGGCTGCGCCACGACGGTACGCGGTCCGTCCCGGCCGGGACGGCTCGGCCGGTGCGACGGCGTCGGCCTGGTCGTCGTTGTCGTCGGGCAAGGCGTCGATGCCGTCTGGCTCGGCGGACTCGATTCAGCCGTTGCTGCCGGAACGGGAACTGACGACTCTTTGAATGCACTGGGCAGCGGCTGCGACCGTGGTCTCGGTCTCAGTAAGAAGACCCGACACAATGAGGTTCGCCCAGATGTGCTCGAGGTCGTAGCGATCCCGGGCACTGCGGAACACATGCCTCTGTACGGCCTCCGCCATGGCGTCCAGGTAAACCGCCGCCGTTGAGTTCGCCTCACGGTCGGTCAACTCATCAACTCCCAAGAGGAAGATCCTCCCAGGATCAACGAGGTTGATCAGCGTTGCAAGTGCTCGCCCCATACAGCTCCCAGCTTCACCAAGGGCCCGAGCCGCGTCCTCATCGTTGGCCGCTACCGCCTTGCTCACCCGTTCGAAGCCTTCGAACTTCAAGGACTGAGAGATGGCGCGTGGAGTCGCGATTGCCTCCAGGCAGCCATAGTTCTTGCAGCGGCACATAGGACCATCGGGGTCCATGGGCAGATGGCCGAACTCCCCGGCCATGCCGCGAGCGCCCGTAAAGACGGACCCATCCGCGACGATTCCACAGCCGATGCCGTCCGACTTGAGCAGGACGATCGCGTAGGTCGAACTCGGCTCCTGCGTGAACCACAGGTGTCGCCGGGCAAGCGCGTTGGCGTCGTTCTCAAGCATGACCGGAAGTTGGATGGCCTCTTGTAGGTGGCTTCCCAACGGGGAAGGCTGGTCTTGCTCGCTCCCGATGTTCGACGAGTACTCCACCCAATTGTCCGCCGAGATGTGTCCTCCGAGCGACAGCCCGATGCCCTCGACGCGGGCTCCTCGCTCTTCGATCTTCTGGCGCAGCTGGCGAACAGCCTCGACCACAGACGTGATGAGGTCAGGGATCTTCCTCTCCGCGATGGGCACCGCGATGGGCGGCATCCCTTCGAACGGCTTCCCATCAAGGGTGACGGGCATCGCGACGACCCTGACCCCAGCGCTTCTCCCCGCTGGCTCGGCCTCGTCTTCCACAACGAGCCCGAGATGAACGTGCTTCGGGTTGACCTGCAAGGTGATCTCAGGCCGGCCCCGGCGTTCAATCGGGAACTGCTCGCCTTCAACGAGGAGTCCATCCTTGATCAGGGCGCGGGCCGCCCGACCCACAGTGGGCGCGGACAGTCCGCTCTCCGTGACATATCGCAACCGGGACATCGGGCGGTCCCCAGCGCAGATCACCGCCGCGAGCAGATCGGGTTCGACCTGCTCGGCGAGCTTCATGTGGAGCGCCACGCGCCTGTCTTCTGCAGCGAAGAATCGCACCGAATCCTCTCCTCTCATCTGCCGGGCCCCTAGGGGTCAAGCTTCCTCCGGGCTCACCATGTCCACCAGCGGACGCGAAGCCTGGGATTTTATGTTCCCAGAGTTACCAATGTCCAAAGATGTCTGGATTACCCGATTGGCCTAGACTCGCCGGTTTCAATGTGCGAGACTTGTGAAGAAAGATCACCGCCCGGCTGATGAGCCGGGCTACCGCCAGGCAGGGAGGCGGGACATGACCGAAACCACGAGCGACTCCGCGGGTGGATCGAAGAAGGTACGGCTCGGCTACGCCGCTCGGCCGCAGGCCGGACGTCCCTTCACCGCGACGGAACACCCCGACATCGTGCTGGTGGACGCGGACAGCTCCCATCCGCGGGCACTGGCGCGGCAGTGCCCGCACCGCGGGCACGACCTCGCTGTGCACGGCAAGATCAGCTCGGATGGCCACTTCGCGTGTCTTCACAAGGGGTATCAGTGGCGAGCCACGGGCGAGCCCACCCCGGACTGCCGGCCCGTCGGCGGGCTCGTCTTCGCTCGGGCCTACCGCGACGGGTCCGGCGTGTGGTGGGCCGACTTCGGGTCGGAGGACCGCCCGGAGGCGCAAACGGATGAGCCGGTCCTCGTCATCTCCTCGGCCCCGGTCGACCAGAGTTCACTGCTGGACGGGCATCTGGCGGAGCTTGCCGACTGTGCCGCGTCTGCTTTCCGGGAGGCTGCCCAGGCGCTGCGCGGCGGTACCGTCCGAGACGACGCGAAGGCAGCTCTGCGCGCGGCGTACGACCTCCTGGGCCAACTCGTAGCCGGCACCAGTGAGCTCGCCGCCCAAGCCGCCGCGGCGGCCGACTCCAGCGGCCTGTCCGACGACGTGCAGATCTACGATGCGTACTTCGGGATAGCCCGTGCCCCCCACCTGTCCGCCAAGCTGGCCGTGGCCAGCGCGGCTCCCACCCTGCGAGCCCTTGCCGCAGATCTTCTCCATGCGCCTCTGACCCCCGACGACGCGGCCTGGCTGACCGAGTTCGCCGCCCGCTTCCTCCTGACCTGTAGGACCGAGGTGCCGCACGCACCGCTGATGATCCGGGAAGACGTCGGGGAAGACCAGGCACTGCCCGTACATACCCCGCAAGCGCGGTGGCGGCTCGGCCATCGCGTGTACGCCCTGGCAAACCGGTCCGCGGCCGCCGCCCTTGCCGCCGCCGACACCCTGCTGAAGCGCGAGGACCGCTCCGGGACGGTCGCTCAGCTCCGCCAAGCGGTAGAAGACGTCCGCGCCCTCACGGCCGCGATGCACCTCGCCGCCGCGATGTCCGCCGATGCCTACCAGGCCTCGGTGCGCCCCACCATGGCCCCGCCGGCCCTGTCCATTGAGCTGACCGGGGCGATGAACGTCGACCACGGCAGCTACCGCAGCGCGCTGAGGGCCTTCATGGCCAGCTACGACACACCGTATGCCGAGGCCAAGATCCACTCGCCCGACCTCGCCCTGGCCCTCGAACAGGTCCTGCATGCCGATCTCAACGATCTCGAAGCGCACATCGTCCTCACCTACCGGCTTGTTGGAGAGGTCCCTGCCCTGGACGAGCACGCGGACGGCTCAGCGGTCCAGGCTCTGCGCGGCCTCTACCTGCGCCGCGTAGTTGGTTACGGCCCCTACCTCCGAATCAACCTCGCCGCTTAACGGTGCTGCGGAAACCGCCGAGGAGCCCGCGCTCCTGGTCGGCGCATTCCGGCCCAGCGGCGCGAGCCGTCGCCTGCTTGCGCCGCCACTTGTCGGGGCGGAACGGTTCCGCAGTGGAGAAGGCGGACGGTCGCCACCAGCTGGTGGCGACCGGGGATGCCGGTCAGCACATCCACGTCCGCCCCATGGGCGGCCCAGTGCGGCGGGTGATTGGTCAGGTCAGGTCGAAGTCGTTGGGGTCGAAGTCGAAGTCGTCGGCGGTGAAGCCGCCGTAGCCGACGCCGCCGTTGAAGTAGTCCGCGAGGGCCTGGCCGACGATCTGCCGCACCTCGTCCTCGTCCTCGGCGAGGGCCAGGGCGGCCGCCTGCTCGCCCGACAGGTTCAGGTGGATGTCGCGGGCCCGCACCGCGTCCGAGCCGCGGATCTCGAAGCTCACGGCACGGCCGACCCGGGCCCCGATCCCGGAGACGGTGCCGCGCTGGGCCAGCTGCCTGGCCTTGCGCTCCCGCCCGCGCTCGGTGGTCTGCACGCCGACCGCCTCGCGCTGCAGCCGCTCGGCGTCCTCCCCCTTGGGGTGGCGGGTGCCGTCGATCCAGCGGAGCACCGTGCGCGGCGCGACGCCGTAGGCGGCGGCCATGGCCTTGGTGTTCCCGCCGTACTTGCGCTCCCGCACCTGGCCGGCCTGCGTCGTGGACTGCACCGGTGCCTTCCGGGAGGGGAACAGCGCCTCCCGGACCCGGCCGAACAATCCCTTGCCCGCCATCAGTTCCCGCCTTCCTCATCGTCGTTGCCGGTGCCAGGCGCGCCGGGCTGCTCCTGGCCGAGCGCGGTGCCGTCGGTGGTGTAATGGTGGACCAGCTTGGAGGGGTGCTCCCGGCGCCCCATCGCCTCGATGGCGGCCTGGAGCGGGATCGAGGACTCGTGCTTGTGGCTGCCCGGGGCGATGCCCAGGCGCAGCGCCCCCGGCACCGGGGTGCCGTCGTCCTTGACCGGGAGCAGCTCCAGCGGCGAGGGGGCGTCGGCGGCGTACAGGTAGCTGTCCACGTTGACCGCAAACGGGGCCCGGCCGGTGAGCTGGAGCGTCTTGCGCAGGCGTCGGTGGGCGGCGATGCGGGCGGCGGCGATGACGTGGAAGCGGATCTCGGGGCGGTAGGACCAGGACGCCGCGATCTTCTCTAGCCACACCTGGTCGTCCAGGTGGCGGGCGGAGTCGGCCCACTTGCCGATCCCGCCCTTGTAGATGTTCTTGTACAGCCCCGCGAGGACCAGGGCGTCCGCGCGGGCCGGGTCGGCGCCGACGTCCTTGTGCACGGCATAGGCGGCCAGGAACTCGGCGGGGGCCTGGCCGTCGACCAGGCCGAGGTCAGCGTAGGCGCGCTTGTAGCCGCCGCGGATCCGGCCGGTCCACTCCTTGAGCAGCGGCGCGGTGTGCGTACTGAGGTACGCCTCGGTGATGGTGGCCGGGTCGAAGCCGTAGGTGGTGGCCATGTAGGCGACGGTCGGGGTGGCGTACCAGCCCGGTCCGGTCGGGGACTGGCCGTGGAAGGTCGCGGGGTGCGGCAGCAGCTCGTCCACCGCGATGCCAGTGAAGTCGCAGAACCACAGACCGGCCGTCTTGCCCTTGTTCCAGTCCGGGTTCTTCACCGCCACCAGCTCGCCGACGGGCAGGGGCAGGGAGTCGGTGACGGACAGATAGGAGGCGCAGACGTCTACCGCGACCGCGAACGACCGCCCGGCCTCCTCAGTGGTGAGCTCACGGGCCCACCACTTGTAGTCCTCCTCCTCGCACACCGCCTCGCCCTTGCCGAGGAGTTCGCGGGTCAGGGGATGCCGGGCCCCGGCGGCCGGCGCAACGCACACGTCGCCCTTCGGGAGGGCGCCCTCGCGCAGGTGGGAGGACCACTCCCCCGTCGTCTCGTCCTTCACCCACTCCACGCGCGGGCGCACCGCGTCCAGGAGCAGCATCGCGGTGGAGGCGGTGGTCGCGCCGGGGGCGGCGCCGAGGTCGGTGGTGAAGGCGCGGTAGCGGCGGGTCAGGGTGAGGCCGTCCTTGGTGCCGTCGGGGGCGGTGGCGAGCGGGGCGGCGAGGGCGCTGGTGGCCTGCTGGCGGGCGTCGCCCTGGCCGAGCCAGGGCGCGATGGTGACCCGGACCGAGGTCTTCGGTCCGCCGGCCGATCCGGTGCGGCGGAAGACGTGGAAGCTCGGGCCGATCTGGTCGCTGATCTCCATGCCCACCACGGCGGCGGCCTTGGCCAGCTTGGTGTGCAGCGCGGTCAGGGCCTTCTCGGTGGCGGGCAGGGTGGTGGGCAGGCCGAGCTGCCCCAGCGCGGCGGCGGTCAGGCAGACCATGCCGTCGCCGCCGCGCCCCGAGGCGTGGGCCCGCTCGACGCGCAGCGGCAGCCCGGTGCCCAGCCACGCGAACCAGTCGCCCAGCTTCACCCCGGCCGGAGCCGGGATCTGCGGCACGTCCAGCACCCACCCGCCGCCGTCCGGCGCGGCGTCCAGCGCGACCGCCGGCCACCAGCGCGCAGCGGCAGCGGCAGCGGACGGAGCTGCGGGGCGCGCCGAAGCCGGACGGGCTGCAGCCGGGCGGGCAGTGGTGCGGGCTGTCGCCGGGCGCGGGTTCGCCGGGGCGGGTGACGCGGTGGGTGCGGGCCGGACCGGCTCGGAGGCGACGGGAGCAACAGCGGGTGCGGGCGTGGCCGGGGGCTGCTCGGCCGGGGCCGGGGTCGGCTGCTGGGTGGCTTCGACGGCCGGCTCGGTAGCCGGGGTGGCGGGGCGGCAGAACCCGCCGAGGTGCATCGGGCGGCCCTGGGCACGGTAGACGGACGGCTGGCCGCACTGCACGCACGGTGCCGCGGCGGCCATCAGCAGCGAACCGTCCGGGTTCTGGTCGAGCACCGGGACGGCGGGCGCGTCGGCGGCATGCTGGGCGGCCGCCGGGGCCTGGACAGGCGTCTGCGGCGCGGCCGGGATCGGCGTCGCCGCGGGCTGCTCGGGCGCCGGGAAACGCGCGGCCAGGCCCTCCAGGAGGCGCGTGTAGGCCGGGGTGATGTCCGGACCCGGGACGGCAGTCCCGTCCTCCCAGGCGACCACCAGCGTTGAATTGACCCGCAGGGCCGCAGCGACCTGCGCGGGCGTGAGCCCGGCCGCCAGGCGCAGCCGCTTGCGCTCCGCCGGCAGCGGCAGACCGCTGCTCACGGCGGCGAGCAGCGCGTCGACGGAGTCGAACAGCTCGTCGGACATCGGGGCTTCTCCTCAGCGTCCGTTGGGGCGGGTCGGGTCGAGACGCGGGTCGCCGAACAGGGCGTCGAAGACGTCCTCGGTGACGCAGGCGATCAGTCCCTGCTCGGCGTCGCGCAGGGTGTAGCCGGCGCTGCGCCCGAGGTCGGCTACCGCGATCGGGACCCGGGGGCGGTAGTAGAAGGTCAGCTCCCGGCCGGCGAACTCCGTGGGCTCGGTCGCCCGATCCGCCGGGCTGAACGGCAGAGTGAACGACGGCAGGTCGGCGACGTCCGGCTCAGCGGCCAGGTGCAGGACGCCGTCGTCGGCGGTGCGGAACGCGGACACGAGGTTCACCCCGCCGCTGCGGCGATCCCTCGGCAGCCCGTGGCCCTCGAGGACCCGGCCGAGCTGGGAAGCGGACATCGCGGCCGCCGTGGCCAGCGCGCTCCGGTTCGAGTAGGCGCCGGCGGCGTCCGCGCGGGACATCGCCACCTCCTTGAACACCGTCAGGTGCTGGGTGAGGCGGCTGGTGCGGGCGACCAGGGCGACCAGGTCGTCGAAGTCGGCGGTCTGCGGCGGCTCCACCAACCGGTCGCCGCGGAGCCCGGCGAGCAAGGCGGCGCCCAGGTCGTCGGGCACCTCGACCTGCTCGCCGCCGATGCTGATCCTCACAAGAACTCCCCCATACAGTAGGACTCAACCAAATAGTAGAGATGTTCACTTTGGGAGTCCAGAACCCCCGGAAGAGGCGTACGGCCCGTGCCGCATACCATCGATGCGACAGAGCGCCGTGGTTTGCGAGCGACTCGGGCAAGATGGCGAACTCTGCGGGCAGACCTGGCCGATGCCGCCGCGTAGGCTCCGCACATGGGCGGAGCGAAGCGACAGATGGAGCTGGAGTTCGAGCGGGGCTGGGCCTCCCGGGGCGATCACGTGTGTGCGGGTTGCCTCAGCGACCTGGCTCTCAAGAAGGTGGTCTCGGATTCCGCCCAGGACGGTGAGGAATGCAACTTCTGCGGTGAGAGTCCTGCCGCTGAACTGGACGTCCTCACGGAAGCGTTCGTCAACGGGCTGAGGACCGAGTACGCCAACGCTGACGACGAGGGAGTCCCCTACGACAGCAGAGAGGGCGGCTACCACGTCGCCACCACCTGGGACACCTGGGACCTGGTGGGTGACCACGCCGAGGTCTTCGCCAACGAGGCGGTCCTGGAAGCCGTCCGCGACGCGATCGGCGACCAGACCTGGACCGAGATCGACTGGCAGCTCCTGCGCTACAACGAGCAGCTCACCTCCAGCTGGCAGTCCTTCTGCGAACAGATCCAACACAGGACCAGGTACGTTTTCTGGCTCCGCCGCGACGACGCGGACAAGGAGGAGGAACGCTGGGGGGAGATCCCGGCAGGCCGCATCCTCGATCAGATCGGCCGGCACATCCTGGACTTGGACCTGGTGCGGGAAATCCCCGCTGGCACAAGGCAGTGGCGTGTCCGCGAGGTACGGGACATCCGGGTGGCAGCTGGCTGGGGCGCCTCCGACCTCGGCACCGCGCCCCGCGAGTCCGCCCGGACCTCCAACAGGATGAGCCCGGCCGGCATCCCGATGTTCTACGGCGCGTTCGACCAGGACACCGCCGTGCGCGAGGTGACGCGCGGCAAGCCGCAGCGGCTGGCGGTAGGAACCTTCGAGCTCTCCCGGAGCAGCACGGTGGTCGACTTCACCAGGCTGCCTGAGGTGCCGTCGATGTTCGACCCCGAACGCGGCCACCAGCGGCGCACCCTGCTGTTCCTCCACCAGTTCGTTGCACAGATGGCGACGCCGGTTCGGGACGGCTACGACCAGATCGACTACGTGCCGACCCAGGTGGTCGCAGAGTTTCTCCTCAAGGTCTTCAACCCGGACAACCGCGCTCAGGGGCTGATCTATACGTCGTCTTGAACGGGCGGCCCTGCGCGGTGTTCGATCTCGACAGCAGCTGTTGCGTGGAGCAGGTGACGGGATGGAAGAACCAGCCCAAGACCCTCCTCGGGCTCGTCCCCGGATCGGTGCACATCGTCGACGCCAGCAGCTGACCATCGCGGCGCGAGGTGAGCAAGGAACTGCTCGCGTCCGGACGTCAGGGCGGCACGACGCCGCAGGACGAGCCCGTTCCTCCTCCGCACAAACCGCATACGGTCGGGCTTCGGCAGCCGAGCCACGGCGCCGTCTGCCTGGGCCGGCCTGTCCCCGGCAGACGGGAGGTCGTGCCCCCGCATCCTCACAAGGTCCCCGGCCGAAGATCCCGGCCTTCACACTGGGGAGCGCTCGCCCCGCTGTTCGCCTATGCGGGCTATCGCGCCCCGGCGCCGCGGGGGCGGTCGGCTACCGGTGGCCGTCTCGCTCCGACGCGACTCAACGCTCCCTGTGGGACAGGAGAAAAGGCTCGAAGGGGCGTTCAGGCCCGAGGGCGCCAGCGCATGTCGAGGGCTTCGAGGGCGTCGAGTTGTTCACGTGACAAGGCGCCAGGGTTCCGGCGCCTCTCGGCTATCCATCGGCCGAGCTGGAAGTCAGCGCCGTCCAAGGCGCACCGGTACCAGGACGGCACGTCGAGGTGCTGGTACTCGCGTTGGAAGGCACGGGCGGCCCTCAGTCCTCGGGTGAAGGCCCACTCCGAGGTACCGCGGGGGCGGCGCAGCAGGAGGGCGAGGGGGTGGGTGAGGGGGAGGGCGCCGAGGAGGTTGTGCCTGGTGTCGCCGAGCTTGCCGAGATTGTCGATCTGATCGTCAAGCCATCGGGTGAGCGGGGGTTCGGTCTGGGGGCGCAGTGAGGGGAATGCGAGCTCGCCCTTGCGGGCAGCGGCGAGGGCGTGGGCGTAGGTCCGTTTCCAGGTGGCGGGCCATGGCTCGCTCCACCAGGGGTAGATCTCAACGAGGGCCCGCTGGTAGCAGATAGGGAGGGTGCGGTCGCGTACTTCTCTGCGGCGGTCGGCGAGCCAGCGGCCGAGGTGGAGGCCGCCGTGGCGTTCGTCCGCTGCCGGGGCCAGGTGTCCGTTACGGCTCATGTAGTCGCGGGCGACCTGGAGTTTGCGTTCGATGCTGTGGGGAGGGTGGTTCCACCGCATGCTGAGGGTGTCGAGGGCCTTGATCCGGTCCGGGAGCAGCATGGCGTTCAGTCGTAGGGAGCGTTGCTGGCCGATCCACCAGCCGAGGTAGAAGCTGTCGGGGCCGAGGTAGCGGCTGGGGACGTTGAGGTGTCCGTGTTCGCGGTGGAAACGCTCGGCGCTGACGAAGCCGTAGTCCCAGAGCTGGTTGGGTGCGGGGGTGTCGCGGAGGTCGAGGAACTGGAGGATCTCGTCGGCGCGTTCGGGGGCGGCGGCAAGTTCGGGTTGTGCAGATTCGCCCCGGCGGTGCGCTTCCAAGTGTTCCACGCGGTGGAAGGTGTGCTCGTCGTAGAGGCTGAGAGCAATGAGGACCTCGTAGAGAAGGCGCCAGGGTGTCCTCTTGGTGGCTTCTCCCATGTCGTCGCCGGGGGCGAGGTAGATGGGGATGACGATGGTGGAGATCTTTCCGTCGCCCGGTGTCTGGCGCAGTGCTCGGCCGACGGCTTGGACGATGTCAACGGTGCTGGTCTTGGGGTGGGCGAACAGCACGGAGTCGATGGCGGGGATGTCGACGCCCTCGCTGCAGCAGCGGCAGTTGGTGAGGACCGCGCGGTGCGGGGGTGTGGCGCCGAGTGCGGTGTTGAGGGGGGTGGCGGCGAAGGCAGCGTACGCCTGGTGTTGTTCGAAGGGGGTCTGGCGGGAGTTGACGGTGCCGACGTGCAGCAGCGAGCGGTCGAAGTCCGGGCGAAGGGCGGCTGTGTCGGGGAGGGTGTCGGCGAAGGTTTCTGCGGCGGCGATGGACGGATGGAAGGTGAGGGTGCGGCGCAGGTCGTAGCGCTGTTGGGCGAGGGTGAGGGCGAGTTGGGCCGCTGCTGCGCGCAGTGCTTCGGATGTCCAGGTGCTGGTGTCACGGCGCAGGGCATGGAGCAGGTCTTCGTTGCGAATGGTGATGACGACGATGCGGTAGTCGGCGAGCAGTCCCTGGTTGATGGCTTGCGCGAGGGAGATGCTGTAGACGGTGGGTCCGTAGAGGCTGTGGTCGTCCATGGAGGCGACGACCTGGTTGCGCGGCATGCCGCGTTCGTCGCCTGCTTGCCGGTCGAAGACGAGGGGGGTGGCGGTCATGTAGAGGCGGTGCCGAGCAGGAAGCGCGTCGTTGTCGTGGACCTGCGCCCAGGCTTTGTCGAGATTGCCGGTGGTGTGGTGGGCCTCGTCGACGACGAGCACGTCCCAGCCAGGCAGGTGGTGGGTGGCGTGTGTCTGGGTGACCTTGTCCAGGGACTGGTAGGTGCAGAACACGTTGAGCGGCCCGTCGGACAGGGCGGACAGGGCCGCGAGGTCCTCCGGCTGGTCGACCATGGTGAGGACGTCGGCCAAGGCCGGATCGGCCGGGTTCTCGCGCGAGCAGACGCCGATGTATCGGCCCGGACGTCCTTCGTGGTGCCACAGGGACGCGGTCTGTTCGAGCAGACGCAAGGACGGTACGACCACGAGGGCGCGCCCGTGCGGGGCCGTCTCGTGGACCGTGTTCAGCGCGACATGGGTCTTGCCGCTTCCGGTGGCCATGGTGATCGTGGCCCGGGATGCGCCCTCCTTGAAGACGGACACACACGAGTCGACGGCCAGGTCCTGGTGTCCGCGAAGGGGACTGCGCAATGCCTCGTACGTCGGCGTGGCCAAGGTCCCTCCCTGGTGGCTGCCAGCCAACCTCACGTCGAGCGTGGTAGGGAGGGTCGGTGGCAGGCGGAGATCTGCGGATGGTTCACCCGAAGGGGTGACCGCTTCTTGCCCCGTGAGTCGGCGCGCTGGTGGGCTGCAGTGCCGGCAGCTGGCTGGGAGGGCAATGTGACGGAAGGTATGCCGAGGCTGAGGTTCGGCCCGCGGTGGCCGCTGCCCAACGGAGTGCGTCTGGTGGGCGGCGAGTCGACGGGCTCGTTCGTCGCACGGCTCGCGCACGGCAATGGACTGGGGCTGGCCGAGTTCCTCGGGCGGGTCGGTCAAGGGCAGGCTTCGGCCGATCCCGAGCGGGTCGAGCGGTACCCGCAGTGCACCGAGATGTACGTGAACGAGGCCGGGCTGTGGCACCTTGCAATCTTGTCCAACCGATCGACCGACATGCTGCGTCAGGTACTTCCAAGCCTGGCCGATCGGTACGTGCTTCCCGGTTGCGGCGAGGCACTGTGGCAGTGGCCGTGGGAGGCCGAGAACGGGTATCCGGTCCGCCGGTGCGCCCTATGCGGGTATGCGCGCCGGATCAGCGAGCCGGTGTGGCTGATCTCGTCGGAACCCTGGCAGGTGTGTCTGCGGCATCTGAGGTGGACGGACGATTCCCGCCGGCAGGAGGAGGCTTCCTTCGTGGATCTGAGGGTGCTACCGGAGTGTGTGCGGGCCCATCAGGAGCGGCTGCGGCTGGTTCAGCGATTCAAGGCGGCCGGGGGCAGGTTCTTCGCGGATGCCTCCCAGGTGGTGCGGCTTTGGTGGGCGGGTGCGCCGGAGGAGCCGCTGTGGGCAGAGCGGGCTTGGCGGGCGGGGCTGGGAGCCCGGACGGCCAGGGCCGTGCCGTTGGTGATCTATCCGGAGGCGGCGGCCTTGGCGTGGTCGATGCTGCGTTTCAAACGCGGTGGCCGGTTCAGCGGCCTCGACCGGAGCCGCTGGCTGAGGGAGGCAGAGGACCTGATGGCGGGGGCAGGGCTGGACTGTACGGTGGGCAGGGACGAGCTCCTGCGCTGGGTCGAGGGGCGCGGCAGGCAGGACTCGCGTGCGGGGCATCCGTCGTGAGTGGCTCCGGCAAACAACGCCCGCTCGGAGGGTGGTCGTTGCTGTCGTACAGGAGAAATCGGGTCGCAGCCGCATGCCTGTCTCCGACCAGTGCGGGTGCTGTGCTATCTGCCGGTTCTGCGGACCCTGCACGAGGCCGCAGAACGGACACGGGAGCGGGCTGGCGTCAAGGAAGCTCATCCGTTCAGGTGACACTCCTTGCTCTCCCCCGGCCCGGGCGGGGTGTCTTCAAGCTGGTTGCGTCCGGGAGGAGTGGAAGGGGAGTCCGGTGCGGGACATCGTCGGGTGGCACGTGGACGAGCACGGTGAGCTGACGTCGTCGCGCGCGGGTGACCTGGCGGGTGTGGCACTCGAGGAGCGCCAGCCGCCGACGGATCCCGTCGCCTATCACGACCGCCAGGGCATCATCACCGCGTGGCCGTCATCGTCGCGGTCGAGGGTGGTGTGCGGGTCGCTGCGACGGCTGCGGGTGGCGGTGGAGCTGGACTTCACAGCGGATATCGGGCAGTTCAGCGGTGAGCCTGTCGAACTGCACTGGCTGCAGGGCCGCGTGCGGCACCGGTGGCGGCCGGACTTCATCGCCCGCACACGCGGGGGTTCCCGCTGCGTGGTGGTCGTCCCGCCCGAGCGCCGGTCGGGGCCTCAGTGGCAGGAACGCATGGCGGCACTGCACGAGGTCGCGCAGGCGGCCGGCTGGACGGTGCGCCTGTGGCCGGTGCCGCACGGAACGCGGCTGGCGAACCTCATGTGGCTCTCGGGCTACCGCTTCCCCGCCCAGCGCGAGCACGAGCGGGAGAAGGCCGTCCTGGACGCCTTCCGCCGGCGGCGGCCGCTGCACGAAGGCATAGCTGCGTGCGGGGTACCGCAGCTGGTGGCCCTGGACCTCGCCTACCGCCTGATGTGGCAGCAGCGTCTGCGATTCGACTGGACGCGGCCCCTGCTGGCCGATGCCCCGGTGTGGGCCTGAGAGGAAGCGTCATGACCAGAAGAGGACTGCCAGGGCGATTCGAATGCGACCGGGTCCGACTCGGCGACCGAATCCGCTGGCGGGGCGAGGAATTCCGTGTGGACGCCTTCGCCGGGCCGATCATCACCCTGTCACCGGTGGCGGGGACCGGGGCGGGCGGGCCGGTCGATGCCCTGTACGCGGCGGTGGTCGGCGCTGCGGACTTCGCCGTCCTGGACACGGCGGGCCTGCCTGTCGAGCGCACCGGGCTGCCGCCCCTGGGAACGCTGCTGCTGGGCGTGAGCAAGGAGGACCGTAAGCAGGCCCTGAAGTGGCACCGGCACATCAAGGAGATCGACACCGGGATCCGCCCCGGCCGCCTGCTCTCCCGTCCCGGCTACGACCCGGACACCACCACAGTCGCGCAGCGCTGCAAGGCCAAGGCCGCCGAACTCGAGGACCTGGACGACACCTCCATCAGCTGGCGGACTCTGGACGACAAGCGCCGCAAGTGGAAGGCCGCGGGCGAGAATCCGCTGGTGCTCATCGTGGACGGGCGCAAGGGCCGCGCCCCCCGGCCCGGCGGGAACACCGATCCCCGCCTGATCGAGGCCATGCACGAGGTGACGCAGGAGCTGGCGCGGGAGTCCGGAGGTCGGATCAACCGGGCGCTGGACCTGGTGGAGGAGCTGGTGCAGCGGCGGTATGCCAAAGAGCTCCGGGACCCGGCGGAAGCCGAGCGTCTGCTGTTGCCGCAGTCCACGTTCTACAAACGGATGGCCGAAATCGGACTGTCTGACGTCCTGCGGCAGACGACCCGACAGCGCTCGTCCCGGGCCAGCAAGCCGAACAAGCCCTTCATCCCTTCGCACGCGCTGAAGCCGGGCGAACTGACCCAGATGGACACCACTCCCCTGCGGGTCAAAGCTCTGAGCGAGGACGCGGAAGTGGTCTCGGCTGAGCTGACCTCTCTCATCGACATCGCCTCCCGCAGCGTGGCCGCGCTGATGATCGTTCCGGCGGTCACCGGAGACGGTCCAGTCGGCCAGCGGACCGGTGGCCGGGCGACCCGGGCCTTCGACCTCGTCCTCACACTCGCGCAGTGCTTCGCTCCCCTGCCGACCCGGCCCGGCTGGGATCCGCTGACCGCCGCATCGGCGTCCGCTCTTCCCTTCGGCGAGCTGCACGCGGCAGACCCCCGTTTCACCGAAGCGACTGCGGCCCGGCCCGTCATCCACCCGTCTACGATCATTCTCGACCAGGGCAGCCCGTACCTGAGCCAGCATTTCGAGGACGTGTGTGCCTTCCTCGGCATCGCCATCCGGTACGCACGCAAGGGCCGGCCCACTGACAAGCCCATCGGCGAGCGGTTCTTCTCCACTCTCGCCGACTCCTTCAGCCAGTACGTGGCCGGCTGGACCGGCCGCAGCCATCAGGTGCGTGGGCGCGGTATCGAACGCGGTCCCCTGTGGACCATCAACGAACTCCAGCAAATGGCCGACGAGTGGGTGGCGCTCGAGTACCAGCAGTTGCCGCATGAGGGGCTGACCCACCCCGCACTACCCGGACTGGAGTTGTCCCCGAACGAGATGTACGCGGCGATGGTCTCCCGCTCCGGGTACCGGCCCCGACCACTGACGCCCGAAGACAACCGCAGGCTGCTGGTGCCGGCGTGGGTGACGGTCAACGACAAGGGCTTCGAGGTCGACAATCGCCCCTACCAGAGCGCCTCGGGTGAGCTGAAACCGCTGCAGGGCCTGGACTCCGGGCTGCCGGAGCCCGGCAGCGGCGGCAGGTGGGAGGTCCGTTACAACCCCTACCGGCCCGAGGTCGCCTGGCTGTACGACCACCGCGGCGACGGCCGGTGGATCAAGGCGGAGTTCGTCCACCGGCACCTGCTGAACGATCCGTGGACCGTCGACCACTGGGACACGGCCACCGCCCAGGTCCTCGCGGACGACGGCCGCAAGGACCACCACGCCGCCATCGCACTGGCGGTGAAGGAACGGCGACGCCGCAGCCGCACCGCTCCCCCACGCAGCAGCCGCACCAGCCCCGTGCTGCCCTTCCAAGGGCCCGTGCTGGAGACCCAGGAGACGCCCGCGGACCGGTACGCCGGACTCGGCGATATCGACCTCGACGCGATCGTCCCCTACCGCACACAGCCCCTGCCCGCCGGCCGCCCCGAGCCGGCTGGGCACCCCGCTCCCACCAGCGCCGCCCTGGCCGGCCTCTTCGGTGACACTCCCGACGACGAAGACGACGAAGACGGCGAGGACGGGCAGGTCGCACTCCTCTCCGGGGACTCCCCCGCCGATACCTTCCCCGCTCTTCCCGGAGGAGAACTGTGAGATCTTCGGTCGCTCTCAGGAACAAGCGGCAGGAGCGCGCACTGCAGCGGGCGCGCAGCGCGCCGATGCGCCCGGAATGGCTCTACGTCCTCACCGGGTGGAACCACTTCGCCCGCGAGGACCTCACAGCCCCCGACCTCGACACCCATCCCGCGCTGGCCAAGGACGAGCGCAAGAACGAGCCCCGCCTCAGCTACCACGCACACCTGATGGTGGTAGAGAGCAGCAACATCGACGCTGCCGTGACCGAGGCACTGAACGCGGTCATCGTGAACGCCGGCCGCCGTGACGGCCTCCTGGACCGGGTCATCGACGGACCCTCCGGCACCGGCAAGAGCCTGCTGCTGCGAATGATCGGGCGCAGCGTGCAGCGCGACATCGAGGACCACACCACGGAGAAGATCACCCAGATCCCCGTAGTGCACATCCTCGCGCCGGCGGACACCGACAGCAAGGTCAACTGGATCTGGGAGATCGCCTGCTTCCTTGGGCTCAACACCGAGCCCACCAGCGAGGACGAACTCCTGCGCTGGCGCAGTTACCCGGACCTCTCCGTGCCGGTCAACTACGTCCTGGAGACCGCACTGACCCGGCTGCTGCTCGTCGACGACATCCAACGCGTCACCCCGGCCCAGCTCGCCCCGGTTCTGCACTACTTCGACTACCTGCGCAACCGGCTCGGCATCACCACCATCTTCTGCGGCTCCGGTGCCCAGACCATCGTCCACGAAGCCCGCGCGCTCGCCGACCGGCACTCCCTGGTGCTGCAGCAACGGACCGAACGCCTCACCAGAGCCCGGGCCAAGGACCCGGCCGGCGCCAGCCGCGCAACCGACGACGCGAAGGACGACCTCGTCTACGGACGCCTCCCCGTCACCTGGCTCGACCCGCTCCCCTTCCACGGCCAGAACAAGAACACCTTCCTCAAAGCCCTCGCCGGATACGAGCAGCACCTGCGCCTGCACAACCTCGACGAGCACGCCCTGACCAAGCACCACCAGTACCTCCACGACCGCACCGGCGGCTACTTCCGCGACCTGTCCCAACTGATCAGCCAGGCCGCCAGGCGCGCCATCCTCACCGGCACAGAGAACATCACCCGCACCGAACTCGACGCCGTCACCACCGGCCGCGGGCATTGAGTCCGCTCCAGCTCACGGCCGGAGGGTTATGCGTGGCCTGGCGGTCTGTCAGCCGTGGCTCTGGAGCCAGCGGTGCAATTCCGTATAGCTGCACACCCGGCGCAGAGTCGAGCCATCAGGGCCGGTGGCTACGGTTTGGGTAGCTGGGCCGAGCAGGGTGTAGGGCACGTGCGGGAGACAGACGATGCCGACGATGCGCTGGAAGCGGCTCAGGTCGTAGTTCCGGCCGACCGGGGTATCGGTGAGGGTCTGGACAACGGAGTCCCATTTCGCGACGGCCTTGTCCACCATGCTGGCGACGTTGTTGACGGTACGGAAGACGCCTGCATCGTAGGAGTAGTTGTACGGGACGCTCTTGCAGGAGACGAGGAGCAGGGTAGTCCCGTTCTCTCCTACCGCGTCCAGGTCGGTGATGGGGCCGCTGCCGTCCGGGTCGGGCTTCATCCCACGGACGAGTCCTGAACGGGGTTTCCACGCCGAGTTGTCGAGGAGGTATTGCACGTCGGTTTCGAACCGGTCAGCGCGGGCGTTCGGAAGCGGCCCGCCGCCGTCGGGGGCGATCGTGCACATGCGTATGAGATGCCGGCTGGCACAGGCCACGTCGATGAGCACGTCATCACCGGCCGGGTGAAGCACCGGTCCCGGCTCGTTCGGCCACAGCACGACCTTGAGTGATTCGAGACCGTCGAAGACCTCGGCACCAGCGGCTGGAGCGGATCCTGGGAACCATTCCTCGAAACGGGGCTGGAGCGCCGGAAGCGCCTCGTCGACGACCTCTTGGAGGATCTGTCGGGGCATGGTGAGGTAGCCGTAGCGGATGACGCTGAGCCCTCCTGCACCGGTGAACTCCCGCAGGTACCAGTAAAGCGCCTGCAGAATCGTCAGCACTGCGGGGAAGGCAGGATGCCACCATCCGGTGCCGGGTCGCTTCACGCCGGCGAGCACCTCTGGCAGTGCGGCGATCGACGAGACATGCGGAACGAAACGACCCCGTACGGTCAGCCATGCATCGTCTTTGAGCGGCCCGTAGAACGCTGGGAGATCCTGCCACGCGGGCAGCTCATTCACAGTGAAGATCGGAGCCGGGTCACCGGTGCGCAGGTCCGGCGACAGGATGCGGGCACCGGGGGCGAGCAAGCCGTCTTCTCCCTCGGCGACACGGAGATCGTAGAGAGCGATGGCCTGGTCAACGGCCGGCTCGGGGATCGCATCCGGAAGCCCGTCCGCGGCGGCACGGAACGAGGTGCCCTTACCGGCGCGCCGCAACTTGGAGTGGATCTCACTCAGAGCGATTGTCATCGCGCTCAACCGTAGGACACGTCGAACGACGCCGTCTGTGATGGGAAAGGCGATCTGCCCGTCTGTAGTGGGAAGTTGCGGACATTCTCTGGCACTGGTCGCTGCCATGAGTTCCATCAGAGCCCGATCGGACGGACCGGTGGTGGCCAGACGGCCGTCGAACAGGTCGGGCAGGCGCCGCAGGTACCAGAGCCACTGCGCGGACGGGTAGGACTGGGTCATCGCGGCGATCTGCGTCTCGACGTGCTGACGCACTCGACCGAAGTACTCGCCCGCCGCGGGCGGGTCCAGGACGTAGCCGGCAGGAAGCGGATGTGCGATCACCGCGTCGTGGACGGTCTTGAGCATCCACGACGCCATGTGATGCCGCTGTCCGTCGGCTAGGTCGGCGAGCTGCATGGCAAGTGCGTCGACTACTTTGGGGGGAAAGCGCTTTTGCGTGGTGGGGCGGCTCACGGCATGAGGATGCCATACCCGAGGTGTGCCCGGTCGGCGTTCCAGAAGCTCTCGACGCCATCGCCACCGGCCGAGACCACTGGCCCCGCTCCCACCCGGATGTCACAGCGGGAGCGAGGCGAGGTGTGATCGCATGCGCCGGCTGAGCTGAGCCGAGCACTGAGTGTCACGGACGAGCGCGGCCAGGTTCCGCCACACGATCCGGCGCATGTCTTCGGGTGTCGTCGCATGGTGGCGGGCGAGGGCGTGCTCCAGCTGGGCGATGTTGCCGGGACGTGGTGAGGAGGAACTGCGGTCCCCGAAAGGGTGGTCGGTCTCGGTCAGGAGCCGGTCGAGGGGGATGGATTCCAGAAGCGAGGTCCTGCGCGCGGCGGAGGCGTTGAGAGAGAAATAGCAGCCGAGACTGACGGCGCGGGCCGTCTGCGCGGCGTCGCCGAGCCACCAGTGGAGAACCATGCCGGGCGCTGGAAATTGCTCCAGCTCGTCCAGGACCTCCTGGTGGGCGGCGTGGCTATGGATGCTGGTGATGCGCGGGGTGCGGGTCAGAATGTCGAGGACGGCTCGGAAGGTCGCCTGTTGACGACCCATCGGAACTCGGCTCCCTCCGTCGAGTCCGATCTCGCTGACCAGCGGGGTGTGCTCGATCAGCCAGGCGAAACTGTCGGGGTCGAAGTTTGCGTGGCTGCGAGCGAGTCCGGGGTGGACGCCGACTCCCCAGATGATCTGTGTGTCCTGCCGTCGGACGGCTCGGGCGGCCTCGTCCGGGGAGCGGGTGGCCGCGAAAACCACTGCTCCCAGGCCCGCAAGGTCGTCGGCTGGGACACCGGTGTCGATATGCGCGTGCAGGTCCAACGGTGGCAGTGCGCTCGTCCTCATGTGTAGAGCAACTCCAGCTCTGCGACGCCTCGCTGGCACAGCTCGTATGCCTGGCGGGTGGGATACTCGACGGGAAGGTTCAACGTGGTGATGTCAGCAGGGCGCAGGCCGCGCGCGAGGAAGGTGCGCAGCGACGGTTCGACGGACTTGCTGCGCAGGTAGGCGTGCAGGGTGTCGTCGTGGCGGGTGTGGAGGTAGTCGGTCGAGTCGTGGAGCTGTGCGGCGCGGAACGAGGCGCGGCGCAACAGGCACCCGAAGCACACGCCGCAGTGGGTCCGTACGGGGATGCGATGGCTGCGGTGCCCGGTGTGGGCGCAGGAGTGGGTGCGGCTGAGGAATTCGGCGGCCGGGTTGGGGCCAACGAGTTCGGCGGCTTGGAGGAACATCTCGCCTTTGGTGCGGTCGGCGAAGGGGTTGTGGATGTCGGCGTGGGCGCCCGCGTCGCTGGCGATGGCGGCCAGGGTCTGCAGGAAGAACGGGTGGGTGGTGCGGGTGGACAGGGCGCCGCGCTGGTCGGCGGTGAGGGGGATGTTGAGCGATGCGAAGCCGTTCTCCGGGATCCACAACGGCACGTGCTCCACGGACGCGGCGGCCAGGCCCAGGGCGAGGAACAGCAGGGATCGGGTGCGGGTGGAGTACTCGTTGGGCAGTTTGGCACTGTCGGGTCGGCGAGCCCTTCGGGAGAAGCGCAGGGCCTGGTGGTGCTGCGGGGGCCCGTCGATGAGGCGGGCGATCTCGGCGGCGGTGTCCTGCTGGACAGGCGCGAGGGTAGTGGCGCCGACGTGGGACAGGAGCAGGTGTCGCTCCGGTCCGAGGTCGTGGCGTGAGACCAAGGCTCCGACTGCGGAGTCCGCACCGCCGCTGAGTAGGATCACGCGCCGTATGCCGGGACACGGCGCGTCCCGGACGATTTCCTGCGGGGCGGCGGCGCGGCAGAAGCTGATCGACCAGCGGTCGCCGGACAGGAACCCCAGGAGTTCCTCGAGCCGGCCGCGGACCGCGTCCCAACGCGCCGGCACGTAGACGGGAACGTCCAGTTCGAAGGTGCGCCGGGTCCAGTTCGACCGGGCGGCGCGGCGCGGGGTGGTGCGGTCGGCGGCATAGACAAGAGCGGCGAGGCGGACCAGTTCAACGTTGGGTTCGGCAACGGGGCCCAGCTTGCCCAGGCACGGCCCGAGCGTGGAGACGAAGGATCCGCCCGGGCCGGGGGGCCACCAGAAGGTGGTGGTGCCGGTGGCAGCCGGCCGGGAGATGTCTGCGTCCAGCTGCAGGGTGTAGGCGGGCATCAGGACTCCATCCAGATGGACCGCATCGCACCGATACCCTCTTCGACGGCTCGGGTGATCTCAGCAGTGCTGGGTCCGGTGATCGTGAGGGAGGCTCGGTCGGCCAGGGCGCGCGCGGTTGCGAGCAGTTGGCGCTCGCCGTCCGCGGTGGCCCAGGCGGGGCGGGATCCGTCGTTCATCGCCGCCGCGGTCTCGCTGACGACAGCTTCGAAGATGATCAGGGCCAAGGTCTCCCGGACGACTTCCTCGGGGCTTGGAGGTGTGTCGGCAGTGCCCGCGTCCAGGACCCATTGGGCGACCTCGCTGGCGACGAAACGGCGTTCCTGGTCCTCGACGGTGCCGTCGGACAGCGGCCCGCAGGCGGCCTCCACGATCCGGCGGGTCCAGTCAACCGGATCGCTGGCTGCGGCCTGCAGTTGCGCGTAGTCCAGGCCCAGTTCGGCAAGCGCCTGCACGTTGCCGGTGCGGTAGGCGTACGCCGCGGCCGCGGCCCGGCCGGCCGTGCGGGAGGACTGCGCGACGGTGCGCTGCGCCCCTCCCCCGGCACGACTCCCTCCCCCGGCTCCCGCACCGCCCGCCCCTCCTGCACCGGGGCCGTCCGCGTGCCCACCCGAGGGCCTGAACAGGCCAAGGGAGGGCAGCAGCCGGTCCGGGTCGAGCTGCTGCGCGGGTGTGTCGGGGCCGGAGTCGGCCAGAGCGTCGAGCCACTGCGTCACGTTACTCTGGAGCTGCTTGCTGGCCGGTGTGCCACTGCCTGTGTAGGAGCCTTTGGTCCCCATCAGGAGCGACCCCCCGCTCCCAACGCCATATCCAAGGTGCGCCGGACCGGGACCGGGGCAGCCGAGGCGTGGCTCTTCCAGTGCTCCAGCACACTGCGGAAGGCAGCCTTGTCGGCCGGGACGGCCAGGACGGTGGCCGGCTCAAGTTCACCGGTCGGCACGGACTGCAGCAGTTGGGCGGCCCGGTCGGTGACGGCCGGGTAGGCGGTGGTGATGCGCACGAGGCCTCGCACCGCCTGGGTCTGCTCGGAGGGGCGGTCCCGACCCGCTCGGCCGAGGTACTCCGTCAGGCTCAGGGCGTCGTCCTCGCCCAGCGCGGTGATGTCGGCATCGGTCACCCGGCGCTGGTCGAAGCGCACCGTGGACAGCAGGTTCGCCGCGATGTCCCGCAGCCTGCCCGGCAACCCTGCGTCGAGGAGTTGCTGACCCGAGAACGCCGCCGCCAGGTACAGGTAGGGCGCGAGATCTACGGTGTCCAGGCCCGGGGGAAGCTTCGCCCACCGGATCAGGTCGTCGTCGAACGTAACCGGCTCGGTCCCATCCGTCTCCGCAGCCTGGCTCTGCCGTTCAGCCGCAGGGCTCTGTCCTTCCTCCGCAGCAGCGGCGCCGTCCGCTGCCGGAGCCTGCGGCACGGAGCGGCCCGCGGCCGCCTCGAGCTTGGTCATCCGCGCGCGCAGTTCACCGCGGGCCAGCCAGCCCAAGATGGTGGTGAAGGCGTCGGGCAGCAGCTTCTCCAACACCATGAGCTTTGCCACGATGTCCGGCTCCAGCTCGATTCCACGGTGGCCCGCGACAGACTGACGCACCCGCAGATCGTTGAGGAACCGCTTAATCCGTCGCGGGCTGCCTTGCAACTTCTCGTAGAGGATAGGTGTCATCCGCGAAGCAAAGGCCAGCTCCGCGGAGATGTCGCCGCCGGCCACGGCATCGACGAGGTCGTCCAGCAGGCCCTTCGTCCGCCGCAGCTCCACGCACGCCGCGATGTAGGGGGCGAGCTCGTCGGGGGACTGCCGCTGGGAGAGCTGCAGCAGGACGAGAAACGCCTCGGTGTCGAAACGGCTCAGGGTCGGCAGCGGCACCGTTGTCTGCACGATCTTGTGCAGGTACAGACTCGCGGGCTCCTCGGCGTACTGGTCACCGGCGCCCTGCTGCCCGCTGCCAGCGGGGAACCGGACCCGAAGGGCATCGGCCACCCGGCGCTCATCGGCGGCAACTACGAAGGCCATCTTCGGCACTGCCAGAAACAGCCGGATGGTCTCCAGGGTGTCGACGACCGTGTCAGGCAAACAGCGGTCCAGGTCATCGACGAGCACGACCACGCGCCGCAGATGGCTCAGTTCCTCGGACTCCATCAACGTGCAGAACTCGCTGCGGAACTCCTCGAGTCCGCGCGACAGGGGTTCCGCAGCGTCGGCGTCCTGGTCCGCGGGGTCGGTGTTGATCAGACTAGTGAGATCGTCAACCGACGGCAGTTGCAACGTCAGTGACGTCTTCGCCGCCACCTGCAACGCCTTGGCCCAGTCAACTCGCTTCCGCAACGTGGCCAGCACCGCCCGGGCGCGGCTGCGCACCGGGCCAGGCTGATCCTGCTTGGCGAGTTCGGCGGCAACAGCGGCGAGCACCTCCCCGATCAGAGTTTCCTTGGCGCCGATCCCAGGGTCGTAGCGCCACGGATCGGTACTGATCACGAGAACGGCGCTGCCTTCGCCGGACGTCTGCCGGGTGAGCCCGTCCTCGACCAGGCGCAGCACCGTGGTCTTGCCGCTGCCCCATGCCCCGGATACCCCGACGGTCACCGGGTCGAGCGCGTCGTCCAGCAGGGCCTGCACCACGGCCGAGGCGACCGCGTCGAAGGAGAGCAAATCCAATCGAGTCGGCTCGTCCGACCACAGCCCTGAAGACACCACGCTCACGCTGTCCTCCAGCCTGCGAACAGCGTCGTCCGCAGTCAGTTCCCTTGCCGGTCACCACACATCCCGCGGCTCGCACATGTGTGGTGGACGCACACCATAGCTCTCACGCCTCCCCCGCAACAGCAGGAAAGACGATCTACTCCCGGTATCCGGACGGGACCCCTCACCGCTTAGAACCTCGGCAGACGCCACTGCGCCGGACCTGCCGGCACAGTCACGGCCAGCCACCTCGTCAAGGCCGCTGCCGAACCCGTCCCACGGCGGAGTCCCCGTACCGGTCTCGAGGCACCGACAGCAGTACGGAGGACAGCGCGCATTCGCGGATCGCGACACCCAAGCCGAACGAGCCGCGAGCCACCCAGCAGCTCGGCATCACCCCAGGAACACGCCAAGGAGAGCCCTGAGCTGCACAAACGCAAGAATTTCTATAGGGGTTCCGGAGACACTTACGAGATTCCACACTATCCAACGGGATTCCAGGTCACAGCGCCTAAGATCCCGACCAGTCTCCACCACCGGCGCTAAACGGCCAGCTCAGCGCCTGAAGAGACCTCAGAAATTCCTGCTCAACCTACGAAGTCAACTGCTAGAGCACCTCATCGCGTACAGCACTAGACGCGGAACTCACAGGGGACAGGGCCGGGAAGACGGCGTAGCCCTGGCGGCCGAGACGACTCGACCCAAACGAAGCAAAGCGGCCGAGCGCGGCCAGAACCGGTACAGCCGCCGGGCGTCGGAAAGAGGGCCCGCCACGGCGCGGGCGTCGGCATCGTTGGACCGGCAAAGGGCCCGACGACCCGTGGAGCGATGACGTGAGCCGCTACCTGCCTGACCCATCCATCCCCGTCGCGGAGCTGGGCGCGCCCGTTCACGCGGCCCTGCGCGCCGCCTGTGAGGCCGGCGCCCCGCTGCTGGCCCTCGCCTACCCGTCCCCCACACCCGGCGGGAGCTGGCACGTCACCGTGCTGGAAACGGCCACCGAGGACGTGCGCTTCGACTTCCACACCGGCAGCGCGCAATGGGACCCCACGGCCGTCGAGCGTGAGTTCCGCCGGCGCGGCTACGACTCGCTGGCCGGCGTGCTCCACCAGGAGTGGACCACGCTGACCGACGGAGGCCGCTGCACCCACCTGTTCCCCGACCCGCACCAGCAAGACGACTGCTGGTCGTAGAACGCCGCAAAGGCGGCCGTCCCAGCCCTGTCCCAGACCGCGGCGCAGCGCCCGCGCACGGCAGGCCCAACGCGGGCCGGGCGGCACTGCGGCCCGGCCGAAGCACGGGCCGCCGCGAGCGGCAGCGCGGCGGCGGGGACGGCGCCACCGAACGCGCCGCCGCTACCGGCTGCGTCGATCAGCCGTGCCCCCAATCAGCCCACGACCTGCGCTGTGCTGCCGCACTCGACGAACGCGGACGCGACTTCCTCACCACTCACCGCTGACATCAGTGGCGTCGTCGGGTTTGCAGAGGTCAGCGAGGCGGAAACTGCTGGGTTCCTTGGTGGGCCCCGCCGGCTTCACTGATGGGCAGGTCTTCGATGACGGCATCGCCCTTGGAGTCAGTCAGACGCAGTCGCACTGGGCTGGGCACCCCGGTCATGACGAAGTGGTTGTCATCCCTGCGCTGCACGGCAACCCAGGAGCCATCGGGGGCGAGCCGTTCGACCTTGCTGATGGGATACCTGGAATTGTCCACCAGGAAGGCGGACCACCACTGATTCGAACCCTGCTCGACCCGGTAGATCAGGCCCCCAACAGGCTTGCCGTCGGTGATCGCCCAGGAGACAGGAACCTTGTTCTGGCCGGGTGAGGCGATCGCATCGAAAGCCTTCCGGCTCATGTCCAAGTCGCCCCCGCCGCAGCCCGAGCACTGGTCGACGACCTTGACCCGTACGGATTTACCTCCCGGACCGGTCACCAGCAGGTAGGCACCACACATGAACGCGCCGCCGTACGTCGCGGGCCCCACTGCGGCGACGTAGCCGTCGCCCTCCGGCGGAAAGCTGCACTTCCATGGCCCGTTCGGGTTCTCGCCGAGGGTCGCTTGTCCCTGGACGTCACGGAGGCCGGGCCCCTGCCGTGAGGGACCACCGGCGGCATACGTCGGCGCCAAGCTCAGACCCAACACCGTAACCGCCAGCACCGACCCGCCACCGAGCCTTCGAGCCGACCGTCGTGCCAGACCCACGAAACGCCGCATCGTCCACTCCTCACCGCCAATGGTGGAGACCCAACGCCCCTGTAACCCAACGACCAAGGCATCCCGCCGTCACGCGACCCCATGGCGCGGCAGGCCGACGAAGGGCGTCGTGACGTCACGACGCCGTGACTCCACCGTCAGGGCAAGTCGTGCAGCAGTGCGCGAACCGCGGCCGTCAGTGCCTCGGCGTCGGTGCCGTCGACCGGGCCGACAGGGGCGCGGTCGGGACTCGGATCTGCGTAGGTGCCGTCTTCGGCGATCCGGCCGGCCACGAGTGTTGCGCGACGGTACGGGGCATCGACACCGATCCACCGGCCCGACGGCGTGTGCGCGATCCGGCGCTGTGAGAGCAGGTGCCCGTACCGCACGACCGCTTCGCCCTGCCAGCCCAGGCCTTGAATGATCCGTTGGACGATCTCGTCCACCTGCGACACCTTCACGCCGGCCCCCTCCGTAGACATGCGGTGCGCGTAGTACTCCAGGGACGCTCCGCAGCCACCACAGCGGCCTCGGGACGGGCGGCGAGCAGTCCCCGGACGGGCAACGCCCCCGCCGCCCGTCTGGGCCCCTCAGAGCGCCGCAGCACCCCGACCCGACAGCGCACCACCCCCACCACAGGAGAACAGGGCGCGCAGAAAGGGATGTCGGATTTTCCGGCCCGGGTGGCAAGCCCGCTGAGCTGCGCAGATGTCACCAGTCGCCCGGAGCAGGGGTGCTGGCATCAGGAGCCAACGCGGCGACCGGCCGGGCCGCCACGCGGCTCGACCGGCCTGATGCAGTCAGCGGCGACTGGCTGCTAATTCCCCTGGCCCTTGTAGACACACATGAGTTGTTCTCGGGTCCCGTTCTTGTCCTTGTACTTGGCCAGGGTGGGGCCTTGTCCGCTTTTGGCGCCGGGAATCCGGCTGTACTGGGTCCAGCCAGTGCCGTTGTAGCGGGTCCACCACACGTCCTCGTCGCCTGAGCCGCGGGCGACGCAGTACAGCTGCCCCCCGAATTCAGCCAGAGCCGGATTATCCGCGCTGTACATCCCGGCGAGCGGAGTGTTGGTCCAACGGCCATCCACCCAGCGGCAGTGGTGCAGTTGGTTCTTACCTCCGCCGGTTCCGCCGTAGACCATGTGCAGGGTGCCCTTGAAGGAGGCCACGCCGGGTCCGCGCTTGGAGGAGAGCCCGGTCGCCGGCTGATTGCGCCAGCTGCTGCCGTTGTACGTCATGTGGTACAGCTTTTCGTTGGTCCACTCGCCGTCGGCTCCCCGGAAGAGCAGGTGGAGCTCCCCGTTGTGCACCGCTACCGCCGGAGTCGTCTGGCTGGACGCCCCCAAGTCGATTCGGCGGTTGCTTATGGGGCCGCTGCCGGGGACGAAGGTGAGGTGGTACAGGTTCTTGTCGGCCCCGTAACCGCGGTAGACGCAGTGGATTTTGTCCTGGAAGACCGCCACGGCAGGGCCGGACGCGGAACGCAGATAGCCCGGTGAGATCTGCGTGGTGCCGTCCCACCCCCTGGTCTTGTCAGGGTCGTATTCAGCGATCCACAGCTCGTTGTCGCCGCTGCCTCGGTGCAGGCAGAAGAGCTTGTCCCGGAACACGACCAAAGCCGGGTCGGCCTTGGTGTAGATGTCACCGCCGAACCGCTGGCCCTCAGCCCACGCGCCGCTGCCATCGGTGACCGTCCACCAAGGCCGGCTGTCGGCCTTGGGACCTGTCGAGACCGGGATGAGCATCCCGGGAGCCAGCCAGGGAGAGACGAGCTTGCACCCATAGGGAAGGCCGACCGCCCGGATCCAGGCGGCCTTGATCCGGCAGAACGCCGATACCAGAGCCCCGATCACGGGCGTCAGAGCCACACTTGCGATGGCACCGATGGCTTCATGAGACGTACTGACCAGCCCGACGGCTTCAGCGTCGAGGTGGACCTCGAAGCCCCACCACTTCGTCTTGATCCAGACATGGTCCCCCATGCCCAGGATGTCGACGAGTGCTTCGCGAGCCGCTTCGACCTGCTCGGCTTCTTCCGGAGTCAGAGCCCGGCCGGCGATGACGCCGGGCTCGGCCCGGGCTGAACCGGCCTCCACCACGTCCTGCCCCGCCGCGGGGTCAACTGCCTCGCCCGGGGCCTGCTGGGCCTCGCCTGGCTGGGTCTGATCGGACGCCAGGCCGGGGGCCGGCTGGTCGTGAGAAGACACGGGAACGCTCCCTTTTCTCTGGGGTGCCCTGGTCGGTCTGTCCAGCGGTAGACACAGCCTAATTGGTCATGTACGCGCCCAGTCCCTTTTCGGCCGCGCTCCGTGATCGACGCGGGTGCCACGCTGCCGCCCTGCCCGGCACGCTTCTGGAGAGGGTCGGTGGCGGCGTGGCGGAGTTGGACGGTGACGTCGTCGACGAGGTCGCGATGGGGCAGGCCCAGGAGGCGTTCCAGAGTGAAGGTCTCCGGGGGCGTCTCGGCGGCGAGGAACAGCGGGGTGAAGGTGAAGCCGTAGGGGTTGCGGGCTGCGACCTGGTACCAGGCTGCGGCGAGCAGGAGCAGCGCGAGGTGCTGCTCCTCCTCTCAGTCGCGGTCCACCGGCAGGTCCCGGTTGTCCAGGTCCAGGGCGTGGACGGTCTCGGCCAGGCGCTGGAGGAGCTGCCCGCCGACGGCGCACATGCGCTCACCGGCCCTGCCCATGCCCCAGGCGGTAGCGATGCCGAGCCGGGTGGCGAGGTCGGTCGGGTCGGCGGCGGTGAACGCCAGACGCAGGCGTCGGTCGATCGCGGTCCCGACAGTGCCGGCCTCGGTGCCCACCCCGGCGGGCGGCAGCAGGACAGGCTCGGTGGCGTATCGGGCTCGGAAGTTCTCCCGCAGCGGCTTGGGGCCAGCCGACATCTCCCGGTCCAGGAAGCGGCGCAGCGGTGTGCGGGGGCAGCTGAGGCCGGAGGTCAGGCTCATGCCGTCCACCGCCGTGTGGTGGCTCTGCTGCGGACGGCCTGGCCGGTGGCGAGCGGCATGGCGATGGGCGCGGTCGGTGTGCTGGTGCACAGGTAGTTCGTCATGCCGAGGACGGTAAGAACGTCCTCTGACAGGTTGTAGGACGAACGGAGCAGTCGGGTCGCCCGGCCGTGGACGCCTTCACCCGGCCCGCCGGACCGCCCTCGCGTTCTACGCCGAGTTCCGCAGCGGGAAATGCCGCTGAAGGATCTCCGCCCACGTGGGCAGGGCGACGAAGCGGCCGGTGTCGTCGGCCTGGGCCTGGACGAGCTCCAGCAGGGCCGCGACGAACGGGCCGGCGACACCGTCGGCGGGGACGCCGGCTGCGGTGTCCTGGAGCCGCCGGTGTGCGGCAGGGAAGGCTTCCTTGGCCCTCGCGTCCTGTTCCTTGACCTTCGCGGCGCTGGCCTCCATCAGGATCCGCTCGACCGTGTAGGTGGGGCACTGGTCGGTGTGCCAGATCTCCGTGGCGGCTCCGTCTCGGCCGATCGAGAGGGTGCGGATGTCGCCGTTGTCCGGTCCGGCGTGGCAGTCCTCGCAGGCGATATGGCGGTGGGTGTTCGGCTGCTCGGCGTGAGGATCGGTCACAGGGCACCGGTTCCTTCCTGGCGCGGCGGACCGGGTGTGGGGCCCCGGCCCGTGAGCGCCCATCCAACGCCCGCGGACCAACAAGGTCAACACCTTTCACCAGCGAACCGACCGTCAGAACGGTCTGCGCCGCACGACGGGCCGAGCAGGCCGGGCCTGATCGGTGCCGCGCAGTACGAGGGCCGCAACGCGGGTGCGCTCCAGCCAGCTCACGACCTGGCGCAGCGCGGTGGCATCGAGATGGTGGGTGAGGTCGCGGACGGCCTGGTGGTCGTCGTCGGTCAGCACGTATAGGCCGGCGCGCTCCAGGGCGGTGTAGAGGGGCTGGGCTGCGGCGCCAGCCAGGCTGCGGTGGGCGGCGTCGGCGCTCTGGCGGGCCCGGTGGGCGGCCTCGCGGGCGCAGGCGGCGACGTGCAGGCGGACTCAGTCCGAGGCGAGGACCGTCCATCGCGGGCAGCCGGGCTGATGGCGGTGAATCATGAACACCGTCCCGCCGGGGCTGACGGTGCGCCCCGTACGCACCCGGCAGCACGGCTCGTCCCGCAGGCGAGCCGGCGCGGGCAGGTCCGGCGCGGGGATGCCCGCAGACGGCTGGCCGGCTGCCGGGCCGGCCGGTGGGGGCGGGGCGGGAACCGCGCGCGGGCGCTGCGCCTCCAGGGCGGCCAGCGGCACACCAAGCGCCTTGGCGCGCGACAGCCTCCGGCTGCGACGGGCACCTCGTGTCGTCATGGCCGACAGCTTGCCCTCGCACACCACGGCCATGCGGCCAGGACACGAGACCCGCGAGAACCGACCCTGCCACGCGAAGGATCAGCAGTGCGGTGACCAGGGCCCGGGGCCCATGCCTGCTGAGCTCGGTGAGGAGTGGGCAAGCCCTTGGGCAAGCCCTGTGGCGGGTCGGCCGACCGCGTTTTCGTGCCGGCCGACCCGAAGGGAGCGGTGCCTGGGCTGCCCGGAGCCGTGGGGGGGGTGTACGGGCCGGGCAGCGTGGCAGGCACTCCGCCGCGCGCCCTGGTGGAGGCGCTCGCCCGGTTCAACGACCGTGACGGCCCGAGGGTGCGAGGACGGCGGCGAGGACGCCGAGGTGGGCGGCACGGTAGGGGCCGGAGCGGGCCCAGGGGCGGGACCGTGCGACCAGGACGTCGAACCGTCGCCTGCCGGCCCCGGGCCGGGGCCGGCCACCAGGGCGCAGCGGGACGGCCTGACGGCCGCCCAGGACCGCAATGAACGGCAGTCACCCGGACACCGCCGCCCCCGCTGCGCACCGGTCCGTGCCGCGGCGCGAAGCAGTCTCACTGCGGCACGGCGCCGCCGGTGTAACTGAGACCGCCCTCACCGAGCGGCCGGCGCCCCGAGCCGTGCCGCCCATCTTCGAACGGGGCAGGCCCCCGGCCGACGGGTCGGGCGTCGGCGTAGTCCCGCGCTCGGAGTCCTGCCCAGCGCCGCGCGGACCAGCTGGCAAGCCCCCTGATGGCCGCGTCGACGCGCTGGTCAAAGTCCAAGCGGGTTCGTCGAGAACACACGGCATGCGCGCGTCATCCGTGTGCGAGCCAAGAATCGGTCACAGTGCGTAACACCTAATTGGCCGGTCGCGATCATCCACCTCGGAGCCTACGGTCGAAGGTGGAGACCGTAGCGGCGGTGATACAGATGGCCCCACGACGCGAGGCACTGGGCAACACGCTGTATTTGCTGGTCACGGCAGGGCGGTGGGTCGTGGCGTTCTTGTTCGTGTTGTTCTGGACGTACTGCGGCCTGGTGGGCTGGTCGGACGCGTGGGACACGCTGACGGGAAACCACTCTCCGCGTAACCAACCGTATCCATGGTGTGGCTGGCCGGTAGCGGTGGTTGGTTGGCTGCTGGTCCCCGCGCTTGTCGGCGGGATCGTCGGTTACAGCATCGGCGAACGCGCGGGTCGTGGTCGGCGTGACTGGGACGACGCCGATCTCAAGCAGGCCATTGCGCAGCGAGCAATGGACCACGGGGACCTTACCAACCTGCTACCTGAGCCCCATCCCGCCCCGGTACACGACCGGCTGCAGCCCAGACGTCTGGCCGTCTCCACCTGCCTCATCGTTTTAGTTGGTTTCGCTCTCGACGCACGTCGGCGGAACCGATCCACAGATCAAATTGCCGACCGGGTCGCGGCACGTCTAAGAGGTGGCGACCATGGCGAGTCTTGACGACCTCACCCGCGGAGGAGGAGACAGCGCTGAGTTCGGCCACAGCTTCCTCAACGTGCACCATGGAAACAAGCCGTGGGCAGAAGCTTGCTGGGAAGCCCAAGTACGGGAGATCCTGAAGCGCCACAAAGGTGTCGACGACATCCGGTACAGGGCCCGGGATGCGTGGGCCGAGCAACGAGCCATGATTGAGCTCTACGTCTGGTCGGTGCAGCGACGTTGCGGCGCTCCCGATCACAAGACCTGGGACAGGAGGTGGAGAGAAAATGACGATCACTGATGGGCTGCGTGACGCGATCATCGAAAGTGCGCCGAGCGACGCTGACCCGTCGCTGGTGGAGAAGTATGCGGAAGAGATCGTCCAGGAAATCAAGCGCGCTGAGCGTAGCGGGATGCCGCTTGGGCCGGTGATCCGGAGCGCGGCCAAGCGTTTCCCGGGTCTCCTCCAACATCCAGAGACTCCCCGGGATCTGCAGGAGCGGCTGACCGGACACGGACAGCTCTGAACCTCAGCCTGGTGGCGACCGATGTCACAGGCCACGGACTACCGAAAGCCTCAGAAGAAGGCGGCCATAGCCCGACAAGAAGGACCGCCACAGCCTCGATGTCCTCGTTGTAGTTCTGGTCGCAGTCATGGTCGGCGTCCCCAAGGGTGCCGTCCTCGACCAACGCGTCGCCGTCGCCGCTGAACAGCAAGGTCAACACCTTTGCGGTGGTGGCGCGGAGCCGGGACCGGCTTCACGGGCTCCGGCATGGTGATGGTGCCTCCCCTTGCATGGCTTGTTCGGTTCAACGGCGGCCGCCACCAGGTGGTGGCGGCCGTGCGGGTGCTCAGCTGCGGAAGGGCCACGCCTCGGCCATGTCGTCGAGGATGATGTCGGGCACGGAGCCGTTCCAGGTCTGGGCGAGGGCCAGTGGCCGGCGGGTGAGCAGTTCGGCGAGGACCAGGCCCTCGGGCTGGCGGACCAGGACGTAGCGGGGGCCGGACCAGCCGTCCGGGTCGCGGTCGTGGGCGGTGCCATGCCCGTAGTCGCGGTGCAGTTCGCGCAGTTCCCGCTCGCCTGCCCGGACGAACGCGGTCAGGGTGCCGGTGTAGCCGGGGTCGGTGATGAGTGGCGAGAGAGCGTCGAGGACGGCGTCGGTCAGCTCGGCGTCGTGCGGCCGGGGGCCGGCCAGGCCGTGGAACAGCTCCAGTCCGTCTCCAGCACGTCGACCGACTCGGTCGGGGCCGCAGCGGCCGGCTCGGGTTCGGGCGGCATCGGTCCCGGTGGGACCGCGAGGCCGCCGCTGCGGGCCCGGGTGCGGGCCCGCTCGGCGTACTCGGCCAAGCGGGTGCTCGCCGCTTCGGTGGCCCCCCAGCCGGCCCCGGGTCGTAGTCGGGCGTCCGGCCATCGGGGCATCGCCAGCCGGTGCTGGTGACGTTGCCCTGTGCCCAGTCGCTCGTTTACGAAGCATGAACCCTCGTACATCCGTGACCTGCTTCGTGCTGACAGGCACGGTCGCCGCAAGCGGTCTCATCAGCGCCGCGCCCGCGTTCGCCGGAGGCGTCGGCGCCATCGCCAGCCCCGCCTTCAACAACACCTGCGTCACCTTCGACAGCCTCACCCAAGCCACCGGCGGCACCGTCCACGGAGCCGGCATCGCTTCCAACCTCGCTCAACTCCCCCTCTCCCTCCCCTACCAACACTGCGGCGGAGCGGACCTGCCAGCAGAACCGTCGAGCCTAATGTCCATGCTCAATAAGTTGTGAGGATCTCGTCCGTGCGGCCGGGACGGCGCCGGGAGCGGCCGGTTCGGGCCGGCTCGGCGCGGACGGCTTCGCCGGACGCGTGCGCAGCTCGCCTACCTCCCGGTCATCCGCGCACTGCGGGCACTCCAGCCGGTTGCGGGTGTGGGGGGTCGGCGCAGACTGGGACACGGGGCCGCATGCCGGGGGGAGCGAGGTGGTAGCACGATGTCAGACGCAGTGGAACCACGGGGAACCATGAAGAAGGTGGAGGACAGCGAGTTCGAAGTCGTCCGCGTCACGATCGATGTCGAGGATGACCTGGTGCGGCGGCATCTGGAGAGGGATCCCAGCGGGGCCGTCAGGAGGTTCCTAGAGGCCCAGGGGTACACGGTCAACCGGCTCACGGCGCCGGCTCCGGTGGAGGGCCAGCCGTACCGGCCGGAGTTCGTCCACATCCTGAGTGGGAAGTACGCCTCGACATGGACCCGGCTCCTTCCGTGAGGACCTGAGGACGTGAGGAGGAGTTTCTATGTCCGACGAAACCGTGGTGAGGGGCAGCGTCGAACGCGTGCGGGTGGCGGCCGTATCGATCTACGAGGTGCGCCTCGAACCCGACGACGCGACACTCCGTGACCTCGGCAACGACCCGCACGGAGTGTTCCGGCGGTTCTTCGAGTCCCAGGGTCACGAGGTGAATGGGATCGCTCTAGCCGAACTGACCCACCTGCCCGGACCAGGGCCGTGGGCCCACGACAACAGCCCTGAGGAGAACTCCCACTGGTACCTGCTCGAGATTTGAACGGAAAATAGATCATCAGCTGGTCGGGCGGCATCGCCCGCACGGGCTTGTGACGGTTTGTACAGGCGGCGGGATCGGCGGTAGTGGAGCTGTGGCTGATGCTGCGAGTGGTCCGCTCGCGGTCGGCATGTGATGCTGATAAGAGGGGTACGGCAGTATCCCCCGCAGGCGGTGCGCCGTCCGGACGCCGAGCCCAGCTTCTACCCGCTGTCCCGTTTCCCATTTCCGACACACGGCCGGCCACGGTTTCCCAGCCGGTGAGGCGGCCTTTTGCGCCGACCACGATGGCAGTTCCGGGCGGGAGACGGGAAAATTGAGGGGAGTTTAGTCGGATGCCAGGTCAGCCCGGCTGGACCGGATGCCAGAACTGTCGCGCGATGTACTTCAGCGGCAGCACTCAGGTGTCGCCCGACCATGGCCCGGGCAGCAACGGTGCTTGTGCCGCCGCGGCCCCGACTCCCCCTGGGGGGATCCTCCCAGGTCCCCATGTGGCGGTGCCGCAATGGCAGTTCCAGGCCGAGATGGATCCCACACACCGGGGTGATTTCACGGTCAGAGGCTGGACGGGCGACTTCTTCCGGTGTACCACATGCGATGGGATGTTCAGTATTGGCGACGGTGCGGTGAATGGCGTCTGCCCTGGACGCCTGCCTCATCGGGAGCAGACCGACGTGGGCTCCTTGCTCGTTCTGGGCCATCACGAAGCCGGAGACCACGCCTACTTCTTTCCCACATCCTGGGGCGCCTTCGACCGTTTCGCATCAGGGTGGGCGCTGTGCGGGCATTGCGGCCTGATGTTCTTTCACGGGGACCCCAGCGACCAGGGCGTCTGCCCCGAACCCGGTGCGGACACGCATCACGCAGTGTCTGCGGACTTCGGAGCGGAGTCCGTGTTCAACTTCTAGCCTCTTCTCCCACTCGCTCGCGGCCTTCCGGCCATACACAGCGGGACGGCGCGGCGCCGAAGGCCGGAGGCCGATGCTCCGACAGGCGCGGCCTGAACTTGGCTTACGTGACAGAACAACCGTTTCCTACTCTCACCAGCGAGCTCAGGTTGACAACCCGCGGTGCCGTCCGACCGTCATCCACAGGCACCACCCACCACCAGCAACCAGGGTAGAGAGACAGACAGAAGCGGTTCGTCTGATTTTCCGGCCCGCCGCGCGTGCGGTCTGACCTGGGAAAACACGGGGCACCGGCCGGAAGCGGCGGGGTGACCTACGGTGGTGCCCCCGCTCGGTCGGAACCGGCAACACCAACGAGCCCAAGTACGTTGCCGCACAGGCCTGCAACGTCCTGCCACTCGTCGATCGTGACCGTGAGCGGCTCCTCCGGGGTCGCCCGGGCCTCCTCCTCCCGTTCGGCCTCCGCCGGGTAGGTTGCCTGGCATGGCTGAGCTTTGGACCTGTGGTAAGGCCCGTTCACAGGCGTCTTCGACTTCCAGCCCGCAGCCGCCGCTGGCCAGCTCTTTCTCCTCACGACACCGGCCCGGCTCGCCGAGAGCGTCTGAAACAGCCCCCCGTTCGAATCCTGACCCGGGCTGATGCGCTGCCCCGTCGCCGCCCAGCTCCGGGCGTGCTCCAGTGGGCCCCTGGAGCAGGTCGCTGCGCTTGCGGCCGTCACCGGGCCAGGAGCGCGTTCGGCCGCGCCCGGTCCGTACGTGTGCCCTCAGGGCGGAGAAGTCGGCGTTGCGCGGGGAGCCACGCTCCCTGCCCAGGTGGTCGAAGTGCTCATACGGCGAACCGCATACCGTCAAAACCGCAACGCTGCTGAGCGTTACCGTAGTCGATTGTTTGCGGCGGAAAACCTTCGTTCACCGGACTGAGAAATAACTGGCTGTTACAGCTGACAAAGCGTCGTAGCCATTCAGCGGATTTGAGCGATGGCGAGTATGGTGGTGCCTGGGGGCAGCGAGGCGGCAACATCTCCTGCCCCGCAGGGGAGGGCACATCTTGAGGGGCAGGTCATTCGGCCTCACCCGCGCACTGAGCCAAGATTGAGTTCTGGGGCCCATGATGATTAACGCTGGACGCCTGGCATGAAATAGACGAATAACCAGTTAGTCATTGATGGCTAGACTGGGGAGTGATTACATATGACCATAATGGCGCAAAAAGCACGTGAGACGTGGGCGCAGATACAGCCCTTCCGGAACTCTCCTGAAATTCTCAGGGCCGTCAGCGATGGACGCCCTTCGGCGAGTGGCTCCCGACAGCCCATCGAACCTCAGATCCCGGTGGTACTCGACGGTGAAATGGTCGAAGACCTCGAGCGGCTCAATGCCATGATGAGGAACCAGACGCTCTACACGACTCGCCTGTCCGAGGGCGGAGCCGTCGCCCTCGGGGCCTTCACCGACCGATCGGCGATGCTCTCTGAAGCGCAGTCGATGACCCCCGAGACCGCAGCGGACTTCGGGCTTCCGACCTTCACGAGGGTCTGGGAGGATGCGAACGAGGGGGGAGACCGTCTCGAGTTGGAGCACGGCTTCAACTGGCCGGATCTGACAAGGGTTCGCAGGGGATTCCTTCACAGTCAGAACTGGAACGACGTAGTGTCCTCGGTGAGTGTGTGCCGGTTCGATGTGGTCCTTTTCCGGGATATCAATCTTACGGGAGATCAATTCCTCGTCCCCGCAGGTAACCGCATTCCCGACCTGACCCCCTTCGGGTGGAACGATGCCGTGTCGTCCTTCATCTGTGACCCGAACGGGGTCGGAGGGTAGGCGGGGTGGCGCCGGATCCGGCGACCGGTCGCCTGGCAGAAGGCGGCCAGCGCGGCTGGTCGTCGCACCCGATCAACGCGACGTGTTGGAACCGTGGCGGGGCTGACGGCACTCCGCTCTCCGCGGCGCCCCAACCGCGCGTCGTTGATGGCTGAGTTGACATAGGAGTGGTCACAGATGACCGTCATGACGCGAATATCGCGTGAGAAGTGGGCGCAGATACAGCCCCTCCGAAACTCGTGCGCGTCCACGACGGCGCCGATCCGGCCCCGGGCTGGCTGACCGCCTCGCGAGGAGCTGGACAATCGCTGTCGGAAGTCGTGAACAAAGCCAGCCACCGGACCGCGTCGATCGACGCAGCGCTCAGGACCCTCTCTCTGACGTCGCGCCTGCTCCGCAGCAGGCGCAGCACGAGGCGCCGACCACCTGGTGGTGGCCGGCGCCTCATGACGTGTCAGAGCCGGCGGCGCGCGACCGGCCGGGCAGGCCGGACCTGCTCGCCGCGCAACGCGAGGGCCGCCGTGCGGGTGCGCTCCAGCCAGCCCATGACCTGGCGCAGCGTGGCGGCATCGAGGTGGCGGGTGAGGTCGCGGACGGCCTGGTGGTCGTCATCGGACAGCGCGTGGAGGCCGGCGCGGGCCAGGGCGGTGTAGAGGGGCTGGGCGGCGGTGCCAGCCAGGCTGCGGTGGGCGGCGTCGGCGGTCCGCCGGGCTGTGCACCCAGGCCTCCAACGACCGCTCGGTGCGCTTGACGGTGAAACTCGGGTTCACCGAGGTGGAGCGGTCCCAGAAGTTCGACGCCGAGCAGGGTTCGGCGTATGGCCCCCGACCCCGTCGGCCCGCTGAGCGGGCGGAGGATGGGCTACTTCTCCCGGTGAATCGCACGGGCGGCTCGGCGCCGGGCATCCGCCGCTTCCGCTCGGGCCTGCTTCGCCGCCCGCTCAGCCAGGCGCACGGGGCAGAACTCCTCCTCCGTCCGGCGGTTCACCGCCTGGCGCAGCTTTTCGGCCAGCGGGCCAGCGGGAGCCGCGGGTGTGGCGGCGTACGGCTCTGGGAGGCACGTTCAGGAGGGCCGCGAGCAGGCGGATCGCCCGCTGGGTGGTCTTGTCCGGGCTGAACCGGTAGTTCATGCTCAGCGGGCCGTCGGCGTACTGCTCCAGCAACTGCCCCGGCGACCTGAAGCTCACCACCGTCCCACAGGACGTGATCATTAACGAGCAAGATCCACTTTCGCAACAGGCCCTAGTTGTCGCGGGCGGGCAGCTCCGAGAGCGCGGTGTCGCGCATGATGCGGTCGACCGTGTCCCGGAGGGTGCTGTCGCTGCCGATGACGGTCTCGATGCCGCCCGGTAGAAGGTCGTGTTCGCGGTACCAGTCGCGCAGTTCACGCTCGGTGACGGCCGCCGCCACGTACCAGGGATCGGTTTTCGAGGAGTGGCGGGCCAGCGTCTCGTCGATCGGGATGTCGAGGTAGTAGCAGTGGGTGATGCCGTGGTGATCGTCCACCAGGCGTGTGAGCATCTCGCCGTAGTGATCGGCGTACAGGATGCCTTCGATGACGACGTGGTAGCCGGCGCCCAATGCGTACCGGGCCACGGTGTCGATCAGGCCGATGTTCGCGCCGCCGGGCCGGTCCTGCTCGCGCAGCACGATCTGGCGGAGATTGTCCTGGGCGACCACGGCCAGGCCCCGGCCGAACCGGTCCCGGATGCCAGCCGCCACCGACGACTTGCCCGACGCCGAGTTTCCCCGGACGACCACGAGCCGGGTCTCCGCGCTCCCCGCGGGCGCCCCGGCGGCCGGGAGCCTCGGGTGGCTCGTGGTGCTCATGCCGGCCATCCGACGACGGACAGCGGGCGGCCGGCGGTGATCTGCGCGAGCGCGTCGGCGGTGTAGCCGACGATGGGCTCCGGAAGCCCGTCCAGCGACCAGAAGCAGAGGGCGGCGCATTTGTCCGGTTCACGGTTGGCGATCTCGCCGGTGTGCGCGCGGGGGGTGAAGAACAGCTGGCGGTGGCCGGCACCGTCGTCGGCGTCGAAGTGGTGGAGGGTGTGCACCTGGTCGAGGGCCTCCTCCCGGATGGTGATGTCGAGTTCCTCGTCGGCCTCGCGAGCTATGCCGGCCAGGACGGACTCTCCCGCTTCGAGGTGGTCGGCCGTTCTCCGGGCATCTGCGTGCTGTAGAAATAACTCTCTGAGCATGGCGGAATTATGGATGGTCTGGGGCGCTGGTCCGTTGACTTCTACAAGATGGTGGGGGCAGTTCCGTTTGCCGCCGAGGAGGAGTTCGCGTGGTTCGGCGACGTCCACGAGCGAGCCGCTCGGAACGGGGCTCGGCACGGCACTCCGATCTTGATCGCTCCCACGGGCTATGCGGATCCGCGAGTGAACCTGTTCTTCCGCACTGGCTCGATGGCCGGCGCACCGGCTAGGACGATGCGCCGGTACGCGTACTCGCTCGCGGTCTGGCTGACCTTCCTTCACGTCTTCGGCCGTACCGCCTGCGACTGGTCAACGCCCTCACCCTCGCCGACCGGCCCATGCTCCCCGAGGAACTCGCCCACGCGCTCGGCTGGCCCGTCAAGCGCGTCGACGACGCGGCCGCCCACGCCCTCGCGCACCCCGCCATCGGCGGTGCCGTAGCCCTACGCGGTGAAACCCTGCGGCTACCTCAGCACCTCACCACGCCTGGACCTGCTCGTCGCAAGCCAGCAGACCCAGCTCATCGCACCCCACGACGATGACACCCCGCACCCCGCCCGCTACCAACGCGACCCCCTCACCCCGACCGAAGCCGAAACCCTCCTCACCATCTGGCACACCTCAGACACCGACCACACCAACCCCCTCCAAGATCACGCCCTCCACGGCCTCATCAACGCCGGACTCGTCACCCAACCAGGCAACCTCATCCTCGCCCTGACCAACGACGTCCTCTACAGCCTCGACCTGACCGGCACCGCCGAGAGACCTGTACCGAACTCCCCCACTGACGAATCCCGTGTCGCCGAGTACTGACACAACCTGTCGCCAGCCACTGACACAACCACGTCGTCCGACAGTTGGCCCGGACGGCTTCGCCGGACGCGCGGAAGAACACCGGCCCGCCGCAGGCGCGAACCCCGAACGGACCGACCGGCCGACCTCCCACCCAAGACCAAGGGCAGAGAAGGGGTTGTCGGAATTTCCGGCCCACCTGGAAGGGGTCCTGACCTGCGGTGATGCCGCGCCCAACCGGAGGGCCGTGTGCCTGAAAGACCACCCGGTAGACACCTCACAAGGCACCCGCCAAGGCACCTGACAAGACCACCCAAAAAAGGCAGCGCATCAGCGGTGCTGCGCCGTCGGGCTGCCGGCACGCTCCGCTGGTCGGCCGGCTTCCCGGCACGGGCGGCGCCTGGTGGCCTGTCAGGACCGGCGACGCACCACCGGCCTGGCGGGCTCGGCGCCGCGCAGCGCCAGGGCCGCGGTGCGGGTGCGCTCCAGCCAGCTCACGACCTGGCGCACCGTGGCGGGGTCGAGGGTGCGGGTGAGGTCGCGGACGGCCTGGTGGTCGTCGTCGGACAGCGCGTGGAGGCCGGCGCGTTCCAGGGCGGTGTAGATGGGTGGGGCACCGCGGTGCCTGCCGTCGCCTCGGCAGGCACCGCTCAGGGTCAGGACGTCGTGGACAGCCGCGGGTCGTTCGCGAAGACCGGGTTCGGCTCGCGTTCGTACTGGGACAGCGCCAGGCCCATGCAGAAGAACGTCGGCGCCCACTCCCCGACGAAGATGCCCCACCGGTCCGCCCGGTCCAGCCCGGCCTGCTCGGCCTTCACCGACACCATCCACGACACGAAGGACAATCCGATCGACGCCATCCCCGCCAGATAGGCGTGTTCCGACTTCAGACCCGCGTCGTGCAGCTTCTTGATGACCATCACGAACCTCCCGGAAGACGGCCTGTTCAGCCAGTCCCGGCGGCTGCCCAGCCACCGCCGCCCCACACCCTGGCACCGACCCCGTCACCAGAACGGAGCAAGGCACACGGCCGGCCGAAGACCGACACCCGACGGCGACGGCAAGTCTGGAAGGTAGACCTCCCGGTCAGCACCGCCGCGGACCTGGCGACCGACTTGCGGGCCATGGTGATTCGCACCTCACGGGCAGGTAGTGAGCGGCTCGGCCCGCCCGGGACCGCGTGGGGCTACTGGCTTGGTCCAACTCAGTCCGAGGCGGGGACCGTCCATCGTGGGCAGCCGTGCTGATGGCGGTGAATCACGAACACCGTCCCACCGAGGCTGACGGTGCGGTCCGTACGAACGCGGCAGCACGGCTCATCCCGGGTGCGAGCCGGCGCGGACAGGCCCGGCGCGGGCAGGTCTGGCGACAGCTGGGCGACTGCCGGACCGGCCGGTGGAGGCGGGGCGGGAACCGAGCGCGGGCGCTGCGCCTCCAGGGCGGACAGCGGCACGCCAAGGGCCTTGGCGCGCGACAGCCTCCGGCTGCGACGGGGACCTCGTGTCGTCATGGGCGACAGCTTGCCCCCGCACACCACGCCCATGCGGCCACGACACGGGACCCGCGAAAGCCGGCCCTGCCACGCGAAGGAGCAGCGGTGCCGTGGGCAGGGCCGGGGCCGTGCCTGCTGGTCTCGGTGAGGGGCGGGCAAGCCCTTGGGCAAGCCCTGGGGCGGGTCGGCCGACCCGCGTTTTCGTGCCGGCCGACCCGGAAGGGGGCGGTGCCTGGGCTGCCGGAGCCGGGGGGGTGTAGGAGCCGGGCAGCAGTGGGAGGAAGGCGGTCCGCCGCGCGCCCTGGTGGAGGCGCTCGCTCGTTTCAACGACCGGACGCGGCCGCGGGTCCGAGGACGGCGGCGAGGGCCTGGACGGGCAGACGGGCGCCCGGGTGGCGGCGAGGGCGAGGCCGGGCGAGGCGGCGGGGCCTGGGCGTGCGGGCCGGGCCGGGCCCAGTGGGATCGGCCGGCGGCCGGGCGGCGGGCAGGGCGGGGCCTGGGCCGGGGCCGGGGCCGGGTTCCAGGAGCGCCGCGAGGCGGGCGGCGGCCTGCGGGCGCGGCGCCGCGTGGCAGGGCCAGCCGGGGCAGGCCCCGGAGCGGTAGGAAGTGCGCTCGGTCACGGCCCCGCACCCCGTGCAGGTCATCATCTGGGCGTCTGCCTCGCCGGGATGCATCACCGGTTGCGCCCGTTCGTCGTCGTGGTCCTGGTCCTCATCGACCGTACGGGGCCACGCCCGCCACGCGGGCACGCCCGCGAGGTGAAGTCCACCACCTACCATCCGGCCCGCTGGGCCGCCGGGGCGGGCCGACGGGGACAGCCGGGATCGACAGCACCGCTGGACGGACGCGGATCCGGAACTCGTCTCCGTGTTCTTGTCCAAGGCATCTGGGTGGCGACGTAGCGTGTCGGCGAGTGTGCCTTCCGGTCGGTTACCTGACCCGACGGGGAGCCTGGTACAGGGCCTCAGACAGGAACGAGCTAGTGGAAACGAGTGGCGAGGATCCCGCGCTCGCAGTGTGCTGCCCTCAGTGCAGGGCGCAGCCCGGTGTCATGTGCGGCGGTCGCAGCACCGTACATCCCGTGCGACGCGGTGCCGCCCGAAGCGGTCCACCGCTCCCGCGTCTCCATCGGTCGGCCGTCCCTGTCCGCGTGCACGCCGTCCGCGCGCCGTGGGACGGCTACATCGGCCCCGACGACGCGCCGTCGTGGGACGAGTTCGGCGGGTCCGGCCCCACCGAACTCCGCGTCTCCGCCCTGGGGCCCGGTGAGCACGAGATCATGTGCTGCGCCGTGCTGCGGAACGAGGACGGGTGCCCGGTCTGCGACCGGTCCTGCTGGCTATGCGAAGCACGCGCGGGCCGAGCCTGCCGCAGCCTCCCGTCGACCCGGCGGATCGCCGGCGTCGCCCACGTCGCGCGCCTATGGCGCCTCGACTGGGAGGAGACAGAGGACTACCTCGACGCGATGACCCGCCCCTGCCCCCACTGCCAGGCCCAGACCGGGCAGTTGTGCCGCACCGTTCCCCGCGCTGAGACCCGCGCCCACCTCTCCAGGCGTCCCCACCAGCAGCGCCGCTGAGACCGCAGCGGCAACGCCCCGGGGCAGATGCCTGACGAGGCGGCGGAGCTAGTCTGTCCGGGTGAAGTCCGACCGTCATGGCGCCGCCGCGTCCCTCGGACGGCGGACATGACCGGCATGCTGGTGCCTCCCCTTTTCTCGGCTGTGCGGTTCAACTCGGCCGCCATCAGGTGGTGGCGGCCGGTGAGCGGTCAGCGCCTCCACGGCTCCGGGGCCGGCGCGGGCGGCGCGGGCGGCGCGGCGGGAGTGAGCGACTGGTCGGCGCAACGACTGATCTGGTGGTCGCGTACGCCGCACTCGGGGCCGCGGTCGAACGCGACGACGTACGGGAACGGGGTCGGGTAGCGGCGGACTCGGGTGATGACGCCGAGGGTGCCAGCCGAAACGTCCACGCGGACGCGGGCGTCCTCCTCCCAGTACTCCTCGGCCGCCAGGTCGTCGTCGATCCACGACGCGCGCACGGGTTCCAGTAGCTCGCCCCTGTCACCCTCTTCCAGGCGCACGTGGCTGGTGAGGACCTGGGCCTGGTAGCGGAGCAGCTGCACGATGCCTGCTCCCACCATCAGGCAACGCGCCTGCTGGAGCGCCCTCCACCCCCACCAGCAGCAACTCCTCACCACCATCGGCATCGAGGGCCCCTGACCAAACACACAATCGCTCCCTGGTAGGCCCTCCTACAGGGCAGGATGTGCGGATGGCAGACAGCTTCTTCAACGACGACCCGGTCGACGGCGGCCCCGACTCTCCCGATCTACTGGGGCACCAGCGATACGCGGGTCACGCTGTCGGCCTCCTGGAAGAGGTCAGGAGCCAGAGCGAGTCCGGTGTCCTCGCGCTCATCGGTCCGTGGGGCTCCGGCAAGTCCTCCGTCCTGCGAATGGTGCTGCGAGGGCTGGACGAGGGAGCAGACGACGGTCCGGTCTGGTCGGTGGCAGAGCTCAACCCCTGGCTCTACTCCGACCTGGACTCGCTGACGATGGCGCTATTCAGCGAGATCCGCGCAGCACTGCCCGACGGTAAGAAGTGGTCGAAGACCCGGGAGAAGATCGGCAGCTTCGGAAAGGCCATCAGCCCGCTGGGCAAGCTCACCAACCTCGTCGGCGTCGACTCATCAGCAGTAATCCGCTTCGTCTCCGAGCGGATCAGCGGGGACACGAGCCCCTCGAAGGCGAAGCAGATCGCGGCTGAGGCGCTGCGCGAAGCGAATCACCCCATCCTGGTCGTGATGGACGACCTCGACCGGCTCACCCCGCAAGAACTGCTCGTGGTCTTCAAACTGGTGCGCCTGGTCGGCAACCTGCCGAACGTGTACTACCTCATCAGCTTCGACGAGCAGACCCTCCTCGACGTCCTGCAGCGCAGCGATCTGGTCGGAAGCTCGAGACAGCGCGCCAGCGAGTTCCTCGAGAAGATCATCCAGGTGCGGCTCGACTTGCCTGCCTTCCGTGAACGCGAAGCCTCAGCGTTGGTCGACCGGTCACTGGCCGCTCTGCTCGAGGCCCACCAGCTGCCGCTCACCGAGCCAGAGCAGAGAAGGTTCGCGGAGGCGTACTTCCAGCACCTGGAGCAACGACTGCGCACGCCCCGCGCGATCAAGCGCTACTTCGGTCAGGCCGCAGCGTCCCTGGGATCGCTCGCCGGCGACGTGGACCTCGTCGACTTCCTTCTGGCCACCTTCGTCCGCACCAGCGAACCCGGGGTCTACCGGCTGCTGGGCCGCCACCGCGCCGAACTGACAGGCACGAGCCTAGAGCTCGCGGCGGCGCGCAACGGACAACCCGGTGACCGGACCCAGGTCTGGCGGGACCGGCTGACCAAAGCGGGGGTCACCGGGGAACATCTCGACGGCGTACTCGGCCTCCTGGCCATGCTGTTCCCCGCCCTGAGCCGGTCCCTCGGCTCGGGCGGGGACCTGACGGCGGACGCACACCGACGCGGCATCGGCAGTAACGACTACTTCGACCGATACGTCGTATTCAGTGTCCCCGACGACGACCTTTCCGAGACCGAACTCATCGAAGCTCTGGCCCAGCTCCGCGCAGGCGCACCCGGACCGGAAGCCGCCGAACTCCTGCTGAGACTCGAAGAGGACACCCACCGCATCCGGCGGCGCCTCGGCCAGCGCATCCAATCCAGCACCACGGTGCCGGCTGCCGAACTGCTACTCGCCATCGCCGAACGCTACGGCGCGCTCAGGGCCCAGGCGGAATTCCTGCTCAGTGCCGACGCAAGCGCCAGATTCCTCGCACAGGACCTCTTCCGCACACTTCCCCACGACACACGCACACAAGTCCTAACCGGCATGGCAGTCTCCCCGCAGGGCGCCTCGCTCGCCGGCCGTGTCCTTTACGACGCTCTTGCGCCCGCGGACAACGAGCTCCCCTACGCGCAGGAAGCCGAAACGTGGGTCCAGGACGCCCGTGCCGCCATAACAGAACAACTCGAACACCACCTGACGGCAGCGGGCTCCCAACCCGCCGACAACCTCACCGAACCCGACATCGACCTCATCTGGACCTGGCGCCACCTTGACGCCGCCACCGCCCGCCCATGGATCCGCGAACGCCTCGACAACGGCACATGGCAACCACTTCCCCTACTCGCCAAGATCGTCCGCCCTCGTCCAGCGCCTTTCGCCGCGATCGAAGCAGAAACGTTGGCAAGCCTCGACGTGCTGATCGGCCTCGACAAGATCTACGACATCCTCGACCAGCCAGACATCACAGCCACCGACAACGAACAGACGCGTCTCCTCACCGAGCTACGCCAGACACGAGACCGCGCTCACGACACCACCGCCGACTGACCCCGCCACACCACCGGCCGCACAGCGCCCCGTGACCGCCTTATCCGCTCGCACTCCAACTGACCAACACCCAACACAACTGACCAACGCCAGGTCAGAACACCGACACAGCAACCACTAACCGAACAACCCCACAGACAAGCACCACTCACCTATCTGATCACCCCAGCTCAGACACACCCCACCTGATCACAATCAACGAGCGCGGACAGCAGGGTCTGGTAGCAGTCTTCTCCACCGACGAAGACGACGGCGAGCTGGGTGTAGGGGTCGTCCCAGAGGTAGCGGACGTACTCCAGTTGGTCGCTGGAGAGCCATTGGCCCTCGCCTATCCCTCCCCCACGCCCGGCAGGAGCCGGCACGTCACCGTGTTGGAGACCGCGACCGACGACATCCGCTTCGACCTCCACACCGGCAACGCGCAATGGGACCCCACGGCGACGCGGCACCCAACCCGGAGACGGCGGCCCAGCACGGTGACGTCGATCACCGGGACCGGGCAGCTCCGGCTCACCGCTGTGCCAGGGGACGGCGACCCAACTCGTCGGGGTCGACCGCCGCCGTCCCGCTGGTAGAGCGATCAGCGGTGCAGGAGGCCGGGCTTCCGGACGAGCCGGGCCGCGAGCCGCACCGCGGTGGTGCCGATCGCGTATCCCACGGTGAACAGCACCACCGGCAGGACGACGTGTAGGAGGTGCTTCGGTCCCATGTCCAGCAGCAGGGGGCAGAACAGCGGCGGCCCGGCCAGGACCGCCGTGGTCAGGGCCGCCTGCCCGACGGCGCGCGCGGTGCAGGCGACGGCCACGCCGGTGACCACCGGGGCGACGAACTGGAAACTCGTGTAGAGAGCCCACTCCCTGCCGTAGCCCTCGGCCAGGGGCCCGGTGACCTGTGCGGCTGTGATCGACAGGGCTACCGCCCACGGAACGGCCCGGCTCGGGTGCGACGTGCGGTCCGGTGGGGCGACCAACAGGACGAAGGCATTGAACGCGAGCAGTACAGCCTGGTAGTAATCCAGAACCGGGTGGACGAACGCTTCGAGCGGCGGCGTGGCCACGACGGTCACCAGTGCCAGGGCCCTGGCCGCTGTCCGGTGCCCAGCCAGCACCGCCACCGCCATCAGCACGGCCGGGGCCAGCATCAGCGCCGCCAGGGCCGTTCCCCGGGCGCCCAAGGGCCCGAACCAGCCGAACCCTTGGCCTCGGACGATCCGGACGAAGAGCCAGAGGTGCCAGGCCGCGTAGGTGCCGGCGAGCACTGCGGCAAGCGGAGCCGCGGTGGCCAGGGCCCGGCCTGTTGGCCGGTGGGAAACCAGGCCCAGCCGGACCCGGGCACCGTACCCGGCCACGTCGGCGACTTCGCGCAACCCGGCGATCCGACCGGTCGCGGAGACGCGGTGTTCGGCGTGGAGGGTGACCTCGGCCAGCGCAGCGGCTCCGTAGGAGGCGGGGTAGAGCGCGAGCGCCCACCGCAGCAGCCGGGCGTTCAACGGGGGACGCTCCAGGGTCATGCCGTGCCTCCCGCGAGCCGGGCGCGGAAGGAGGACAGGCGTCGATCGGCCTCGCGCAGAGCGGAGCGCATCCGCTCGCTCTCGTACATCAGCGCCTGGGTGCCGGAGGGAGTGAGGGCGAAGACGCGGCGGGGGCGCCCGTCGACCGTCTCCTCCCGTTCGACCCGGATCAGCCCTTCGGACAGCAGCCGGTCCAGAGTGCCGTAAAGGGAGCCGGCGCCGAGCCGGACCCTGCCGTCGGAGATCGCGGCGACCTCTTCACCGAGCGCGTAGCCGTGGCGTGGCCGGTCCGCGAGGGCTGTCAGCAGGAGAAAGGTGGGCTCCTGCATAGAGCGTTTCGTCGTCATGCCCGCCAGCATATTACGGTCACCGTAGTATCCAACAAGGGGGACGTCCAGTCATGCGTCTATCGCTCCGCATTCGCCATCCCGGCGAGACGTCACGAGGCCTGGCGGCAACCGGGACGGCGCAGCCGTCGGAAACCGGACGAGCAGGCCGAACGGGCGGACCAGGACGGCGGCGAGCAGGCCCCGGCCAGAACAGCGCCCAAGCCGATGACGAGCAGGCCGAGGCCGAGCCGGACTCGGTCGCCCAGTCGGCCGGTCCCGTGCGGCACTGGACCGACCACAAGGAGTCCCTGGAGAAGGACGCGCTCGCCTGGCCGCCCAGCCAGATCGAGGCCGGCTGGCACTACTGGGTGCGGCGCGCGACGCGCTCCCGAGCGACGGCCCCCGCCCATTGGTGGACGAGGGGCGCGCCTGCTCGCTTACGCCGCTGGCTCGGACGTCGCCGTCACAGCATCACGCCAGGTGGCGATGATGTGGACCGCCTTAGCCTCGAAGCCCGGGTCGCGCCAGGCGCGCGGCATGCCGATCACCGCCGGCAGCTTGAAGTCGCCGAGGTCACGGTGGGTGATCCGCACGACGTCCCCGGAATCGGCACGGTCGCGGTTCTTCCCGACCTCAACGTTGGTGATGTCCGCCCAGGCGAACCGCTTGCGGGAGCCCAGCACCCCGGTCCACCAGATCTCACGCTCGTTGAAGCTCACGCTGCTGAGGGCGCCCCTCGCCCAGAAGAATCCAAAGACGATCAGGAGAACGCCGAGGGCCAAGCCGACGGCGGTCCGGACGTCCATCGGGAAGAGCGAACCGCGGTACAGAAGCCAGGCACCCTGGGCCAGGAAGAGCGCCGAGAAGATCCACTGGCGGCGTATCTGTGCCGGATGGAGACGGTAAGTCACGTGTTTCACCAGCGGATCTTGGCAGCTCGGCCGCATCTGAGGAAGCGTCACCGTCGGCGTACTGCTCCAGCAACGCCAGGAGACGTATCTGGACGATGCACAGCTCCGCCACCGGGCAGTTGCCCCGGCTACCGGCGGGGTGGGCCTGGCAGGGTGCTGGGGTCTTCTTCGTCGTCGTCATGGCGCCACCCTGGCCGAGGTTGGCAGTGGACAGCCGACGCTGACGACGGAGCAGCGTGCCCCAGCTGGAGGTCACCGGCTGGGCCGCGCGCAACGGAAGGGGCAGCGGGCCTCGGGAGTGCGCGGTCGGTCAGAACTGGCTGCGTCGTACAACGGCCGGACGGGCGAGGCCTGCTCGGTGCCGCGCAGCGCGAGGGCGGCGGTGCGGGTGCGCTCCAGCCAGCTCATAACCTGTCGCAGCGTGGCTGGAGCGAAGTGGTGGGTGAGGTCGCGGACGGCCTGGTGGTCGTCGTCGGTCAGCGTGGAGAGGCCGGCGCGTTCTAGTACTGCAACGGTGTTTACCGTGACGAGGCTTCAGCCGGAGGGCTGTGGCCTCGTCTCTTGTAGTGGCTGGTCCGGGCCTGGTGTTGGCGTCGGCGGCGCCAGCGGGACCAGTGCAGGACGTGGTCAAGGCTTCGGCGGGCCTGCCGGGTGAGGTGGCTGATCAGCCTGCGGATCTCGGGGACGGTGAGCGGTATCAGGTCTGGCGTTCGAGCTGCCCGGTCCCCTTTTCGAGCTGCTGGGCCCGCAGGACGGTGAGGTAGGCATGGGCGGCCATGGCAAGGGTGATGTGCCGGTACCACCCCGGATAGCGCCGGACCTGGTAGTCGTCCAGGCCGCATTGGCCCTTCGCGGTCTGGAAGCACTCCTCGATCGCCCAGCGGGCGCCCGCGACGGCGATCAGCTCGTTCAGCGTGGCATCGGCGGGCGCATAGGCGATGTAGTAGGCGATCTTCGTGGGATCGGTGATGCTGCGGCGGGCCAGCACCCAATGGCGGCGGTCGGGGCGGTGCCAGGGCCGGACCTCGATGCGAGCCCAGTCGTAGATCCGCAGGCCGTGAGCACCCTCGCCGCATGAGCGGCGCTTCCACTTCTGCCGGGACAGGCCCGCGACCAGGTCGTGGAGCGGGTGGTCCAGGGCCCGGCGAGTGACCACGGTGTCGTGGCGGGTGGTGGCCACGACATGGAAGACATCGACCTGCTCCAACTCGTAGCGCCAACCCTTGCTGTAGCCGTAGCCGGCATCCGCGGTCACCCAGCGGAACGGGATCCGGTCGTCGATCGCGCGGCGGACCATCGCCCTGGCGAGATGGACCTTGGTGGCGAACTCGACCTCGTCACCGATCCCCGCGGCCCGGCAGCGCTCGCGGTCGTCCGTCCAGGACTTCGGCAGGTACAGCGCCCGGTCGATCAAGGTCCGGCCCTGATCGCTCGCGTAAGCGAGGAACACTCCGACCTGGCAGTTCTCGGTCCGGCCGGCGGTGCCGGAGTACTGCCGCTGGACGCCGGCCGACCGTACGCCCTTCTTCAGGAACCCGGTGTCGTCCACGATCAGAACGCCGCCCGGATCGGCCAGGTGCTCGACAACGTATCCGCGTACGTCGTCGAGCACCCCGTGAGCGTCCCAGTCGATCCGGTTCAGCAGCCGCTGGATCCGGTCCGGACCTACGTGACCGGCCTCCTCGGCCACGGTCCAGCCGTTCTTGCGCTCCAACGGCGCGAGCAGGCCCCGCATGTAGGCCAGCGCCGACTCCCGTGACTCACTCCGCGCGAACCTGTGAGCAAACCGCTCATGCAGCCCGGCCAGCCCGTCCGACCAGCGACGGGCATCGAGCTCGGATGTGTCCCCACCCATGAACGGCTTAGAAGACATCTCATTTGGATCGCTGGGTAGGCTTCGCGGGTGATGATCGTGGAGCGGCTGGTGCCGGACGAGTTGTGGGAGCTGTTCCAATTGGTGGTGCCGGACGCGCCGACGCGTCCACAGGGAGGCGGTCGGCGGCGGTGCGGGGACCGCGAGGTGCTGGCGGCGATCGTGTTCGTCGCGACATCGGGGTGCACCTGGGCCCAGCTGCCACCGCGCTTCGGGCCCTCCGGGCCGACGGCCCACCGGCGCTTCACCGAGTGGAGCAAGGCCCGGGTGTGGGCCAAGCTCCACCGGGTCCTCCTGGACGAACTCGGCAGCCGCGGTGAGCTGGACTGGTCGCGCTGCGCGGTCGACTCGGTCAACATG
>NZ_JBVHXY010000048.1:33321-58421 GCF_055569215.1 Kitasatospora sp. NPDC029312 | reverse complement strand
GAGAGGGGGTGGGTTGGGGGCTCCTCCCCCCCCCGGAACAAGCACAAAACCCCACCCCCCCCCCGCGGCGCCCCCCCCCCGCCCCCCCCCCCCCCCCCCCCCCCCCCGCCGCCGTGTGCCGTCGCCCCGCCGTCCCCCCACCGGGAGGCGGGGCGCTGTCCCCCCTCGACGGCCGGTCTCCCCCCGGCCCGCTCCGCCGCCCCGTGCCGGCGGTGCGGGTCCGTGACCGGCCCTCGTGCGGACCGTCCGCCCCCGCCCCCCGGGCCCTCCCGGCCGGGGGGACGGAGTGGATCCGCCTCCCGGGCGGGCCGCGCCCGACGCGCCGCCCTCCCGGGTGCCACCACTCTCCCGTCCCGGCAGGTCGGAGGCCATCCGCTGACGTACTCAACCGCGGACCTGAGTACCCGTACTCAGATCCGCCGCCTCCGCCCGGGCCGGAACCGCGGCGGGGGTCGGCGGCGTCCCGGCTCCCGGTACGGTACGGCGGACCGGGGCGCTCCGGCCGGGGTTTCCCCGGAACCGCCCACCGGGACTCCGTCGGGCTCGCGACGGGACGGCGACGGGGGCGACGGGATTGCGAGGAGGGGGACGCGATGACGGTCCTGCCGCTGATCTTCACCAGCGGTCTGGCCAGCGGCATCAACGCGTACGCGGTGGTGCTGCTGCTGGGCCTGCTGGGCCGCTTCGCCGACGCGCAGTCGGTGCCGCACGCGCTGGAGCGCACCGACGTGCTGGTCGCGGCGGCGGTGCTGTTCGCGCTGGAGGCGGTGGCCGACAAGATCCCGTACGTGGACACCGTCTGGGACGCCGTGCACACGGTGATCCGGCCGGTCGCGGGCGCCGTCGTGGGCGCGCTGATCGCGAGCACCGACCCGGGATCGCTGAGCGAGCTCGCGGCCGGCGCGATGGGCGGCACCACGGCGCTGGTCAGCCACCTGGTGAAGGCCTCGCTGCGGATGGCGGTGAACACCTCGCCGGAGCCGGCCAGCAACATCGTGGTCAGCCTGGCGGAGGACCTCTCGGTGGCCGGCCTGGTCACCCTGGCGATCTTCCACCCCTGGCTGGCCGCCTCGCTCGCCGCCGCGGCCCTGGCCGTCGGCCTGCTGCTGGTCCGGCTGGCGGTCAGCAGGATCCGCGCCTTCCGGGCCCGCCGCCGCGAACGCCGGGCGGCCCGGGAGGCGCGAGCGGCCGGGACGGACGGGGCCGCCGGGACGGGAGGCGCGGACGAGGCGGGCGTCCGGGTGGGGCAGTCCTAAGATCGGGCCATGGCAAAGATCGTCGTCATCGGTGCAGGAATGAGCGGGCTCGCGGCGGCCTCCCGGCTGGCGACCCTCGGCCACCGGGTGACGGTCTGCGAGGCGGGCGGCACCTACGGCGGCATGGTCGGCCGGTACGAGCGGGACGGCTTCGCCTTCGACACCGGCCCCGGCCTGCTCCCGCTGCCCGCCGTCTACCGCGACCTCGCGCTGAAGACCGGCAAGGAGCCGTTGGAACAGCTGGTCGAGCTGGCCCCGGTGGAGCCGGAGAGCCGGCACCTGCTCCCCGACGGCACCGCCGTCACGCTGCCCAACGCCTCACGCGGCGGGGTCGGCCAGGCCCTCGACGCCGCCTTCGGCGCGGGCTCGGGCGCCCGCTGGAGCGAGGTGATGAACCACGGCCGGACGGTCTGGGAGGCCACCCGGCGCCCGCTGCTGGAGGAGCCGCTCCCGGCCGACCGGGGCTTCCTGGAGGCCGATCCGTACCCCGTCCCGGCCCGTACCGGCCTGGCCCGGTTGCGCCGCCCGCGCCCGTGGACGCTGGCGGACGTGGCGCAGCGCGAACTCGGCGGCCACCCGGGCCTGACCGCCCTGCTGTTCGAGCCCGCGCTGCGGTACGGCTTCGCCCCGGGGCGGGCCCCGGCCGGGGCCACCGTGCTGCCGTACATGGAGCAGTCCTTCGGCGTCTGGTACGTCCGGGGCGGCCTGCGGGCCCTGGCGGAGGCGGTGTTCCGGCGCTGCGAGCTGCGCCGAGTCGAGTTCCGCTTCGACACCCCGGTCACCCGGGTGGTCGTCGAGGACGGCCGGGCCCGCGGGGTCGAGACGGCGGACGGCCGGATCGAGGCGGACCTGGTGGTCTCGGCGATGGACGTCAACGCCCTCTACGGCCGGGGCCTCGCCGAGTGGCCGGGGAGGCCGCCCGAGGCGTGGGAGCCGCAGGAGGTGCCCGGCCGCTTCAGCGTGCTGCTGGCCCTGCGCGGGCCCCGCCCGGAGGGCGTCCCGCACCGGACGGTGGTGCACGCGGCCGACCCGGCCGCCGAGGAGGACGCCCTGACCCTCTCGGCGCCGCCCTGCGAGCGCCCCACCGTGCAGGTGCTGCGCCCGGACGACCCGACGCTGCGCCCCGACGACGTCCACGAGAGCGTGGTGCTGACCGCGACCGTCCCGGCCCAGGGCGATGTCGACTGGACCGCCCCCGGTGTCGCCGACCGCTACGCCGACCGGCTGCTCGCCCAGGTGGACGCGGCCGGGCTCGGCCTGCGCGAGCGGGTGCTGTGGCGGGTGGTGCGCACCCCGGAGGACACCCGCCGGGAGACCGGCGCCCTCGGCGGCGCCGTGGCCCGTCCGGTCCTGGCCGGCTCGGCGGGCTCGTGGCTGAAGGCCGCCAACGAGTCCCCCGTCCCCGGGCTCTACCTGATCGGCGCCAACGCCCACCCCGGCGGCGGGCTCTCCCGCGTCGGGATGTCCGCCTGCATCGCGGCCGGCCTGATCGGCCCGGCGTGACGCCGAGGGCCGGGCGTCAGCCCTGCTGCCAGGTGTTCTGCTGCGGGTAGGCGTAGCCGTTCTGGTCGTACACCGGCTGCTGCGGGACGCCCTGGGTGTGCTGCTGCTCGGGCTGGGGCTGCCACTGCTGGGCGTTCGGGTCCCACGCCTGCTGCTGGTGCTGCTGCTGGTCGTAACCGGACTGGTAGCCCGCGTACGGGTCCTGGGCCTGCTGGTAGCCGCCGTACGGGTCCTGCTGCTGGGGGTAGCCGCCGTAGGGCTGCTGCTGGTCGTAGGCGAAGGCGGGCTGCTGCTGGGTCTGCCATTGCTGCTGGTGCTGCTGGTGCTGCTGGTGCTGCTGCTGGTCGTAGCCGCCCTGGTAGGCCGCGGCGTACGGGTCCTGGGGCTGGGGCTGGGCCTGCTGCTCGTAGTAGGCGGCGGCGTAGACGCCGTCCTGGGCCAGCTCCTGCATCTCGAAGGCGGCGGTCTGCTCGACCTCCGGGACGTCCTCGGCGGCCGGCTGCGGGGCCGGGGTCTCCTCGACGGCGCTGACCTCGCCGACCCGCTCCTCGGTGGGCGCGACCGCCCCGACCGCCGCCGCGCCGCCGGTGAGGGCGCCGAGCAGCGGCACCTTGGCGAGCGGGCCGGGCAGGCTGCCGTCGGGCTTGCGCAGGGACCAGCCGGTGCGGTAGCCGCGCTTGACCGACAGGGTGACGAAGGTCTGGCCGACGGCGAACAAGGCGGCGCCGGCGCCGATCACCACGACCGAGCCGAGGGCCATCCCGGCGGCGACCCCGAGGAAGCCGACCAGGGCGAGCACCCGCCAGTGCAGCGGTGCCCGGTTCTGCAGCAGGACCTCGGCGACGAGCCAGAGCGCGACCACCGCCAACGCGACGTACAGCAGCAGGAATCCGATGCCCATCCGCGCGCTACCTCCAGTCGCGTGCCCGCGCGCGCCGCGCGTGTGCGGCGACTGTACCGGTTCAACGGCCGGGGTACCGCATCGCGTTCCCGCCGTCGGCGGCGCCGGTCGTCCACGCCTGGGCCTGCCACTCGGCCCGCCAGTCGGCCTGCCGCTCAGCCCGCCGCCGCCGGACGGCGACGGGCCCGTGAACAGCGGCCGAAGGAGCCCTTACCGCCGATGCAGTCCCAGGTTCTGGTAGATCTCCAGCGTCGCCGTCGAGTGGTTGAGCGTGATGAAGTGCAGGCCGGGCGCGCCCTCGGCGAGCAGGCGCTCGGCCATCGCGGTGGCGTGCTCCATGCCGATCGCCCGCAGCGCCGCCGGGTCGTCGACGGCCGCCCGCAGCCGGGCCTCCAGCTCCACCGGGAAGGCCGAGCCGCTGAGCTGCGGGAAGCGGTCCAGCTGCTTGGCGTTGGTCACCGGCATGATCTCCGGGATGATCGGCGTCTCGCAGCCGGCGGCGGTCACCCGGTCCCGGAACTGCAGGTAGTCGTCGACCTCGAAGAACATCTGGGTGATCGCGTAGTCCGCGCCGGAGCGGACCTTGGCGACGAAGTGCCGGATGTCGTCGTCCCAGTTGTCCGAGCGCGGGTGCATGTTCGGCGAGGCCGCGACGCCGACGCAGAAGTCGCCGATGCCCTTGATCAGCTCGACCAGCTCGTACGCGTAGGTGACGCCGTCCGGGTGGCTGACCCACTCGCCCATCGGGTCGCCGGGCGGGTCGCCGCGGACCGCGAGGACGTTCCGCACCCCCTGGTCGGCGTACTGGCCGATGATGTTGCGCAGTTCGGCGGTCGAGTGGTCCACCGCGGTCAGGTGGGCGACCGGGGTGAGCGTGGTCTCGGTGGCGATCCGGCCGACCATGTTGACGGTGCGCTCGCGCGAGGAGCCGCCGGCGCCGTAGGTCATGCAGACGAAGTTGGGGTCCAGCGGTTCGAGCCGACGGATGGCGTCCCAGAGCTTCTGCTCGCCGGCCTCGCTGCGCGGCGGCATGAACTCGAAGGAGAAGGAGCGCTTTCCGGCCGCCAGGAGGTCGCGGACCGTCTGTGCGCGGTCCGACCTCGTGGAGGCGATGCCGAGTGCCATGCTGGCAGGTTATCCGCCCCTCGAAGGGGCCGGACAACTCGGTTCCACCATGTGGGACAAGTGATGGACCCGGTTCCGCTCGCCGCCCGGAGGCCCCCGCCGTCCCGCTCGCACGCCCGTTCCCGGCTCCCCCGCTACGCTTGCTGCACCCCAGCGAACCAGCGGAGCAGCATCGTGACCTCGTCCAGCAACCGGCCGGCCAACCCCATTGACGTGGAGGACGTCCGCGTACGGGTCAACGGCGCCCTCGCCACGTTCATGGACGGCCAGTCCGCGCTGCTCGGCAAGATCTCACCCCAGCTGGAGCCCGCCACCGACGCGCTGCGCGACTTCCTGCTGGACGGCGGGAAGCGGCTGCGCCCCGCCTTCTGCTACTGGGGCTGGCGCGGCGCCGGCGGCCCGGCCGACGGCGAGGGGATCACCAACGCGGCGGCCGCGCTGGAGCTGCTGCAGGCCAGCGCCCTGGTGCACGACGACCTGATGGACCGCAGCGACACCCGCCGCGGCCTGCCCTCGGTCCACCGCCGCTTCGAGGCCCTGCACCGAGACAGCGGCTGGCGCGGCGACCGCGAGCAGTACGGCGCCTCGGCCGCGGTGCTGCTCGGCGACCTGCTGCTGATCTGGTGCGACGAGCTGTTCCTGCGCTCCGGTCTGGATCCGGCCGCCGTGCTGGCCGCCAAGCCGGTGTTCGACCTGATGCGCACCGAGGTCATGGTCGGCCAGTACCTGGACGTGCTGGAGCCGGTGGCCGGCGACTCGGCCGACGGGGGCGCGCTGGACCGCGCGCAGACCGTCCTGCACTACAAGTCGGCGAAGTACACGATCGAGCGGCCGCTGCAGGTCGGCGCCCTGCTCGCCGGGGCCGGGCCGGAGCTGGTGGAGGCCCTCGGGGCGTTCGGTCTGCCGCTGGGCGAGGCCTTCCAGCTGCGGGACGACCTGCTCGGGGTGTTCGGGGATCCCGCCGTCACCGGCAAGCCGGCCGGGGACGACCTGCGCGAGGGCAAGCGCACCCTGCTGGTCGCCCACGCGATGCGCGCCCTGCCGCCCGCCGACGCCCGGCACCTGGACGCCCGGCTCGGCGCGCCGGACCTCGCCGCCGAGGAGGTCACCGAGCTGCGCGAGCTGGTCGCCCGCAGCGGCGCGCCCGAGCGCGTGGAGCGCCGGATCGAGGAGCTGATGCGCCAGTCGCTGGGCGCGCTGGCGGCGGCACCGCTCGCCGACGAGCGGGCCCGGGCGGTGCTGCTGGCGCTGGCCGAGGCCGCCACCGTCCGCAAGTACTGACCGTCCCGGAGGACCACCGGAGGAAGGGACGGGCCCGCCCGCCACCGAGGCGATGGGCGGGCCCGTCCGTTCCTCCGGCGGCCGGGTCAGAGCGCCGCGCGCAGCCGGCGGGACAGCTCGGCGGCGGCCGCCCGCGGGTCCTGCGCCGCGGTGACGGCCCGGACCACGACGATCCGGCGGGCCCCGGCGGCCAGCACCTCGTCCAGGTTGCCGAGGTCGATCCCGCCGATCGCGAACCACGGCCGGTCGGTCGGCTGCTTCGCCGCGTACGAGACCAGGCCGAGGCCCGGTGCGAAGCGGCCCGGCTTGGTCGGGGTCGGCCAGACCGGGCCGGTGCAGAAGTAGTCCACGCCCGGCTCCGCGATCGCCGCGTCCACCTCGGTCTCGGCGTGGCAGGAGCGTCCGATCAGCACGTCCTCGCCGAGGATCGCCCGGGCGGCCGGCACCGGCAGGTCGTCCTGGCCGAGGTGCAGCACGTCCGGCCGGGCCGCGTGGGCGACGTCGGCACGGTCGTTCACGGCCAGCAGCTTGCCGTGGCGGCGGCAGGCGTCGGCGAAGACCTCCAGGGCCGCCAGTTCCTGCTTCGCCTCCAGCCCCTTGTCGCGGAGCTGGACGATGTCCACTCCGCCGGCCAGCGCCGCGTCCAGGAACTCGGCGAGGTCGCCCTGCTCACGGCGCGCGTCCGTGCACAGGTAGAGCCGGGCGTCGGCAAGGCGGTCGCGCAGCGTGTCCGCCGCCATCAGATCAGCATCGCCTGGGCGCGGCGCTTGACCTCGGTGCCGCGGTTCTCGCGCAGCGCCTGGATCGGGCTGCCGGGCAGCGACGGGTCCTCGGTGAAGAGCCACTCCAGGATCTCCATGTCGCTGAACCCGCAGTCCCGCAGGACGGTCAGGGTGCCGGACAGGTGCTTGACCAGCCCCTGGCCGTCGATGAAGGCCGCCGGGACCTGCAGCGACTTGTTCGGGCCTCGTCGGACGGCGATCAGCCCGCCGTTGCGGACCAGGTCACGCACCTCGGTGACCCGCACTCCCCACTGCTCCGAGATGTCGGGCAGGTACATCCACTCGGGGATCAGGGCTTCAATCTTGCTTTCGATCTCACTCACGCCACCAGACTGCCACCTCCGCAGCCCCCCGCGCACCAGCCGCTACTCCGCGACGGCCGACTTCAGCGGCACCGAGGGGTCCGCGGCGAGGGCCCGGTCCAGCACCGGACCGCGCTCGATCAGCTTCCGGCCCTGGGTCAGGTCGCGCGGCCGGTCCACGGCCAGCAGCGCGCTCGGCACCCCGTCGCGCAGCCAGAGCACCGACCAGCCGGCGTCCTGCGGGCTGCCGCGCCACAGCAGCTCGTCGTCCTCGGCGTGCCGGCCGGCGTACTGGACCATCCGCCCGAACTGCTCGGACCAGAAGTACGGCACCGGGTCGTACGGAGCGTCCGCCCCGAGCACCGCGGCGGCCGCGGCCTCGCCGGACTGCAGCGCGTGGTCCCAGTGCTGGACGGCCAGCCGGGCGCCGGAGCGGGCCGACGGGTAACTGACGCAGTCCCCGGCCGCGAAGACCCCGGGCAGGCCGGTGCGCAGCCGCCCGTCGACCACCACCGAGCCCGCCGCGTCCAGCTCGACGCCCGAGCCGGCCAGCCAGCCGGTCGCGGGCCGGGCGCCGACGCCGACCACCACCTCGTCGGCCGGCAGGTGCGAGCCGTCCGCCAGCAGCACCGCCCCCTCCTCGACGGCGGCCACCCCGATCCCGCAGCGCAGCTCGACCCCGGCCTCGGCGTACCAGGCGGCCATCGCCGAGCCGACGGCGGTCGGCAGCGCGCCCGGCAGCGGCGCCGGGCCGGCCTCCACCACGGTCACCTCGCAGCCGGCCTGCCGCGCGGCGGTGGACACCTCGGCGCCGATCCAGCCCGCGCCGACCAGCACCAGCCGCAGCCCGGGGCGCAGCAGCGCGCGCAGCGCCAGGGCGTCGTCCAGGGTGTGCAGCAGGTGCGCGCGCTCGGCGCCGGGCAGGGCGCGCGGGGTGGCGCCGGTGGCGATCACCAGCGAGTCGTACGGGAGGTCGCCGCCGTCGGTGTGCAGCACGCCCGCGGCCAGGCCGGTGGCGCGACGGCCGAGGAGCAGCTCGACGCCGAGCTGCCCGTAGTCGATGTCCAGGGTGGTGGCGTCGGCCTTGCCGAGCAGCACGTCCTTGGAGAGCGGCGGCCGGTCGTACGGCGCGTGCGGCTCCTCGCCGACCAGCGTGATCCGCCCCCGCCAGCCGCCCCGCCGCAGCTTCAGGGCGCACTGCGCCCCGGCCAGCCCGGCTCCGACGACGACCACCCGATCCGTTGCGCTCAGCTCTGCCACGCCCGTCACTGTACTCAGCGCCGCCGGGGCGTCCGGCGCCCGTCCACCCCTCGGCCGGCCCGCCCGCCTCACCCGTCCCACCCCTCGCACGGGCCTTCGGCCGGGCCGACTCCCGGCGTTAAGGTGGGGGCACCACACGGGAGCCCGGCGTACCGGGCTGAGAGGCGGGCTGGCACGGCCCGCGACCGTCCGAACCTGATCCGGGTCATACCGGCGAAGGGAGAAGAGCAGCCTTGTCACGCTTGCCATCAGGTGCCCGCGCCGACGTGCTGGTGATCGGCGGGGGCGTCATCGGCCTCGCCGTCGCGTGGCGCGCCGCGCAGCGCGGGTCGCGGAACGTGATCGTGGTCGACCCCTCCCCCGGCGGCGGGGCGGCCGGGGTCGCGGCCGGGATGCTCGCCCCGGTCACCGAGCTGCAGTACGGCGAGGAGCCGCTGCTGCGCCTCGGCATGGCCTCCAACGAGCGGTACGCGGCGTTCGCCGCCGAACTCACCGAGGCGAGCGGCGGTGCGGACACCGGCTACCGCCGCTGCGGCACGATCGCCGTCGCGCTGGACTCCGACGACCGCGAGGAACTGCGCGACCTGCACGCCTTCCACCAGCGGCTGGGCCTGGACTCGAGCTGGCTGACCGGCCGGGAGGCCCGCAGGCTGGAGCCGATGCTCGCCCCCGGTGTGCGCGGCGGCCTGCACGTCGCGGACGACCACCAGGTGGATCCGCGCCGGCTGCTCCGGGCGCTGGTCCGCGCCTGCGAGCGCGCGGGCGTCGGGATCCACCGGGCCGAGGCGGTCGAGCTGCTGGTCGAGGGCGGCCGCGCGCTCGGCGCCCGGCTCAGCACGCGGGAGACCGTGACCGCCGACCAGGTCGTGCTCGCCGCCGGCCCGCACAGCCACCGGCTGCCCGGCCTGCCGGAGGGCGTGCTGCCCGCGATCCGCCCCGTCAAGGGGCAGGTGCTGCGGCTGCGCGTCCCCGAGGCCTACCGGCCGTTCCTGTCCCGCAACGTCCGCGCGGTGGTGCGCGGACAGCACCTGTACCTGGTGCCGCGCGAGGACGGCGAGCTGGTCGTCGGCGCGACCACCGAGGAGCAGGGCTACGACACCACCGTCACCGCCGGCGGCGTGTACGAACTCCTGCGCGATGCCCACGAGTTGGTCCCGGGCATCACCGAACTCCCGCTCGCGGAGAGCTCCGCCGGGCTGCGCCCCGGCTCGCCGGACAACGCCCCGCTGCTCGGCCCGACCGCACTGCCCGGACTGGCCGCCGCCACCGGCCACTACCGCAACGGCGTGCTGCTCACCCCGGTGACCGCCGACCTGGTCGCCGAGTACCTGACGACCGGCGAAGTCCCCGAGCTCGCACGGCCGTTCACGCCCACCCGGTTCTCCCCCGACCACTCCACCTCGAAGGCCTCCGCATGACCGAGATCGCCCTGACCGTCAACGGCGAACCGCGCCGGCTGCCCGCCGCCACGACCCTCGCCGAGGTGGTGGCCACCGTCAGCAAGGCCAACACCGGTGTCGCCGCCGCGCTCAACGAGGCCGTGGTGCCTCGCGGTTCGTGGTCCGAGACGCCGCTGAACAGCGGCGACCGGGTCGAGATCCTCACCGCCGTCCAGGGAGGCTGACACCATGGCCGACGACCTTCTCACCATCGCCGGGACGGCCTTCTCCTCCCGGCTGATCATGGGCACCGGCGGGGCACCCAGCCTGGAGGTCCTGGAGCGCGCCCTGCTCGCCTCCGGCACCGAGCTGACCACGGTGGCCATGCGCCGGGTGGACGCCACCACCCAGGGCTCCGTCCTGGACGTGCTCACCCGCAACGGCATCCGGGTGCTGCCCAACACGGCCGGCTGCTACACCGCCGGCGAGGCCGTGCTGACCGCCCGACTGGCCCGTGAGGCGCTCGGCACGGACTGGGTGAAGCTGGAGGTGATCGCCGACGAGCGCACCCTGCTGCCCGACCCGATCGAGCTGCTGGACGCCGCCGAGACCCTCGTCGACGACGGCTTCACCGTGCTGCCGTACACCAACGACGACCCCGTGCTGGCCCGCAAGCTGGAGGACGTCGGCTGCGCGGCGATCATGCCGCTGGGCTCGCCGATCGGCTCCGGACTGGGCATCCGCAATCCGCACAACTTCCAGCTGATCGTGGAGAGCGCGGGCGTCCCGGTGGTCCTGGACGCGGGCGCCGGCACCGCCTCCGACGTCGCGCTGGCGATGGAGCTGGGCTGCGCGGCGGTGATGCTCGCCTCGGCGGTGACGCGCGCTCAGGACCCGGTGCTGATGGCCGAGGCGATGCGGCACGCCGCCGAGGCCGGCCGGCTCGCCCACCGGGCCGGCCGCATCCCGCGCCGCTTCCACGCCGAGGCCTCCTCCGCGATGGCCGGCCGCGCCGTCCTGGACAGCCGCGAGCATCCGGCCTTCTGAGGCCGTTCCGCATGTCACAAGCCGGTCCCGGAGGCGGTGTCCGCCGGGACCGGCGTCCGGCCGCCCCACTACACTCGCCCGGGTGGACACGGCATGGCACGACCCCCTGATCGGTACCCTGCTCGACAACCGGTACCGGGTCGAGCAGCGCATCGCCACCGGCGGCATGTCCACCGTCTACCAGGGCACCGACACCCGGCTGGACCGGGTGGTCGCGCTCAAGGTGATGCACCCCCAGCTGGCCGGCGACGAGGGCTTCACCGCCCGCTTCATCCGCGAGGCCAAGGCCGTCGCCAAGCTCACCCATCCCAACGTGGTCAACGTCTTCGACCAGGGCGCGGACCACGGAAACGTCTTCCTCGCCATGGAGTACGTCCCCGGCCGCACCCTGCGCGACCTGCTGCGCGACCGCGGCGCCCTGTCGGTGCGGGCCGCGCTGGACGTCCTGGAGCCGGTGCTCGCCGCGCTCGGCGCCGCCCACCGGGCCGGGCTGGTCCACCGGGACGTCAAGCCCGAGAACGTGCTGATCACCGAGGACGGCCTGGTCAAGGTCGCCGACTTCGGCCTGGTCCGGGTGCTCGGCACGGCCGACGGCGCGCCCACCTCGACCAGCACCGCCACCGGCGGCACCGTGCTGGGCACCGTCTCCTACCTGGCGCCCGAGCAGATCCTCCCGGACGCCCCCACCGACCAGCGGGTGGACGTCTACGCGGCCGGCATCCTGCTGTACGAGATGCTCACCGGCCGCCGCCCGCACACCGGCGACAACCCCGTCCAGGTCATGTACAAACACCTGCACGAGGACGTCCCCGCCCCCTCACTGGTCGCCCCGGCCGTCCCCCCCGCCCTGGACGCCATAGTGGGCGCCGCCTGCGCCCGGGCGGCGGACGCCCGCCCCCACGACGCGGTCGAGCTGCTCGCCGCGCTCCAGCGGGTCCGGCGCGCCCTCACCCCGGCCGAGCTGGACGCCGAGCCGCCCGCCTCCACCCGGACCAGCCCGCGCTACCCGACCAGCGAGCCGACCTCGGTGATCCAGCCGGGCGCCCGGCCCGCCGACGCCCCGCCGCCGGAGCGCACCAGCGTGCTGGACGTGCCGGCCGACCTGATGGACCAGCTGCTCGTCGAGCCCCGCCCGTACGACGAGCCGACCCCGGTGCGGACGGGTCGGCCGGGCCGGCTGCGCCGCCTCCCCCGCAAGCCGCTGATCTGGGCCGCCGCCCTGACCGCCCTGGTGCTGGCGGTCGGCGGCGCCACGTACGGGATCTCCGGTGGGCTGTACGGCTCGGTGCCGGGCGTGCTCGGCAAGGACCGGGGCGAGGCGCAGCGGATCCTGGACGGGGAGGGCATGCACGGCAGGTTCGTGGAGGTGTTCAGCGAGTCCGTCCCGGCCGGGCAGGTGATCTCCACCGATCCCGGAGTGGGCGCGCGCACCCGCAAGAGCGACTCGGTGACGGTCACCGTCTCCAAGGGCCCCAAGCGGACCGCGGTGCCGGACGTCACCGGCAAGAGCGCCGACGACGCGGCCGCCGCGCTGGCCGCCGCCCGGCTCACCAGGGGCACGGTGACCGCGACGTACGACGACGGCGTGCCGGAGGGCTCGGTGATCAGTAGCTCGCCCGCCGCCGGGCAGCTGCTGCAGGAGAACGCCGCGGTCTCGCTGGTGGTCAGCAAGGGCATGGTGCCGATCCCGGACGTCACCGGGATGAGCCGGGAGGACGCCCAGAAGGCGCTGCAGGCGGCGGGCTTCACGATGAAGGCCGCGACCGACTGGACCCTCGGCATCGGCAAGGTGAGCGGCCAGTCGCCGGCCGCCGGGGAACGGCGCCCGCAGAAGACCGCGGTGACGGTCAGCTTCTCGCTCTTCTAGGGGCGCGTCCGGAGGGCTGCGGGCCCCATACGGCTCCGGGCCTCAGCGGAGCGGCCCGTCGCCCGGCTCCTCCTGGTAGGTGTAGCGCTGCTCGAGCCACGGGTCGGCCAGGTTGTGGTAGCCGCGCTCCTCCCAGAAGCCGCGCCGGTCGGCCCGCATGTACTCCACGGCGCGGACCCACTTGGGGCCCTTCCAGGCGTAGAGCCCCGGGACGACCAGCCGGACGGGGAAGCCGTGCTCGGCGGTCAGCGCCTCGCCGTTGCGGTGGGTGGCGAGCAGGGTGTGCTCGTCGGCGAAGTCGGCCAGCCGCAGGTTGGCGCTGTAGCCGTACTCGGCCCAGACCATGACGTGGGTGACGCCGGGCGCCGGGGGCACCAGGGCGAGCAGGCCGGCGGCGGGCACGCCCGTCCATTCGTTGCCGAGCAGCGAGAACTTGGTGACGCAGTGGAGGTCGGCGACGACGGTGGCGCGGGGGAGGGCGTTGAAGGCCTCGAAGTCCCAGCTGTGCTTCTCCGCCGAGGCGGTGGCGCCGAACACCTGGAGATCCCAGGTCAGCGGCTTGAAGCGGGGCACCGGCCCGTAGTGCAGGGCAGGCCAGCCGCGCTGCGCGCGCTGTCCCGGTGGGAGCCTCGGGTCAGACGGCGGAAGCTGTTCTTGTTCGGACTGACCCATGGCTCCATGGTGACAGACGGCGGTCGATCAGCGGCGCGCGCCCCTTCACGCGCCGTTCACGCCCCGTCCGTACGGGCCGGCGGTCGGCCGCCCACCCACCGGCTCCACCCCTGCTCCACCCCCCACTTCGGCCTGAATCGGATATTCCGACACATGTCCTAGTGAGTGTGGACTTACTGGAATTTTCACCCGATACGGTGCCAGGATGCCCACCGCAGGACTCACCGCAGGTTCACCGCAGGACGTAGCGCAGGGAGGCAGCACCATGCAGGGCGACCCGGAGGTCATCGAGTTCCTCAACGAGCAGCTCACGGCCGAGCTCACCGCGATCAACCAGTACTTCCTGCACGCCAAGATGCAGGAGAACTTCGGCTGGACGAAGCTCGCCAAGTACACCCGGCACGAGTCGTTCGACGAGATGAAGCACGCCGAGACGCTCACCGACCGGATCCTGTTCCTGGACGGGCTGCCCAACTACCAGCGCCTCTTCCACGTCCGGATCGGCCAGACGGTCAAGGAGATGTTCGAGGCGGACCGCCAGGTCGAGATCGAGGCGATCGACCGCCTGAAGCGCGGGATCGTCGTCATGCGGGCCAAGAACGACGTCACCTCGGCGAACATCTTCGAGGACATCCTGGCGGACGAGGAGCACCACATCGACTACCTCGACACCCAGCTCGAACTGCTGGAGAAGCTCGGCGAGGCGCTCTACCTCGCCCAGCTGATCGAGCAGCCGGAGTCCTAGACCTGCCTAGGCCACCCGCAGCGGGATCACCGGAGCGACGGCGGGCGCCGCGGGAGGCACAGCCGGGGCGGCGGGCGCGGAGTCGGCCGCGGCCTGCGGGTCGGCGAGGCCGAGCTTCGCCGCCAGCCGGGCGGTGGGGCAGGGCCGGGCGCCGTGCTCACCGAGCAGCGCCTGGATGCGGCGGACGCAGGACCCGCAGTCGGTGCCGGCCTTGCAGCCCTTCGCTATCCGGCGCGGGGTGTCGGCACCCGCGTCGATCGCCTTCTTCACCTGGTCCTCGGTGACCGCATGGCACATGCACACGTACATCGCGGTCTCTCCCGGGGTGAGGCGCACGGAGCGGATCTTGACTAAGGCTTGCCTTAGCTCACTAAGCCTCACCTTACCCGGCGATCCGGGTGTGAAAAAGCCCCTCCGGGCTCGGGAATCCCGAATCCGGAGGGGCCTTCGTCACATCTGGTCACACCTGGTCGCGTCCGCGCGTCCGACTACTGGCCGCGGTACATCTCCGCCACCAGGAACGCCAGGTCCAGCGACTGGCTGCGGTTGAGCCGCGGGTCGCAGGCCGTCTCGTAGCGCTGGTGCAGATCGTCCACCATGACCTCGTCGCCGCCGCCGACGCACTCGGTGACGTCGTCGCCGGTCAGCTCCACGTGGATGCCGCCCGGGTGGGTGCCGAGCCCGCGGTGCACCTCGAAGAAGCCCTTGACCTCGTCCAGCACGTCGTCGAAGCGGCGGGTCTTGTGCCCGCTGGAGGCCTCGAAGGTGTTGCCGTGCATCGGGTCGCAGATCCACACCGGCTGGGCGCCGGAGGCGGTGACCTTCTCCACCAGGGTGGGCAGGTGGTCGCGGATCTTGCCCGCACCCATCCGGGTGATGAAGGTGAGGCGGCCGGGCTCGCGCTCCGGGTCCAGCTTCTCGATCAGGGTGAGCGCCTCGTCCACCGAGGTGGTCGGGCCCAGCTTGACCCCGATCGGGTTGCGGATCTTGGAGGCGAACTCGATGTGCGCGTGGTCCAGCTGCCGGGTGCGCTCACCGATCCACACCATGTGGCCGGAGACGTCGTAGAGCTCGCCGGTGCGCGAGTCCACGCGGGTCAGCGCGGTCTCGTAGTCGAGGATCAGCGCCTCGTGGGAGGAGAAGAACTCGACGGTCTTGAACTCCTCCGGCGCCACGCCGCAGGCGTTCATGAACGCCAGGGCATTGTCGATCTCCCGGGCGAGCTGCTCGTAGCGCAGGCCGGCCGGCGAGTTGCGCACGAAGTCCTGGTTCCAGGCGTGCACCTGGCGCAGGTCGGCGTAACCGCCGGTGGTGAAGGCGCGCACCAGGTTGAGCGTCGCGGCGGAGGCGTTGTACATCCGCTTCAGGCGCTCCGGGTCCGGAATGCGGGACTCGGGGGTGAACTCGAAGCCGTTCACCGAGTCACCGCGGTAGACCGGCAGGGTCACGCCGTCCCGGGTCTCGGTCGACTTCGAACGCGGCTTGGAGTACTGACCGGCGATCCGGCCGACCTTCACGACGGGCACCGAGGCCGCGTACGTCAGCACGGCGGCCATCTGCAGCAACGTCTTCAGCTTGTTGCGGATGTGCTCGGCCGAAACGCCGTCGAAGGCCTCGGCACAGTCGCCGCCCTGGAGGAGGAAGGCCTCCCCACGAGCCACGGCACCGAGCCGGGCGCGCAGCTGGTCACACTCGCCGGCGAAGACGAGGGGCGGATAGGAGGCGAGCTCGGCAAGGGTCTTGCGCAGAGCCTCAGGATCCGGCCATTCGGGCTGCTGCGCCGCGGGCAGGGACTGCCAGGAGTGGAGATTGGTCACGGTCACACCGCCAAGGCTACGGGGTGCCACGAGCGCTTCGTGACGGTTGCCCGAGGGGTGAGACACATCACGGACAATCCCGTGCGCGGCCGCGCCCGCCCGGCAGCATCGGATACCCTCGACCCCATGTACGCGCCCCACACCCAGTCCTGGTGGTGGGCCTCCCCCATGGGTGGCCCACAGATCGCGCGTTCCTAGACGAACACGACGGCCGCCCCTCGGGGCGGCCGTCGTCATTTCGAGCAGACGGCCCCTCCGGGAGCGGAACCCAGCCCCGCCCTCGCCATTCCTCCCGGAAGGAAGCCGTACTCGTGACCACACCCGCCGAGTTGCTCGCCCGCCTCGCCGCCCCCGGTGCCCCCGCCTTCGCCCTGCTGCACCGCCGCACCCCCCGGCACGCCCCGGACACCGTCGAGGTGCTGGTGGGCACCGTCGGCCGTTACGACCGCCTCGCCGACCTGCCGGTCCGCGCCGGCATCCCGTCCGCCGGCCCCGTCCACGACCTGCTCGCGCTCATCCCGTACCGGCAGATCCGCGAGCGCGGCTTCGAGGCGCACGACGACGGCACCCCGCTGCAGGCCCTCTCGGTGGAGGAGCAGTACGCCCTGCCGCTGGCCGGGTTCACCACCGCCCTGCCGCAGTCGCCGGTCTCGCTGACCGGCGGCGCCTTCGACGTGGACGACGCCGCGTACGCGGAGATCGTCCGCCGGGTGATCGAGGACGAGATCGGCAACGGCGAGGGCGCCAACTTCGTGATCCGGCGCGACTTCCACGCCACGCTGGACGACTACTCGCCCGCGCTCGCCCTCTCGCTCTTCCGCCGCCTGCTGGAGCAGGAGCGCGGCGCGTACTGGACCTTCCTGGTCCACACCGGGGAGAGGGTGCTGGTCGGCGCCTCCCCCGAGGTGCACGTCCGGCAGAGCGGCGGGACCGTCGTGATGAACCCGATCTCCGGCACCTACCGCTATCCGGCCGGCGGCGCCGACCTCGACTCACTGCTCCGGTTCCTCCACGACCCCAAGGAACTGGAGGAGCTGACCATGGTGGTCGACGAGGAGCTCAAGATGATGTGCACGGTCGGCGACCGCGGCGGCCAGGTGCTCGGGCCCCGGCTCAAGGAGATGTCCCACCTCGCCCACACCGAGTACGAGCTGCGCGGCCGGACCTCGATGGACGTCCGCGACGTGCTGCGCGAGACGATGTTCGCCGCCACCGTCACCGGCAGCCCGGTGCAGAACGCCACCCGGGTGATCAAGCGCTACGAGCCCGCCGGCCGCGGCTACTACTCCGGCGCGCTCGCGCTGATCGGCCGCTCCGCGAGCGGTGGGCAGCTGCTGGACTCGCCGATCTGCATCCGCACCGCCGACATCGACCCGGGGACGGGGCGACTGGTCGTCCGGGTCGGCGCCACCCTGGTGCGCCACTCCGTCCCGGAGTCCGAGGTGGCCGAGACCCACGCGAAGGCCGCCGGGGTGCTCACCGCGATCGGCGCCCTGCCCGCCCCCGCCCGGCTGCCCGGCCCGACCGGGCCCCGGCTCGGCGACGACCACCGGGTGCAGGCCGCCCTCGACGCCCGCCGCGCCGACCTCGCACCGTTCTGGCTGCGGATGCAGTCGCCGGCCGAGATCACCGAGACCCGGCCGACCCTGGTCGTGGACGGCGAGGACACCTTCACCTCGATGCTCGCCCACCTGCTGACCTCGCTCGGGCACCGGGTCACCGTGGTCCGCTACGACGAGCCCGGCCTGCGCGCGCTGGTCGCGGCGCACCGGGGCCCGCTGGTGCTCGGCCCCGGCCCGGGCGACCCGGCGCTCACCGACGACCCCAAGATGGCGGTGCTGCGCCCGGTCGTCGCGGACGCGCTGGCCGCGGTCCGCTCCGGCGCCCGCACCGCGCCGCTGCTCGCGGTCTGCCTCAGCCACCAGTTGCTCTGCGCCGAACTCGGGCTCGCGCTCGGCCGCAAGGCCGTCCCGTACCAGGGGGCGCAGGAGAGCGTCGACCTGTTCGGCGGCAGGCGGACGGTCGGCTTCTACAACACCTTCACCGCGCGCTGCTCGCAGCCCGACGCGGCCCGCCTGGCCGCCGAGGGCATCGAGGTCGCCCGGGACGCCGTCACCGGTGACGTCCACGCCCTGCGCGGCCCCGGCTTCGCGGGCCTGCAGTTCCACCCGGAGTCGGTGCTCACCCGGGACGGTGTGGACATCGTGGCGGGGCTGCTGAAGCAGGCGACGGCCGTCCGGCGCTGAGGAGTAGCGGTACTGCGTCGCAGCGGTCCCGGGCGAGGGAGCGCCCGGGGCCGCTTCACAGCCCCTCGTCCAGCCCCTGCTCGATCGCGTACCGCACCAGCTCGACCCGGTTGTGGAGTTGGAGCTTGCCCAAGGTGTTCTGCACGTGGTTCTGCACCGTCCGGTGCGACAGCACCAGCCGATCGGCGATCTGCCGGTAGGACAGCCCCTTGGCCACCAGCCGCAGCACCTCCGTCTCCCGGGCGGTCAGCTTGGGCACGCCGGTCGCCGAGGCCGGGGCCGGCTCGGCGGCCAGTCGGCGGAACTCGCCGAGCACCAGCCCGGCCAGGCCGGGCGTGAACACCGCGTCGCCGACGGCCGTCCGGCGCACCGCGTCCAGCAGTTCGTCCCGCCCGGCCGACTTCACCAGGTAGCCCGTCGCCCCGGACTTCACCGCCTCCAGCACGTCCTGGTGCTCACCGCTGGCCGACAGCACCAGCACCCGCACCGCCGGGTCGTGCGCGACCACCTGGCGGCACACCTCGGCCCCGGGCAGGCCGGGCAGGTTGAGGTCCAGCACGACGACCTGCGGCGAGCAGGCGCGGGCGCGGCGCACGGCCTCCTCGCCGTCGCCCGCGGTGGCCACCACGTCCAGCCCCGCCTCGGCCAGGTCGCGCGAGACGGCGTCCCGCCACATCGGGTGGTCGTCCACCACCATCACCCGCACCGGCCGGTCGGTCGTCGGCTGATCGGTCATCAGAGCCCTTCCCTCGGAACGCGCAGTTCGACCTCGACGCCCTCCCCGGGCGCCGAGTACAGCTCGGCGGTGCCACCGAGGTCCAGCAGCCGGCCGCGGATGGACTGGGAGACGCCGAGCCGCCCGGCCCGTTCCGCCTCACCGAGCCGCCCGGGGGCGAAGCCCGGCCCGTCGTCGCGGATGCTGACGGTGACGGCCTCCGGCTCGTCCTCCACCAGGATCCAGGCCCGTGCCCGCTCACCCGCGTGCTTGCGGACGTTGTCGACGGCCGCGCCGACCGCTGCGGCGAGTTCGGCCGCCGCCCGGTCCGGCAGCACCACCGGGCTGCCGGGGGCGGAGAGGGTGATCCGCTCATCGGCGTACGGGCGCAGCAGCGCGGTCAGGTCCCGCGGCTCGGCGGCGGGCTCCGGCAGGTCCGCGGCGCGCTGGGCCGGCAGCGGGCCGCCGGTCATCAGCGCCCGCAGCGCGCGCTCCTGCTCCCCGGCGAGGCGGCCCAGTTCGGCGAAGTCCGCGCCGCCGGCGCCCACTTGGAGTCCGGCGCCCCCGCCCAGGTCCGCGCCCCGGCGCTGGACCAGCGCGAGCACCTGCAGCACGCCGTCGTGGATGTCCCGGGAGAGCCGCTCGCGCTCCCGGGTGGCCGCCTCGACCTGGAGCGCCCTGGTCAGGGTGGCCTCGCTGGCCCGGGCCAGCTCGATCACATACCCGATGGCGATCCCGGCGACCAGCAACAGCACGATGTTGTGGATGTTGTCGCCGGTCGGTCCGCCGTGGCCGAGGATGTTGGCGACGCCGACCACCGAGCCGGCCGCCGCCGACGGCCGCCAGCCGCCCTTGACCGCGAAGCCGAGCACCGTGCCCGCCGCCCAGATGGTCGGCAGGGTGGGCGCACCGTGGCTGATCCGGGCCGGGGCGTCGATCATCCCGCTCAGCACGATGCCGGTCACGGCCAGGGTGAGGTCGAAGCCCAGGACGAACCAGGTGCAGCGCTGCGGGTTGGCGAAGGCCCGGGTGCTGGCGAGCGTCCAGACGGTGAGCGCGCCGAGGAAGATCCAGCCGGCGACCGGGTGCAGGAAGTGCAGGTAGGAGTTGAAGTACCGGAGCAGGGCGTAGCCGAGGGCCAGCACCCGGAAGTACGAGATGGCCTTCCACAGCGGGAGTTCGACCGACATGCCGACGGCCGCCATCGTGCCGCCGACCGCTCCGGCTCTCGCGCCCTCCGCCATCCCCCGGCCCCTCCCCTGGACCCGCCCCGGGTCGGTCAGGCCGACCCGGGCTCCTGCTGCTCCGGCTTCCCGGTGTTCTCCGCGTTCTGCGCCCCGGCGGCCTTCCCGGCCTTCTCCGCTTCAGCGGCCTTCTCCGCTTCAGCCGCCTTCTCGGCCTTGGCGGCCGCCCGGCGCTCGGCGTCGGCCTTCTTCTTCTCGTCCGCGATCTGCCGCTTGGCGGCGGTCGCGTAGATGTCCACGTACTCCTGGCCGGAGAGCCGCATGATCTCGTACATCACCTCGTCCGTCACCGAACGGAGGATGAAGCGGTCGTTCTCCATGCCGTGGTAGCGGGAGAAGTCCAGCGGGCGGCCGATCCGGATGCCCGGGCGGATGCCGAAGTTCGGGATCACCTGGCCGGGCGGCTGCACCTTCTCGGTGTCGATCATGGCGACCGGGATGACCGGCGCGCCGGTGGCCAGCGCGACGCGGGCCAGCCCGCCGACCTTGCCCCGGTAGAGCTTGCCGTCGGGCGAGCGGGTGCCCTCGGGGTAGACGCCGAACAGCTCGCCGCGGTCCAGCACCGCGATGGCGCTGCGGATCGCGGCCTCACCGGCACCGCGCACGCCCGAGCGGTCCACCGGCAGCTGGCCGACGCCCTTGAAGAAGGCGGCGGTCAACCGGCCCTTGAGACCCGGGGTGTTGAAGTACTCGGCCTTCGCGATGAAGGTGACCCGGCGCTTGATCAGCGCGGGGAAGAAGAAGGAGTCCGAGAAGGACAGGTGGTTGCTCGCGATGATGGCCGCACCCTCGGTGGGGATGTTCTCCTCACCCTCGATCCACGGCCGGAAGAAGATCCGAAGCAGTGGCGCGACGATCATCTTCATCAGTCGGTAGAACAACCCGGGCCTCCCGTTATGCGGACCGGTCGATCCTAATGCCCCGCGGCGGTCCGCTGTGCCCGGCCCCGCCGGAGGGGGTGTACGTCCCGGCGCGGGGCGTGGGACGATGCGGATTCCCGCAGCCACCCTCCCAGCGTCCCTCCCCCAGCGCCACCCGCCCGCGAAGGAGTCCGCCATGCCGCTGCTGCCCGGTGCCGAACCGTACCGCCACCACGGCGGACCGGTGGGAGTCCTGCTCTGCCACGGCTTCACCGGCTCCCCGCAGTCGCTGCGGCCGTGGGCCGAGGAACTGGCGGCGGCCGGGTGCACCGTCTCGCTGCCGCTGCTGCCGGGGCACGGCACACGCTGGCAGGACATGCAGCTCACCCGCTGGGAGGACTGGTACGCCGAGGTCGAGCGCGAGCTGCTGGCGCTGTCCGAGGAGTGCGAGCAGGTCTTCGTCTGCGCGCTGTCGATGGGCGGCGCACTGGCGCTGCGGCTGGCCGCGCTGCACGGCCCGAAGGTGTCCGGGCTGGTGCTGGTCAACCCGTCGGTGCGCTCGGACAACCCCGCGAGTGTGCTGCTTCCGGTGCTGCGTCACCTCGTCCCGAGCCTGTCCGGGGTCGCCGGCGACATCCGGAAACCGGGCGTGCGGGAGGTCGGTTACGACCGCACCCCGCTGCACGCCGCGTGGTCACTGGTCCGGCTGTGGCAGGACGTCCAGCGGCGGCTGCCGCAGGTGACCCAACCGGTGCTGCTGCTGCGCAGCCCGCAGGACCACGTGGTCTCTCCGGCCAACTCCGAACTGGTGCTGGCCCGGATATCCTCGACCGACGTGACGGAGCGGCTGTGCGAACGCAGCTTCCACGTCGCGACGCTGGACCACGACGCGGCGGAAATATTCTCGGCGAGCCTGGACTTCATCCGACGGCTGGCCCCCGCGCACGCGGCGGGGGCGGGCGGGGCCGAATCCGACGATCACCAGGGCTGAAGGGCCGGAAGTGCACGAGAGCAGCACGGCGGGCGGCGGGGACGAGAAGCCCCGCGAGGACGGCGCACGGGCGGACGACGCACGGGCGGAGGGCACGCCCAAGGACAGCACCGTCCAGGGGGACGGCACCCTGAGCGGCGCGGTGGCGGACGGTACGGAGGCGGGCACGGTCGCGCCGGCCGCTCCCGCCGGGGGCACCGGGGGCCCCGCCGAGCCGGACACCCCCGCGCAGTCCCGCCCACGCCGTGCCCCCGAGCGCAGCCAGGCCGAACAGGACGCGATCTTCGCCGCGCTGGTGGCCCAGTTCGACGATCCGGTGGACCTCACCAACCCCAACTGGCCGGAGGTCGAGAACCTCCGGGCGCAGAAAGGGCTCAAGGGCGGCTACCAGGACGGCCCCGGCTCCGCGGCCGATCCGGACGACCTCACCGATCTCGCCCCGCAGCCCCGGCCCCGCTCCGGCCGGCCCGTCCTGCCGGCCTCCGCGTCCGGCCCGCGCGACTTCGAACTGGCCGAGGAGACCGACGAGGGCCACTACGTCCCGCCGGAGCCCCCGCCGCTGCCCACCCCCGACGTGACCGCCAAGTTCGCCTGGCTGGCCGTGCTCGGCGGCCCGGCGCTGCTGCTGATCGACGCGGTGGTCTGGCGGGAGATCGCCGGCTGGCCCGCCTGGGTCGGGATCACCGCCTTCCTCGGCGGGTTCGTCACCCTGGTCGCCCGGATGAAGGACCGCGACGAGGACGAGCCGGAGGACCCGGACCACGGCGCGGTCGTCTAGGGCGTGTCTGACAATTCCCGCCGGGCGCGCGGCGTCGGGGCACGCCCCAGCCCGGGGTTCCGCTACCCCTCGGGGAGTTCCAGGAACGCCAGCACCGGCAGGTGGTCGGTCGCGGCCCGCAGGTCGGCCTCCGTGACTCCGGCCAGCCCGTGCGGCACCCCGCAGCCGAGGACGGTGATCCCCGGCGTGCTGAAGACGGCGTCGATCCGCTGGTAGGGGTTCTCGGGCACGGACGTGAACTCCCCGCCCCAGGGCGCGGTCGGGTGTCCGTCCGACAGCCGGGAGGCCAGCAGCCGCCAGCCGGGCCCGTCCGGGTGCTCGTTGAAGTCCCCGGCCACGATGCCCTGTTCGGCGAGGGCGAGCTGCTCGAGCAGCAGCTCGAACTGCCCGTACCGCTCCGCGAGGTCCAGGCTGAGGTGGCAGCTGGTGACGGTGAACGGTGCCGCTCCCGGCAGGCGTAGCAGGGCGGTGGCGAAGCCGCGCGCGTGCAGTCCGCGGGTCTTGGGCAGCAGCCGGTCGTGCACGCCCAGCACCTCCACCGCGCCGGGCCGGCCGAGCAGCAGCGGCCCGGCGGCGGTGCGGCCGCCCCCGGCCAGCACCGTCGTCCCGGTGCTGCGGGCCAGCCAGGTGGCCTGCCCCTCGGGCCGCCAGTAGCGCGGCGACTCCTGGACGCAGACCAGGTCGGGCGCGCAGGCCCGGATCACCCGCACCAGGGCCCGCCGGTCGTCGCGCAACGAGCGGATGTTGTAGCTGAGCAGGCGCAGTCGACGCGGGCCGGACGGCGGCGGTTCGACGGGTACGGCGGTCATGGTCCTCCCCGGTGCGGTGGCACCCGTGCGGCGCCACCGGGTCCGACCGTAATGCGACGGCGGCGGCGCGTCCGGGATTGGTCGGGGCCCGGTCGCACCGCCGCCGGCGGGCTGGAAGGGGGTGTGGCGGTACCGCGGGGGTGGGTCAGGCGGTGCGGGCGAGGTCCGCGGCGCCGACGATGCCGGCGGCGGAGCCCATCGACGCGAGCACGACCTCGGCGCGCGGGCGGTGCACGCCGCCGGTCAGGTAGTGCTCGAAGGCCTTGGCGACCGGGTCGAGCAGCAGTCGGCCCGAGTCCGAGACGCCGCCACCGAGGACGAAGACGCCCGGGTCGAACAGCGCGGCGAGGTCGGCCATGCCGCGGCCGAGCCAGTCGGCCAGCTCGGCGTAGCACTCCAGGGCGAGCGGGTCGCCCGCCTCGGCGGCCTCGGTGATGTGGATGCCGCGGATGGTCTCGGCGACGCCGTCGTTGAGCTCCAGCATCCGCCGGCCACGCACCGGGTCGGCCGCCGCCTTCTCCCGGCCGTAGCGGCGCAGCGCGCGCCCGGAGCCGTACTGCTCCCAGCAGCCCCTGCCGCCGCAGCCGCACTGGAGGCCGTCCGGGACCATGTTGAGGTGGCCGATCTCGCCGGCCACGCCGAAGCGGCCTCGGTGCAGGCGGCCGTCCAGGACGATGCCGCCGCCGATGCCGGTGCCGACGGTGATCAGCACCATGTCCTGGTGCTCGGCGGCCGCGCCGAAGCGGAACTCGGCCCAGGCGGCGCAGTTGGCGTCGTTCTCGACCACCGTGGGCAGGCCGGTGAGCTCCTCGATCCGGCCGCGCAGCGGCTCGTTCTCCCAGTCGATGTTGGGCGCGAAGATCACCGTGGAGCGGTTGCTGTCGACGAAGCCGGGGGCACCGACGCCGACCCCGGCGACATCGGCGTGCTGCTCCTTGAGCTCGCGTACGGCCTGCGCGATGGCGTCGACCGCCCACTGCGGGTCAGCCGGGGTGGGCACCCGGGTCCGGGCGAGGATCGCGCCCGCGTCGTCGACCACGCCTGCCGCGATCTTGGTCCCGCCGACATCGACGCCGATGGTCAGAGCCATGTGTCCCTCAGCTATTCACTCGTTCCCGCTGGACGGAACGCTACCGCCCAACCCAGCCCCCGTACACAGCCTCGCATACATTATCCGAAGACATTTTTGGGAAAGCCGGGCCGAGACGCTTCAAAAGTCGTATCTAATCTCCTTCTTCGTGACGTACGAGAGCAGCCCGGTCACGCTCCGAACGCTACGGATTCACTGCTTGGCGGACGGCCCGTCACCCGTGCCCGGCCGCTCGGCACCGCCCGGCGCGTCGAGGTCGATCTTCTCCACCGACGCGCCCTCCCCCGCCGTCCAGGGGCGGTGGGGGGGGGGGGGGGGGGGGGGGGGGGGGGGGGGGAAGGGGGGGGAGGGGGGGGGGGGGGGAGGAGAGAAGAATCGAACAAGGAGGAAGCGCGGGGGGGAGGGGAGGAAGAAGGCAAGCGCAAACACA